>JBDGQM010000127.1:0-25604 GCA_042219065.1 Salinibacter sp. | reverse complement strand
CGAACGAGAACCGGAGCGCGGTGGGATTTGTGACGCCCGCGCCGTCGCCCGTCCGCAGTGTCACGCCGCCCACGGAGACGATTCCGTCCACGGCCTGCACCCACGCGCCCCGGCCCGGCGGCAGGGCATGGGACGGCCGGTCGTCCGGGGCGAAGAGTCCAGCATCCACGAAGGCATCCGTGTGGACCGGCATGGTGTCCCCGCGTCCGTCCGGGGAGACGTACGTGTGAAACTGGCCCCGCCGCGCCTCGACGGAGGGCTTTCGCTCGTGGTAGGCAAAGCTCGTGTCGTCCCGGTCCGGGATGAACCACATCTGGTAGTGCGCCTCGGGTTCAGTCCGCGGGTTTGTCTCCTGATGGACCATGCCGCGCCGCCCGGCGCTGATGAGTTGCATCTCGCCGCGTTCGATGTCGGCCTCGTGGCCGTTGCTGTCGCGGTGCCGAAGGGTGCCCTCGTGCAGAATCAAGCAATCTATTTTGGGTAGAGTCATTCCGAGCGCAGCGCAGCGGAGTCGAGGAATCTCCCCGAATCCGGCGTGATCGATAGCATAGAGCCGGTCAATACAACAGTCGCTCCTATCGCCAGATCTAGAGCCCTTTTGACCCCAAATAGACCGATTGAATGTGCACTCGGTCACGTAGCTGACGATTTCGGCGTGGCGGTGCGGATGCTCGGAGAACCCTTCGTTGGGGTCGATCCGGCTCTCGATGAGCACCCGGAGCGGGTCTAATACGAACTCCGCATGCTCCGTTCGAGTCTGGACGTCTGGAAGGATGGAAGTGTGGAGGTGCTTTACCTCCACACGTCCACACTTCCTCACGTCCATGCCCGAATCCCGCAAGCGGATTCGGTGTAAGTGCATCCAGTCGGGATCGTAGTAGTCGGCGAAGGAGAACGTCATCCGATTGACGGACCAGCCAAGGTCCTGCACGCCGCGCTCGTCGCTACGGCGAATGCGGGGCGCGGACTCGGTGGTTTGTGGAGACGAATCAGTCATGGGACCGTGTGGGCGTTTTGGGAGGGGGCGTTGCAGAGCGACGGTTGTGTGTCGGATCGGGAGTGGTTGGCCCCTGCACGACCGGTGGAGAGGAGGGTGGGACGAAAGCGGCAGAGGCCCATCCACCCGAGGAGGAGCAGGCCGAGACTCCCCGCGAGCAGGGCGCCGCCAATGAACGGCGCGGCGCCGCCGGGGCCCACCAGGGCGGGCGCGGTAAGCACGGGCGCGGAGAAGCGGCCCAGGTTGCGGAGCGTACTGAGCCCGCCGAGTGCGCGGCCCCGAACCCGTTCCGGCACCGCCTCCCCCACGCCGTCGGTGAGGGAGGGCACGAGCAGGCCCATGCCGCCGCCCGCCAGGAGCAGGCCGCCGAGCACGACGCCCGCGGACGCCGCCGCCGCAATCACGCCGAACCCCGCGGCGAAGACGGCGAACACGAGCGCCAGGGTGCCCCACGCCCCGAGCCGACCCCGGACCCGCTCGTACGCGAACGAAGCCGTCGCCCCGGTCACCGTCCCCGCCGACAGGATCACGCCGATCCAGAAGCCGGACGTCAGCCCCATCGCCCGCAGGTAGTACGGCAGCTCCACGCGGATGAGGTTGAACACCGTCAGCCCCAGGAACGCGAGGCCGTAGAGAAGCCCGACGCGGCCCCACGGCACCGCTGCTGTGTCGGTCGTAGAGTAGGGGGATTCCTCGGACTGAGCGTCGCCGTCCGGCTCCGGGAAGACGTAAAACGCGGGCCCCGCGAGCACCAGGGCGATCCCAAACGTCCCGAACGGGGCGCGCCAGGAGAGGTCCGTGAGGGCGCCGCCGAGAATCGTGTAGCTCATCGCCGCGATCGCCATCACCGCCGCCTGCCCGCCCAGGATTTTGCTCTGGGCCTCATCGTAGTAGTCCACGATCAGCGTCGTGGTGACGGTACCGAGGCCGCCGGCGGCAAGGCCGAGTGCGGCCCGTGAGACCGTGATGGCCGGGAGGGAGCCGAGCAGGCCGCCCACGCTCCCGCTTCCCCCAAACAGGAGCAGCGATGCGAGCAGCACCGGTCGTCGGCCCGTCCGGTCGATCACGAGCCCGGCGAGCGGCGCCCCGACGGCGACGAGGAGGGCCGGCGTGGTGAGCGCCCATCGCGCCCAGGCTTGGGCATTTGCGCCGCCCCCGAACGCCGATTTGAGGGCGGGCAGGGCGGGCGATAGCACCGCGCCTGTCATGACCGGAAGCGTGCTGATCGCCAGTAGCACCAAAAGGCGGTGGCGGTGGGTCATATCGACCGTTTGGGACTTTGTCGTTCGTGTCTGCTCGGTTTGCGTATGGGCGTGTGGGCGTAGTTGCGTTCGGGCGTTCTCTCCGACTTTCCCGGATTCCAGAACGGGTCCAGCCTGCTTCCTTTGAGGAATCGAGACTCTTCCGCTACGCCGTCGCTGCTGGTTCGTGCTCTTCTTCCGGGGCTTGGAGTCGGGCGGCCACGCGGGTCACGCGCTCGCCCAGCGACCGGGCCGTCTCGACCTCGTCGGGCGTAGGGGCGTCCACGTCGCTCTCCTCGCGGGGCATGGTAGAGGGGCCGTACGGCGATCCGCCGATGCCCTCAGTGGTCAGGATCTGGTCGTTGACGCTGTAGCGCACCCCGACGAAGACCATCCCGAGGTGAATCAGGGGCGCCAGGCTCGAGAGGATGGTCGTCTCCTGTCCGCCGTGGATGGAGTTGGTGGATACGAACATGCCGGTGGCCTTCCCCTCCAGCTCGCCCTCGAACCACATGCCGCCGAGCGTGTCGATGAACTGCTTCACCTGCGCGGCCATGTTGCCGAAGCGGGTGGGCGTGCCCCAGATGATGCCGTCGGCCCAGCGGAGGTCGTCGTGATCGATGCGGGGAATGTCGTCCATCTCGGCCTGCGCCGCGTCGTAGGCGTCCTGCCCGGACATGGCCTCTTCCGCCGAGGGGGTTTCCGGAATGCGGCGGAGCCGAACCGTCGAGCCGGGCACTGCGGCCGCGCCCTCTTCGACGGCCTGGGCAAGCTTGTGGGTCGTACCGTACGACGAGTAAAACGGAATGACTATGTTTGCGGAGTGCATGGTGCGTAAGGAGTGATGCGTGAGAGAGTACGCGAGTGATACAGGTACTTCTACGTTAAACTGTTCAATGTTAAACTAACCGTCAAAAACAAAAGTAGCTTTTGTGAGTGAGCGGTGGATCGTACAGACGCCAGTTCAGGAGAGCAAACGTCTTCCGCCCTCTCAATTCAGGCATCCCGGTCAATCTTCAAATTTGTCAACCTTCCAACTTTCAACCTTCCAACCGTCAATCTTCCACATTTCTCACGCCGAGCTTTTTGCAGAGCCGCCCCAACGTTTCAATTTCCTCGTCGTCCAGAACGCCCATCGTATCTGCGATTCGCTGCACGTGATCGGGAAAAATATCGGCAATGAGGGCCTCACCCGCGTCGGTCAGGTGGACCGTCACGTAGCGGCGGTCGTCCGGGTCGCGGCGGCGCTCCACGAGGTCGCGGTCCTCCAGGTTGCTGATGATGGTGCTGATGTTGCCCTTGCTTTGCAGCAACTTGTCGCCGAGGGTGCCCTGGTGCATCGGGCCGAGGTGGTAGAGGCTCTCCAGCACCCCAAACTGCCCCGACGTGAGGTCGTGGGCCCGGAAGGTCGCGCTGATCTTCTGGTCCACGGTTTCGAAGGCCCGGGTGAATCGGATGAACGTGTTGAGGGCGCGCTCTTCCTCGTCGGTTCCGTCGTAGTGGGTGGGCATGGCAGGTAGAAGAGTGGAAGCGTGGAGGAATGGAAGATCACGGCCGAGATCTTATCGAGGGACAGGAGCATTCCCCTCTGTGGTGTAGGCCCCGTCGTGCTCAGTGAAAACACGTCGATGGTCGTAGGCGAACTGGATCATCGAGCGGGGTGGGTGGCCCGTCACCGCAAACACGTCGCGGGTGACGCGGGCCGTCTCGCCCCCGGCGCGCTGGTACTCGGCGAGCGCCAGCCTGCTGTCAATCAGCCAGTCCGGCAGGCCCTCGTCCTGAAGCCGCGTGCGCGCTTCTTCGAAACTCTCCGCGACATATGAGAGATCCTGGTCCGTCGCAGCCCCGAGAATCGCGGCCACCTGCTCGTAATCGAGCGCCGCGCCGCCGGTCAGAAGGTACGTCTCGCCGTCATGGTTCCCTGCCCGTTCGGTGAGCACCGTCGCGGCCACGTCGGCGATGTCGCGCGTGTCGATGAACGGAATGCGCCCGTCCCCCGCGGCGGCCCGGATTTCGTTGTCCGTTCGGATGCGATCAGCCTGATCCAGGAGGTTCTGCATGAAGACGTGCGGGCGCAGCATCGTCCACGACAGGCCCGACGCCTTCAGGTGGATCTCCACCTCGTGGTGCCAGCGCCCGATGGCTGACTTCGAGTTCGGGTGGGCCCCCCGGGCCGACAGCTTCACCACGTGATCGACCCCCGCCGCCACCGCTTCGTCGATCGCGTTCTTCTGAAGCTGGGTCATCGATCGGACGTTCCCCGTGAGAAGGAAGAGCCGATCCACGCCGTCGAAAACCGGGGGCAGCGTCTCCGGCGCGTCCAGGTCCGCCTCCGCCCATTCCACGTGGGGAAGCGCCTCCCCACGACTCGGATCGCGGGAGAGCGCCCGCGTCTCGACGCCCGCCTCGGACAGGCGGCGAAGAACGTTGCTTCCGATGTTGCCGGTGGCACCCGTGACCAAAATCATGGGATGGAGAAAACGCTCTATGCGAAAGTGCGAGCAACGCGGCCGCTGATCCCTCTCGTCAGCGACCACCCTCTCATATTCCGTTCGAAATGAAACTGTTCAACGTAGAACAATTAATTCGCGGTTCCTTCACACAGGTACCGTTCGGGGGAGGGAGCGAGGGGCAGCGGTTGAATAATAGTTTTACATTGAACAGTTGGCGGTTTCTCCAATTGGAAAGAGTCCGGCATTGTGGCGAAGGCCGGACGCCGCCCGTTCGGCGTCCGAGCCTGTTTCCACCCTTACTCTTTTCACAGACCCCACAAAATCATGGCAGATGTAGATCTCAACCCTGGACTGGAGGGTGTTGCGGTCGCGGAGACGCGCCTGAGTGCCATCGACGGCGAGCAGGGCGAGCTGGTCATCGGCGGCTTCCCGCTCGAAGAGCTGGCCCCCAACGCGACCTACGAAGAGAGCGTCCACCTGCTCCTACACGACCGGCTTCCGACCGCGGACGAGCCTGATGCTTTTCGGAACGACCTTGCGGGGCGCCGCGCCATCGACGACGCGGTGCGCGAGGGGCTCCGGCGGGCGGCCGCCGAGGAGGTTCCGCCGATGGGAGCACTCCGGATGGGCGTGGCGGCGGCCAACCTGCAAGCGCGCGCGGACGAACCTATAGAAAAGGCCCGGCGCATCATCGCGGTCATGCCGACCGTCGTGGCGACGTACTGGCGGGCTCGGCAGGGGAAATCGCCGGTGGCGCCCCGAGAGGACCTCGGCCACGCGGCCAACTACCTCTACATGCTCACGGGAGAACCGCCGTCCGACGCCGACGTGCGCGGCCTCGAAACGTACCTGAACGCGGTGATCGACCATGGCCTCAACGCCTCCACCTTTACGGCCCGCACCGTCGTGTCCACCGAGTCGGACCTCGTCTCCGCGGCCACCGCGGCGGTCGGGGCGTTGAAAGGCCCGCTCCACGGCGGCGCGCCCGGGCCCGTGCTCGACATGCTGCGCGACGTCCACGAGCACGGAGACCCCGAGGGCTACGTCCGGAAGACGCTGGAGGCGGGCGAGCGGCTGATGGGCTTCGGGCACCGCGTCTATCGCGCCCGGGACCCGCGGGCCGCCGTGCTTTCCGGCGCGGCGGAGCGCTTCTACGACGAATCCGGGGACGAGGACTTCTTCGCGACGGCCCGAGAGCTTGAGGAGGTCGCGACCGAGATCCTGGCCGAGCACAAGCCCGACCGCCGCCTGGAGACCAACGTCGAGTTCTACACGGCCGTACTGCTCCACGGCATCGGCATTCCGCAGGCGCTCTTTCCCGCCACCTTTGCCATCGCCCGCGCCGGCGGCTGGATGGCCCACGCCCTCGAACAGAAGCGCGACAACCGACTGGTCCGGCCCGTCTCGCAGTACGTCGGCGACACAGGGCGAACGTGGACGCCGGTCGGCGAGCGGGCATAACCGCTGCGAATCGCAAAGCCCCCCTTCTCTCGGCGCACTGAGGGGGACACACTCGCGGATCGTGTTCCGTTTCTGTGAATATATAGTTTTATATTGAACAGTTTAACATTGAACCTTATATCATCAAGCGAAGCAGCGAGGAGAGGGTCGGCGCGGACACGGACGGCGGTCCTCCCAATCACACTCTTTTCGATCAAACCCTTCACTCCCATGAGATCCTACGCACTCGACATCGGACGCATTCTCCTTGCCCTCCTCTTTCTCGGCAGCGCGGCGACGAAGCTCGCCGACCCCGCCGGCACCCAGGCCTACATGGCAGCCTACGGACTGCCGATGACCGGCGTGCTGCTCGTCGCGGCGATCGCGACGGAGCTTCTGGGCGGCCTCGCGCTCCTCGTCGGCCTGAGGACGCGGCTCACGGCGTTCGTGCTCACCGGATTTCTGCTGAGCGCGACGTTGATTTTCCATACCGGTTTCGGCGAGCAGCAACAGCTCCTCCACTTCCTGAAGAACCTGGCGATTATGGGCGGACTTCTGCACGTGATGGCGGAGGGCGCCGGTCCATTCAGTCTGGATCGACGCCAAAAGCGCTCCGCGCCCGAGGAGGCTGCCCTCGCCGGGACCCCCAAATAACCGCTGGAGCCAGCACCCGCGCACCGATGCACCAACTCCATTGATCGCCATGCCCCTGCGTGTCCGTTCCCGTCCAACCCCTCGATTTGTGTGGGCTGCCCTCCTGAACCCTGCGATCCTCGCCGGGCTCGTCGACCCCTCAATCGCCCAGGAGCGGGCCACCCGGTCCGCGTCGAAGCCCGACGACCGGCTGCTCCGTCATACCAATTGCGAGCGTTCAATGTGCATTATTGCTCCTATCCGTTTATGTAGGGACGACCCGCCGGTCGTCCCTACATCGAGATGGAGGCAAAATCTACCTTTCGGTTCCCATTTATTGGCCACGCCGACCCCTCTGGATCTGCACACCGATTCGGCGCAGATGGTATCAGAACGAAGACTGGAGCGCCTTCCGAAAGCGTCCGGCGGAGCGGCCGACGCTAAAGGGCATTCCGCTGGCCGCGGGCGGTCCCTTCCTGACCTCGGCGGAGAGGTTCGCAGCTACGCCCGGTGGTACCGGAACGAGCGGTGGGGACGGGGTCCGGGCCGGGCCAGGGATTGACGCACGTGGGCCTCCGCGCGACGTACATGTTCTGAGTGGAACGAACGCCCGGTTGCTCAATCAAGCACGTAGAGCACATCTGATCAGACGCACGATTCCCATGACGAGCCTCGATTCCGAAGACGGAGCGCCCGATTCGATGCAGTGCCGGCTCACCGAGGAACAGATTGAACAGCTGCGCCAGTACGGCCGCGAAGAGGCGGTGTCGGCGGGGGAGATCCTGGTCGAAGAAGGGGAGTGGGACGCCGACGTCTTCGTCGTCTTGGAGGGGGAGGTGGAGCTGTATCAGCAGCGCGGGGACGAGAAAACGACCCTCGGGACGGGACGGCCCGGACAGATCGGCCTACTGGACGTGCTCGATGAACGGCCGGCCCTCGGAACGGTGGTCGTCTCCGAGCCGGGACGCATCCTGCGGCTGACGCCCGAGTGCCTGCGGACGGTCGTGGCCGAGACCTCCGACCTGAGCGATCTCCTCCTCCGAACCGTCCTCATGCGGCAGAGCAAGATGCAGTCGCGGGGGGAGGTGGGACTGCAGATTGTGGGGTCTCGCTTCTCGGAGGCAACGCATCGAATCAAAGGCTTCGCGAGCCGCAACGATCTTGCCTACACGTGGCTCGACCTCGAAGACGACGAGACGGCCGAGCAGGTGCTCCAACGGCTGGAGGTCCCCCCGGACGACACGCCGATTGTGATTCTGCGGGGCGAAGAGGTGCTTCGTCGGCCCTCCAACGCGGAACTGGCCCGGGCGACGGGCGTCGCGGCGTGCTCGCTTCCCGAAGAGGTTGTGGACCTCATCGTCGTGGGCGGCGGTCCTGCGGGGCTGGCCGCGAGTGTCTACGGGGCGTCGGAGGGACTGTCCACAGTATGCATCGAGGAGGAAGCGCTCGGCGGACGGGCCGGAACGACGTCGAAGATCGAAAACTACCTCGGCTTCCCGGCCGGGCTTTCGGGGCAGGAGCTGGCCCGTCGGGCCCGGCTCCAGGCCCGGAAATTCGGCGCTCGGCTCGCCGTGTCCGAGCGGGCCACTGGCCTCCACCGGGCAGACGGCCACGCCGTCGTGGAGCTCTCCGGAGACGAAGCGCTGGCCGGGCACGCCGTGCTGATCGCGACGGGCGCCGAGTACCGACGGCTGCCCCTCGACCGGCTCGACGAGTTCGAAGGCGCGGGCGTCTACTACGCGGCCCGCGAGATGCAGGCCCAGATGTGCAGCGGGGAAGCGGTCGTGGTCGTCGGGGGCGGCAACTCGGCCGGGCAGGCGGCCCTCTTTCTCTCCGACACGGCGGCGCAGGTCCACATGCTTCTGCGGAGCGGGGACCTCACGAAAAGCATGTCCCGCTACCTCGTGGACCGCGTCCGGAAGGCCGACGACGTGACGGTCCATCTCCACACCGAGGCCACGGAGCTCCACGGTGACGACCACCTCACGGCCGTGACCACCGAGAACAATCAGACCGGCAGCCGCTCGACCATCGAGACGCCGGCCCTCTTCAGTTTCATCGGCGCCACGCCCTGCACCGAGTGGCTGCGGGCGCCGGACGGCTCCGACTCGCCCGTGGCGCTCGGCGAGAACGGGTTTGTGTTGACGGGGGACTCGCTGCCGGACACGGCGTCCGAGACGACATCCGAGCACTCGTCCCACTTCCTGGAGACGAGCCGGCCGGGTGTCTTTGCCGCCGGGGACGTGCGCAGAGGATCGGTCAAGCGCGTGGCGTCGGCCGTGGGGGAGGGATCGATGACCGTGAAGCTGGTCCACAATTATCTCGGCTCGTAGCCTGCTCCACGGCCCCTCCGCGGTGCGCAAACCAGGTCTGGAACGCCACGAGATGCGGAGCGCCTCGGCGGCCGAAGCGCTTTCGGTCACAGTTCGGTTACCTGGCCTTCGCCGAGCCTCCGTTCGGTGTTAAACTCCCGCAACCGAAAGCGCTTGCGGGCGAACGGGGCGTGGCATGCGGGATTGAACCCCCCGACGACGCGCCGGACGAGTCCGACCCTCGGGTCCGGTCGCTTTCTCGGATGGACTCCCTCAACAACCAGATGATCTGCCATATGAAATTCCTACGGCACCTTCGCGACGCGTGGCTTCGCCTCTCGGCGACCGCGCACGTTACCGAGCACTCCGCTGATTGTCCCCACTGCGAGGAACGCACGACGTGGGCGGTCCGGATGCTCAACGGATACGTTCGCTGCCGGCAGTGCGGGCGCAACCCGTTGAGTAGCGGCGAGCCTGCTCCGGCAAAGCCGCCGAATCCGACGACGCTCCAGCCGGAGCCCCACGTGCCTGCGTGAGTGACTCTGGTGTTCGCAGCATGTCGCCCCGTTCTGGACTCTAGTCCGGAGCGGGGCATTTTTCTTAGTGCCTGGGGGCGTTTTGGCGTGAGCGCGTCTGGGAGTTTGAGCGTCCGGAGATTGGGGAGTGTGGGCGTGGCGGGCATCGCCTACATGCCATTCGGAGCAGCCCGCGCAGTCGGTAGGATTGAGCCGATGAGGAGAGGATTCGCTCCGAACACGGCCGTCCGCCGACTGCGGTCCGCGGTCCTCACCAGAAGACGACCAGCATCACCGCCGTGAGGGTGAGCACCGTGGCCGCGTGGACGCGGTAGTTTTTGTACCACGCCATCGCGGGCCCGGTCTCAAGCACCCGGTTCGCCCAGGTCAGGTCGTCGATCTTCTCCTCGGCCGGCGCCTCCCCGAGGGCCAGCGAGGTCACCACGAGAAGCCCGATGCAGAGGGCCGTGAGGATGCCGGCGATGATCGTGAAGTGGAGATCGATCGGCGCGTCGGCAAACAGAAGCCCGTCCTGGGCACACAGGAAGACGGCAATCGAAAGCGCATGGCCCCCAAGCAGTGTTGCGAAGGCCCCACTGCCGTTCGTGCGCGGCCAGAAGATCCCGAGCAGGAAGACGGCTACAACCGGCGGCACCAGATACGACAGCACGGACTGGATGTAGCTCCACAGGCCCGGAAACTTCCGGATCTGCGGGGCCCAGACCGCCGCGAAGAGCATCAGGATGATGGTGGTGACGCGGCCGATGGTGCCGACCTGCTTGGGCGTCAGGTCCGGCCACCTCGGTTTGATGAAGTCGATCGTGATGAGTGTGGAGGCCGAGTTGAGCGTCGAGTCGATGGTCGACATGATGGCGGCGATGAGGCCCGCCATCACGAGGCCCACGATGCCCACGGGCAGCAGGTCCGTCACCAGCGTGGGGAAGACCTGGTCGGGATTCCCGAGGTCCGGGTACAGCTGCAGCGCGAAGGCGCCGGGCAGGACCATGATGAAGAGGGGTAGCAGTTTCAGGAAGCCCCCGAGCATGGCGCCCCAGCGGGCCTGATCGAGGTTGCGCGCCCCCAGAATGCGCTGCACGATGTACTGGTTGAGGCCCCAGTAGTAGAAGCCGAGGATGGGCACCCCCACGAGCGTGCCGAGCCAGGGCAAACCCTCCGCGCCCATTGGGCGCATCAGCGACAGGTGGCCCTCCGGCAGCTGCGCCGTGGCCTTCGCCCAGGAAAAGTCAAACTCGGCGAACGTGATGCCGGCGATGAAGACGGAGCCCACCAGGAGAATGACGGCCTGCAGGATGTCGGTGTACACGACGGCCGCGAGGCCCCCGGCGGCGGTATACACGCCGGCGATGAGCGCGAGGATGAAGCACGTCATGTAGAAGTCCATCTCCGGCCCCATGCCCGGAAGGAGGTCGGGGAAGAACGTTTTGATGACCAGGGTCCCGGCGTAGATGCCCCCCGCCGTGTCGATGATGACGCTCGTGAAGATCGTGAGGCCCGAGAAGTACTTCCGCGACCGCACGTCGAACCGCTTCTCCAAGTACTCCGGAATGGTCGTGAGCCCCGATCGGATGAAGAAGGGCACGAAGAAGATGGCGATGAACACGAGCACCACGCCGGCCATCCATTCGTAGTTCGACACCGCAATGCCCGTGCGGTAGGCGTCCCCGGCGAGGCCGATCAGGGTCGTGCTCGAAATGTTCGACGCGAAGAGCGAGAATCCAATCGTGCCCCACGCGAGCGTGCGCCCGGCGAGAAAGAGGTCGTCGCCGCTCTCGATGCGCTGGGCAACGACGTACCCGATGATGCCGACGATGGCGAAGTACCCGACGATGATGACAAGGTCCAGAGTTGCGAGCGGAAAGTCTGGAGACATGAGATTGGGGAGCAGACCAGGTTCCGAGTAGAGTGAGGCCGCTATGTGCGCCGCTACGCCGCGGGACCGTGCAGGGCGGCGTCTCTTGAACGGCTTGTCCCCCCATCAAGTCCGCCGCACGGTTGGGTGTAAGCGGTTTCGGAAATGTAATAAGGGATTCGAAAGGACGCAACACGGGCGTAGCGGGGCGCGGTCGAGTGGAAGGGACGGCGGAGGGAGCCCGGCGGGACAAACCATCTCGCGCGTGGCGGAGTACGATTTCGCGTTCCCGCCCCCGAAAAATCTCGACAATCCACGGGGCGGAGTGTCACTGATCTCCGAACTGACAAGCCGCCCCGCGCGGCCCTAGGCACAATGGACGCGCCCATAAATCGCTTCGCCATCGTTGTTCTCACGGTTCTGCTGCTGGGGGGAACCGGTGCGCAGGACGCCTTTGCCCAGCAGTCCGATTCTTCACAGGCCCCGGACCTCACCTACGCAGTGGGGGCGGATGTCTCGTTTCTGAAGGCCGCGGAGGAACAGGGCACTACATTTCGGGACAGTGGCCGTGCTGAGCCAGGACTAGAGATTTTCCGCGAACACGGGTACGACTGGGTCCGGCTGCGGCTCTTTCACTCGCCCGACGAGTTGCCCAACGATCTCGACTACACCATCGAACTCGCGAAGGCAGCACAGGAGCGCGGCTTCAAATTTCTGCTCGACTACCACTACGCCGACAGCTGGGCCGATCCGGGCAAGCAACCCATCCCCGAGGCGTGGACGGGCCTCTCCGCCGAGGTGCTCGCCGACTCCGTCTACGAGTACACCCGGCGCACCATCGCCGCCTTCCGTCGGGCGGGCGTGATGCCCGAGATGGTGCAGATCGGGAACGAAACGCGGAACGGCATGCTCTGGCCCACCGGCAAGCTGCCGGACCACTGGGACAACTTCGCGATGCTCGTGAAGGCGGGAATCGACGGGGTCGACGCCGGGCGCGGACAAGCCCCCCGTCCCCTCATCATGGTCCACTACGATCAGGGCGCCGACGCCGAGGGAGCAAAGGCGTACTACGACAAATTTCACAGCTACGACATCGGGTACGACGTCATCGGGCTCTCGTACTATCCGTGGTGGCACGGGTCCCTGCTGGACCTACGCGAGAACCTGCTGTCGCTGGTCGACAACTACGAGAAAGACATCATCCTCGTCGAAACGGCCTACAACTGGCGGCCCAGTGCGTATCAGGGGACGGCGGCCCCCTTCCCGGAAACGCCCGAAGGCCAGCGCGACTTCCTGTCGACGGTCCACGAGACGCTCCTGAGCATCCCGAGCCGGCAGATCAAGGGCATTTTCTGGTGGGAGCCGGCGGTAATGGAGAGCCCCATCCGCTCGCGGGGCATGTTCGACGAGGACAACAACGCACTCCCGGTCATCAACGTGTTCGACAAATACAAGCACGGGGTGGCCGGAGAGGCCGATGCGCCGGAATAACCGGCAACGCGATTCCCGCTCCACCCACAGCGTGCAGAAATGCGGGCTCTGATGACACCGACGTGGTCCCTCGCTGGGTCCTCCTCAGCGCGAATCGGCACCGATGGGGCCGACGGCACCGAGAGTGTTCGTGGGCTGACGCCTGGCAGGAATCGCGTGTTGCGCGCTGCCCATGCGTGTCAAAGGCGGACGAGGCGCCATACCGCAGAGAACGCTTCCAACATGCAACCACGCTGAACAGGGGGCACGGCAATCGCCTCTTGGCGTCAGCGGCCTGCCCGTACCGTTCTGCAGGGGCAGAATTTTGGCGCCGCCACGGCTCCCATTTCCCCGTGCGCTCTCGGCATCCGTCCTGCGAATCAGAAGCAACTGAGCCTCCGCCGCTCGACTTGGCCCCTACCATTACCATACGGTCGCCCTGGCCCGCGCACCCCGAATTTGACATTGGATGAGAGGGCAATTACCATGTAAGCGCTTACGTCGGCGCTCACCAAAATCCCTAATTCTACCTCGTGTCGGCCACCATTTATGACATTGCAGAGCGGGCGGACGTGTCGACGGCGACCGTTTCGCGCGTCTTCAACGACGAGCCGGGCGTGAGCGAGGAGACGCGTCAGCATGTGCTCGATGCGGCGGAGGCCCTGAACTACCGACCGCATGCCTCCGCCCAAAACCTTGCGCGGGAGCATACCAACCAGATTGCGGTCGTCGCGCCGGTGGTGGCAAACTATTTTTACATGCATGTGATGCGGGGCATTCAGGGCGTTCTCGCGGACCACGACATGGACCTCATGATCCATTCGCCCGGGAACCCGCAGGGACGCATTCATGCGCGCCCCGACCCGGAATCCCTCAATACCTACATGGCCCGTGCCCTTCAGCCGGGCCGCAACGATGGAATTTTGCTTCTGTCCATGCCGCTGACCGGCGAGTGGGCCGAGCGCCTTGCGGACACCAGCCGGGCGGTTGTACTCGTGGACGGCGAGCATCCGGAGTTCGAGTCGTTTTCCGTGGACAACAAACACGGAGGGTACGAGGCGACGCAGCATCTCATCGACCGGGGATATGAGCGAATTGGACACATCACAGTGGAGTACGATCCCCCCCCAGCCCGTGCGCGACGCGAGGGGTACGAGGAGGCGCTCCATGACCACGGGCGATCGGTCGACGACCGATTGATTGCCGCCAGTGACGAGCGCCCGTTCGCCTTTTCCGAAAAGGGCGGACATCAGGCCATGAACATGCTGCTCGATCGCGATCCACCGCCGGACGCCATTTTCGCCGGGTCCGACATGCAGGCCCTCGGCGCCATGCGGGCCGCGCAGGAGGCGGACCTCCGCGTGCCGGAGGATCTGGCGATTGTCGGGTTCGACGACGTGGAGTTGAGCCGATGTGCCGGGCTCACGACGCTCCGCCAGCCGGCCCGCACCATGGGGAGCCGTGCGACGGAGAACCTGCTGCGACGCATCGAGCGGCCGGGAGATCCGCCCGTGTCGAGCACCGTGTTTTCGCCGGAGCTCATCGTCCGGCAAACCTGTGGAGCCGACGAAAAACACGAGGCCCTGTCTCCCAACTTGTTTTTGAACGACACTTGATTGGAAAACACTTGCGATCCTCATCCTCCGTCCGGAAACGCTTCCGAGGCCGAGTTGTGGGCATAAAGCTCGCAAAACGCATACAGGCGTCATAGGATCTAATCTCCTGTGCCCGACACACAACTCCCGGAGACGCAGGGGCATTTCGCAGGCCCCTGACGGTCTGTGAGTTCCGGACGGGACCGACCGTTTCTCCCTCCCATTCTGCATCACCGACACAGCATTCGATTTATGCGATACCGAAGCTCGATCCTAACGCTCGTGCTTCTCGGCCTAGCTCTCTGCGTGGGTACAGCCGCCGCCCAGGAGCAAGAGATCACCGGCACCGTCACGAGTGCCGATGACAACGCGCCGCTCCCTGGGGCCAACGTGTCCGTGCCGGGGACCACCATCGGGACGGCCACCGATGCGCAGGGCGCGTACGCCCTGTCGGTACCCAGCGACGCGGATTCGCTGCGGTTCTCCTTCGTGGGCTTCCGAGCCCAGACCGTCGCCATCGCGGGGCGCACCACCATCGACGTGGCCCTCGTGCCGGCCGCCCGGCAGATTGAAGAGCTGGTGGTCGTCGGGTATGGTCAGCAGGAGCAAGAGAAAGTGACGGGGTCTTATTCGCAGGTGGATACCGCTTCCTTCAACAGAGGAAGCTTCACGAGTCCCGCGCAGCTCATTTCCGGAAAGGTCCCGGGGCTCAGCATCACGCCGTCGGGGGGCGCTCCGGGAGCCTCGTCCACGATCCGAATTCGGGGAGCCTCTTCGGTGAATGCAGATAGCTCTCCACTCTTCGTCGTAGATGGCGTGCCAATTTCGAATGAGGGAAATCAGGCGAGCCGAAATCCGCTCAACTTCCTCAATCCGAGCAACATCAAGAGCGTGAATGTGCTGAAAGACGCCTCCGCGACGGCGATTTACGGGGCGCGAGCTGCGAACGGGGTCATCATCATCGAGACGAAGGGCGCGAGTGAGGGAACGAGTCGAATCTCCTACAGCGGCTCCGCGTCGAGCTCCAGCGTAACGGACCGCGTGGACGTGCTCGGCCCCGACAAATTCCGCCAGGTCGTGGCGAAGAACGCGCCGGGCCAGCTCAGCCGGCTGGGCGACGCGCGGACCGACTGGCAGGACCGGGTGGACCGCACAGCCTTTACCCACGAGCACAATCTGAGCTTCATCCGGGGATATGAGGACTCGAACATTCGTCTATCGCTGAACTATCGGGACCAGCAGGGCACGTTGCACAGCTCAAGCACGAAGCGGATTAGCACGTCGCTCAAGTACAATCAAGATTTTCTGGACGACGCGCTCACGATTCGCACCAACCTCCGGGGGGCGAAAATTGACAACAGCTTCGCGCCGGGAGTGGTGGGCACGTCGGCGAGCTTTGCGCCGACGCAGCCCATTCGCGATCCGGGAAGCCCGTACGGGGGCTTCTTCGAGTACGAAAATCCCCTTGCGGACAAAAACCCGGTCGCGCAGCTCGTCCTGAGTCGGAATAATGGCCAGAACTATCGTAGCCTCGGGAGCATCGAGGGGGAGTACACCATTCCGTTCCTCACTGGATTGAGTGCCCGCGTGAAGGTGGCGTACGACGTGCAGAGAGGGGAGCGAGAGTTCTTCGCCTCTACGGATCTAAGAGCCTTCGCAGACACGTCCTCTCCGGGCCGTCTTGAGCGACGAAACTTCTCGCGCTCAAAGATGCTGCTCGATGCGTTCCTCTCCTACGACCGCGACTTTGATGCCATTAGTAGCAGCTTCAGCGCCACGGCCGGCTATTCGTGGGAGGAGCAAAGCGCCGAGTTCCCCGAGTTTTACGCGGAGAACCTGTCGTTCGACGTTCTCGGCCCGAACAGCACATTGCCCGTTTCCGATACGGAGGACATTACCTCGTTCGTCAGCGAGTCGCAGAGCCGGCTCATCTCATTCTTCGGGCGCGTGAACTACACGTTCAAGGACCGCTACATCGCGAAGGTCTCGATTCGCCGAGACGGCTCCTCTCGGTTCGGGCCCGAGCAACGATGGGGAATTTTCCCCTCGGCATCGGTCGGTTGGCGCATAAACCGAGAGCCCTTCCTGAAAGATGTCGACTTTCTCTCAAACCTGAAGCTTCGGGCATCGTGGGGACAAACCGGAAATCAGGAGATTGGGAACTTCCTCTACGAATCTCTCGCAGAGTTCGGCGGGCCCCAGGCGCAGGTGCTGTTCGGAGACGAATGGGTGACTACGCTCCGGCCCGGTCCCGCCGATCCGGGCATCAAGTGGGAGTCGACGGCGACCTATAACGTCGGGATTGATTATGGCTTCCTCGATGGACGCTTCACCGGAGCCGTTGAGTACTACCAGAAGATCACTGACGATCTCCTCTTTCAGAAAGGCGTCCCCGGAGGCTCGAATCTGAGGGATCGTGTGCTCACGAACATCGGATCGATGCGGAACACCGGGATTGAGGCCAGTCTGAATGCACAGTTGATTGAAGGGGAAAACTTCTCCTACAACTTCCAGGTCAACGCGGCGAAGAATAGCAACGAAATTACCGACATCCCGAGCATCTCGGAGGGAGCCGGAATCCCCACCGGGGGCATTAGCGGCGGTGTCGGGAATACGATCCAGATTATTCAGGAGAACGAGCCCATCAACACCTTCTACGTGTACGAGCACAAGATGAACGAGAATGGGAACCCGCGGACCGATAGAGTGGACCACAATGGGGACGGCACGATAAACGGCGTCGACATGTACGTTGACCAGGACAAAAACGGCCAGATCACCTCGGCGGACCTCGTAGCTGGAGAAAGTCCCCAGCCCAGTTGGACGTTCGGGCATACCTCTCGGGCCACCTATCGAGGCCTCGATCTGAGCTTCACGCTCCGCGCTGAGCTCGGCAATCACGTCTACAATAACGTGGCTTCCAACTATGGGCACTTCGCCCGTCTCAGGTCCTTTTCGCCCTCGAACGTGCAGAAGTCCGTGCTGACGACGCAATTTCAGCAGCCCCAGTACTTCTCCGATTACTACGTAGAGGATGCGTCCTTCCTCCGGATGGACAATATCTCGCTGGGATACACCTTCGACGCGATTCCGGGCGTCAGTCAGCTTCGGGTTTACGGAACAGTGGCGAACGTCTTCGTCCTCACGGGTTACAGTGGCCCCGATCCTGAGGTGAGTGGCATTGACAACAACCTCTATCCTCGTTCCCGCACCTATACGGCGGGCATCAATCTGAAGCTGTAGGATCGAGCGCCAGACTCCGAGATACCTTTTTAGATACAAAGTCACTTTACCATGCAGTTACGAACGCTCCTTCCGGTTTTTCTCACACTCGTCCTGCTTGGGGGAACGGTTGGGGGGTGCACGGACCTCTCGGTGAGCCCGAAATCTAGCGTCTCCTCCGACAATGCGTTCAATGATTCGCAGACCATTCGGGCCTTCCTGGCGAAGCTCTACGGGGGGCTCAGCGTGACCGGGCAGCAAGGACCTGCAGGGAATCCAGACCTCGTGCAGATCGACGAGGGCTTCTCGCAGTACATCCGGCTGTGGTGGCAAATGCAGGAGCTTCCCACCGACGAGGCGGCCATTGCCTGGGATGACGGCAATATTCAGGAGCTGAACACGAGCACCTGGTCGGACCAGAACGGCTTCCTGTCGGCGATGTACGGGCGCATTTTCTTCCAGGTTGCCCAGGTGAATGAGTTTCTCCGTCAGTCCACCACCGAACAGCTCGATAAGAAGGGCATTCGGCAGGACATTCGCCCGAAGATCAAGCAGTGGCGAGCGGAGGCACGCTTTCTGCGGGCGCTCAGCTACTGGCATGCCATCGATCTCTTTGGGGCGGTGCCGCTGGTGACGGAGGAAGATCCCCTCGGAACGGGCGGAGGAGAGTCCGCCCCCGAGATGTCGACCAAAGATAGTCTGTTCACTTTCGTCGAGAACGAACTGCTGGCCATCACCAATTCGGAGGGGCAGGAAAACTTGCCGCCCGCTGGAATGGCCGAGTACGGGCGTGCCGATAAAGCTGCCGCCTGGATGGTTCTTGCGAAGCTGTACCAGAATGCACCTGTGTACCTCGGCGATGATCGCTCCTATGACGCAAGCGAGAGACGGTCGGCGAGCGTTCTGAAATACACTGGCAATGTCATTGAGGCATACGGGGCCAGTGAAGGTGCTCTGGAGAGCGATTACCACAACCTTTTCCTCGCAGACAATCACACCGCGAAGGGGATCATCTTCGCGGTGCCGCAGGATGGGGAGCGCTCCCAGAATTATGGCAACACGACCTTCCTCGTGAACGCCTCCAGCTCGGGCGATTTGGCTTCTACCGTCGGGGTCCCTGACGGCGGATGGGCCGGCGTACGCACGACGGCTGAAATTGACTCGATCTACCAGCTCAATTCTGGAGATAACCGTCCAATGTACGAGAACATCGGCGGCAGCCGATTTTACCAGACGGGTCACACTCGTGCGATGACCGATCTGAAAAGCTTCACGAGTGGCTACGCTGCTCCAAAGTACCAGAACATCACGTCGGACGGAGAGAGGGGATCGAGTGGATTGTTTCCGGACACCGATTATCCGATGTTCCGGTTGGCCGATGCGTACCTGATGTACGCGGAGGCAGCGGTGCGGTCCGGTCAGCAGGGCGCGTACGATCCGGTTGAGCTCGTGAATCTCCTGCGCCGGCGGGCGGGCTTGAGCGACATCACCAGCTCCGAACTGGATCGTGAATTCCTCCTTAATGCGCGCATGCGAGAACTCTTCTGGGAGGCCACACGGCGAATGGACCTGATTCGCTTCGGTGAGTTCACGGGAGGCACCTACAACTGGTCGTGGAAGGGGGACGCCTCGCAGGGAACATCGACACCGGGGCACGTCCGACTGTATCCTCTGCCGGCCAGTGAAATCCAGTCCAACCCGAACCTCACTCAGGATGACCAGAATCCCGGATACGGAGGGTGATAATCCTGGCGCTCTTTCTGGGATGGGACGACGGGCGAGATTTCTCCTTGCCCGTCCTCTCTTCTCAGGTGAGTGGTTGAAAGAGAACACGAGGGACATCTGCAATGCACTCGCCTCTACTCCACTTATTTATTCGCCATCTGCCCACATCTAGCGAACCGATATGCGACGCTTATCTACGATTTGCGCCACAATAGCGACTTTCACCGTCCTCGTCGTCGGTCTCGCGGGCTGTGACAGCAGTCCCAATAGCATTGAAGATTTCGACGTGCAGGGGACGCTGGATTCTCCCGCGGGGATTACTGTCATTCCGAGCGTCAGTCCCTCATTCACGGTTTCGTATCAGGGGCTTGAGAATCCGCCAACAGCTTCCTTCGCGTCGTCGGCCGGGGACTACAGTATCGAGCAGGATTCGGTGACGGGCGATCCCGTGCAGGGCGGCACCTCGCAGTGGACGGTTACCCTCACGGCCGCACAGATTGAAGAGGCCATTCAGACAGCAGGGCTCGTCATTGAGGGGACGGACCAATCCAGCGGTCGCGCGATCCGGGATACGGTCTCCGTCGTCTCCACGACGAAACTGCTTGCCTCGACGAATTTCACGAGCAGCTTCCTGACGATCGCCGACTACGAGGGCGACGTTGACTCGACCAACATCGTTGATGATGGAACCCCCAACACACTGGAGAACGACGAACCGTACACGGGGGACCAGCGCAGCATACAGACTTCCAGTGCGAGCACGACGCTCAAAAACGCGGATCCGTCCGGCTTCGCTCTCCCTCAGGGTTCCGACAACACTCCTCAAGGAAGCAATGGCGTTCGGTCCTTGACCGTGAGCACCTCGGGGGGGAACGGGTCGGTCACGATTCAGCGAGACATGAATCTTCCGGATTCAGATGCATTCTCCTTCCTGGTGAAGCCGGCTGCGCAGTCGTTCACGCTCACGCTCACCTTCACGGAACTGGACGGTGACAGTGAGGTGAGCCACGATCTTCAGGTTCCAGTGAATCCGGGGACGGGATGGCTCCGGCTGGGCATTCCGTTCAGCGAAATCAACCAGGACCTCGATCCGGTGGCTCCCCGCTCCGGCGGCAACGGCGGACTCGTGAGCATCACCCTGACCGCTGACAAGCCGGTCTCCTTTGGGGTTGACCAGATGCTCTTCGGGACAATCTCCAACGAGGAGTTTCTGGGCCGTGCCGAGTTTCACGACTTCGAACGAAGCACAAACGCGTACGGCTCGCCATTTGGGGGCGGGAGCAACCGAATGTTTCGGTTCTTGGAGGAGAACTTGGCCGCCGGGAGTGACGGTCTCTGGGCCCGGCGAGTTACGGACGCCGATGGATTTGGATACAACTACGGCGGGGGACTGGGTCCTCCTGCGATGGCCTTCCTCGACGTAGACGGGAATGACGTTTTGTCCTTCTACGGAAAAGGGTTTGGCGAGAGTCGAACCATCGATGTTTTCGTTGAGTCGCCTGCCGGGGGGAGCCCAAGCAGTGCCGTGACTCGAACGCTCCCGGCCGACTCGTGGCAGAAGATCGAAATTCCCCTCAGTGCGTTCGGCAGTCCAGGGCCGTCCGATTTCCTCGATCCGGGCATCCGCAACGTAGGATTCGAGGCCTGTGGCGACTGTGGCATCGACGACATTAAGATTGTGCCGAAGCAGTAGGAGAATTCGGGAGAAAACGTTGTCGCCGAGATGCTTCGTCTCGCCGACGGTATCGGGGCGCATCGGCTCGTAGCGGGTCGGTGCGCTTCGTCTTTTTCTGGCAACTGTGTTCAGTCGACCCATCGCTTCATGACTCGCGCGCTCTCATATCTCGTGGTCCTCAGCAGTCTTCTCGGTGCGGCGCCGGCTGCGGGGCAGGTCGTGGAGTCCACCCCGAATCCGGCGCGCACGGACCAGTCGGTCACGATCACGTTCCACGCCGATCGGGGCAACCAGGGCCTTCAGAACTGCGGATGTGAGGTCTACGCCCACACGGGGCTGATTACGAGCAAAAGTTCGGACGATTCGGACTGGCAATACGTGATGGACGAATGGCCTCAAAACCGGCCCAAAACAAAGCTCGAGAAGGTGGGCGAGAATACCTACGAGCTGACGATCGACGACATCCGCCAGTACTACAGCGACAACCGGACCGGTGCCGGGGATGTCCCTCCGAAGAGCGAGGAGGAAATCCAGAAGCTTGCGTTCGTCTTCCGCAACGCCGATGGGACGAAGGAGGGGAAGGCCGCGGACGGCGGCGACCTCTATGTCACCGTGAACGACGTGGCGAGCGGAGAGCCGTTCGTTTCCGCAAGCATCACCAAGCCGGACTCCGATCCCCCATTGTATCCGTTTATGACGGCGACGGATACGACCGTCACGATTTCCGTGTCGGCGGACACGGCCAACGTCGACTCGCTCCGGGCGCTGCGCCTTTTCGTGGACGGCAGCCCCGTGGACTCCACCACGGAGGCGTCGCTATCGTACGACCTGGCAATGAATGCGCCGAATCGGTACCAGATTCGCACCGAGGCGGAGGCGGCCAGCGGCGACAGTACGCTCGTCGACTCGGCCTCGACGAGGCTCATCCGCACGCCGGACGTAGTGGATCAGGCCCGGCCTCCGGGCGTCGAGGACGGCATCAACTACAACAGCGACGGCTCGGTTACACTCTCCCTCTATGCCCCGAACAAGGACTTTGTGTACGCCCTCGGGGACTTTACCAACTGGGAGATCGATGGCGACTACTTTATGAAGCGGCACCAGGCCGGGCCCGACAGCACACACTGGTGGATTACCCTCGACAATCTGAATTCGGGGCAGGAATACGCCTTCCAGTACTTCGTGGACGGGGAGCGCCGCGTCGCCGATCCCTTCTCGCACAAGGTGCTGAGCCCGCAGGACCAGTCCCTCGATCCGCAGTCGCTGGGCTTCGACGAGCCCCTGAAGCCGTACCCGGGCGACAAGACGGAAAATCTCGTCTCGGTCCTGGAGCCGGGGCAGGAGGACGACGTCACGTTCTCGGAGTTTACGCCCCCGAAGCGCAGCAATCTCGTGATCTACGAGCTTCTCCTCCGAGACTTTCTGGAAACCAGCTCGTACGCGGCGCTCACCGACACGCTCGGCTATCTGGACCGCCTGGGCGTGAATGCTGTTGAGCTGATGCCAATCGCCAACTTCGGGGGCAACAACAGCTGGGGTTACAATCCGAACTTTCACCTCGCCCCCGACAAGGCGTACGGCCCCCCGGAAGACCTGAAGCAGTTCGTGGAGGCGGCTCACCAGCGCGGCATCGCCGTGATTCTCGACGTGGTGTACAACCACGTCACCGACCAGTCTCCGCTGGCTCAGCTCTACGGGTCGAACCTCAAAAATCCGTTTCTTGAACCTGAGCCCGGTGAGGATGCGACGGCTGACCGTGGCTTCTGCGATGATTTCTTTCGGGAGCTGAACCACGGGAGTCCATTTATCAAGCAGTATATTGATCGGGCCAACGAGTACTGGATTGAGGAATTCAACGTCGATGGCTTCCGCTTTGACCTCGCGAAATGCGTAGCCGACGACGGTGTGACTATCGGTCAGCCGGGGTACTCCGACGCAGTGGTGAACGGCTGGAAGGATGTTGCCGATCACGTCTGGGACAATGTCGACGAGGACACCCACATGATTCTGGAGTTCTTCGGGTCGTCCAGTGAGGAAAACCAGCTCGGCGGGTATCGGGACGAAGATGGAGATCGGGGAAGTTTCATGACCTGGCACAACATGAACTCCTCCTACAGTCAGGTCGACATGGGCTACGAGGAAAATTCCGGCCTGTCGAACTCCTACTACGGAAACCGTTCCGGATACGATCAGCCAAGCTTCATTGCCTACATGGAGAGCCACGACGAGCAGTGGCTCATGCGTAAGAAGAAGGCCTTCGGGAATAGTTCGGGAAGCTACAGCACTCGCGATCTCGAGACGGCGCTCAATCGTCAGAAGCTTGCGGGCGCCCTCTACTACACCGTTCCGGGTCCTCGAATGACGTGGCAGTTCAGTGAGGTGGGTTACGGTTGGGGCCCGAAGGAATGCTTGCGAGAAGACTCTGGGGAGGGCGGTGCCTGTTCGTCCTCCGCCCCGCCGCGAACTGCGCCCAAGCCGGTGCGCTGGGGGTACGCCGATTCCACCCAGAATCCCGGCCGCGACCGGCTTTATGACGCGTGGTCGGCGCTCATCAATCTGCGGAATCGAACGAAGGTGTTTTCCTCGCTCCAGACGACTGTGAGTATGAAGATGGGGAGCGGAGATCTCACGCGCCGCATTGTGCTGGAGCACGACAGTATGGACGCTGTGGTGATCGCCAACGCCGACGTTGAAGCCCGGGAGCTTGCCCCGAATTTTCCCTCGACGGGAACCTGGTACGACTACTTCACGGGCACGGAGGTCAGCATTGAGAGCGCAGAGCAGAACGAGCCCCTCTCGATGGCGCCTGGGGAGTTTCACATCTACACTAGCGATCCGGTTGCGACGCCGGAGTCAGGCCTCGTTCCGTTCGACGCCGCGGCGCCCCCTCCGGCCCCGCCCTCAGACCTGACGACCTCTTTTTCAGACGGCGGCAATGTCGTGTCCCTCTCCTGGTCGGCGAGCACGTCCGACGACATCATCGGGTATCGGGTCTACCGGGGCACCACTGCCGGTTTCGACACGACTGGTGCGCACATTACGACGGTAGGCCCCCAGGCGACGAGCTACGAGGACTCGACGGTCACGCAGGGGACCGTGTATTACTACCGCATCGCGGCCCGCGACAACGACGGGCTGCAGAGCGCCCCCACGACGGCCGTTCAGGCGCTCCGGTATCCGGAGACGGTCTCGGCGACGGCCTCTCGATCGTTCGGCGACGGACAGAAGTCGAGCGACTACCGGCTCATTGCCCTGCCGGGACAGGTAGATCAGGGGCTTGGACGCACCTTTGACGGGGACGCGGGCGACATATGGCAGGCGTACTGGGACGATGGGTCCAGCGAGAACTATCTGCAGAAGTATGACGGCTCCTCAACCTTTCGCTTTCAGCCGGGACGCGGGTTCTGGGCCATCAGTGACTCGTCGTGGAGCGTGCGGGAAGAGTTTTCCACCGTTCCCCTTCAGCGGGATGGAAGCCGGCAGGTTGTGAGCATTCCCCTGCAGCAGGGGTGGAACATCATCTCCAATCCCCTCGACATAAATGTGAGTTGGGGACGTGTCAGATTGGCCAATGAGGGGAGCATCCAGCCCCTCTGGCGCTTCGACGGGAGCTTCCATCAGGCGTCGACATTTGCCTCGGCGAAGACGGGCGAGGCGTTCTATTTCCATAACCAGTCGGGGAAGGCCACCCTCAAGATCCCGTATACGGCCGCCAGGGGGAACAGCCGCGCACGCGCTTCCCGGAAGGCCGCGGGCGAGCTGCTCACTGTGACCGCCGAGGGGCCCGGCGGCACGACCTCGACGGTTCGGATGGGGACGTCGCCGGATGCGGTCGACGGGGTGGGGACGGAAGACGTGATTGCGCCGACGACGCAGTTCGAGGCCCTCGGCCTGCACGCACAGGCGTCGGACGGCGAGGCCGGGGCACGGGCCCAGTCCCTTGCGCGCTCGGTCCGGGCGGCGGACGACGACGCGGGCGAAGCGTACGATCTGTCCCTGCGGTCGAACACGAAGGGGCCCGTGCGGCTCTCCGTGGAGACGGGGGCCACGGACCTGGGGCCGGAACTCCGCCTCGTGAATCGTGAGACCGGGGCGAGCCACGACCTGACACGCACGTCGTCCGTCAGAGTGACTCCGTCGTCGGGCGGATCGGCGTGGGCACTCCTTGCAGGGACCTCGACGTTTGTGGAGAAGGAGGCATCTCGCCTTCGTCCCGAGTCGCTGAAGCTGTGGCCCACGTACCCAAACCCGTTCCGACAGCAGACGACGGTGGAGTACACGCTCCCCGAGGCGGGGCCCGTGACGGTGACGGTGTACGACCTCCTCGGGCGACGGGTGCGCGTCCTCGTGGACGGGCGGCAGAAAGCAGGGCTCCACCGGGTGCAGTGGAGCGGGCGTGGGGGCAGCGGATCGGCCGCCGCGAGCGGCGTCTACATCGTTCGTGTGAAGGCGGCAG
>JBDGQM010000126.1:0-5354 GCA_042219065.1 Salinibacter sp. | reverse complement strand
CCTCCACGCTTCCACGGTCCTGTGATGTCTGCACGAGTGGAATCTGCGCGGCGGCGAGGCCGGAACTGCCCTCCCCGCCCTGACTATCACGCCACGGAGTCTGACACTTCCGCCGTACTGTTTGTCTCGCCGTTCCGATTGTCGTATGCCCTACGTCGTCGCCGAGCCCTGCATCAACTGCAAGTACACCGATTGCGTCGAGGTCTGCCCGGTGGACTGCTTCTACGAAGGCCCCAACTTCCTCGCCATCCAGCCCGACGAGTGCATCGACTGCAATGCCTGCGTGCCGGTCTGTCCGGTCGAGGCGATCTATCCGGAGGACCAGTTGCCGGAGGAATGGGAGCACTACACCCAGTGGAACGAGTACCTGTCCAACCAGTGGCGCGAGCTCGGCTACAACGTCACCGAGAAGAGCAACCCGCTCGAGGACGCCGACGAATGGGAGGACAAGGAGAAATCCGAGCAGGACATCCTGACGTGGGACGTGTAGCGACTGTGGATTTTGGAGTATGGCCTCCTCTTCAGCGACGACCGGGAAGAACCAGACCCCGGTTCTCATCCTCATGGGGGTTTCGGGCGCCGGTAAAACGACGGTGGGCAGGCGCCTGGCGGATGCCCTCGACTGGGACTTCGTGGACGGCGACGACTTCCACCCCCCGGAGAACGTCGAAAAGATGAACCGGGGAGAGCCGCTCACGGACGAAGACCGCGGGCCCTGGCTCCGGTCGATTCGGGACTTTATCCACGAGCGGCTGTCCGGCGACACCCCGACCATCATTGCCTGCTCCGCCCTCAAGGCCGCGTACCGGGAGGTCCTCCTTCAGGACAATGCGGGGGCGAAGATTGTCTTCCTGGAAGGATCGAAGGATCTCATCCGCCAGCGGATGAGGGCACGGACCGACCATTTCTTCGACGCCGAGCTGTTGGACAGCCAGTTCGACGTCCTGGAGGAGCCGACCGAGGACGCCGCGCTGACCGTGAATGTCGATGCATCCCCGGAGGCCATCGTGCGTACCATTCGTCGCGAACTCCCGGCGCTCTTCTACACCTCAGAATAGAAAGCTCAGGGCCAGCACCACGAGAAAGCCCACGGTCCCGACGATGGTCTCCATCACGGTCCAGGACCGGAGCGTCTGTGCCTCGTCCATCCCCAGAAAGCGGCTGACGAGCCAGAACCCGGAGTCGTTGACGTGCGAAAGGACAGTGGCCCCGGCCGCAATGGCAATGGTGACGAGGGCCACCACAGGCGGGGCGTAGCTCCCCGACTCAATGACGGGCTTGACGAGCCCGGCGGCCGTGACCATCGACACCGTCGCCGACCCCTGCGATACGCGCACGACCACGGCGATCAGAAAGGCCAAGAGAACGACGGGCAGGTTGGAGACCGCCATGGCCTCGGCCAGTGCATCGCCGACCCCTACCTTGACCAGCACCTCGCCGAGCACGCCCCCGGCCCCCGTGACCAGAATGATGAGGCCCACCGGTTCGAGGGCGCTTGTCGCGATCTCCCGGACGTCGTCCATCGACGCGCCGCCGCGTACCCCCAGAACGTAGAACGCGAGCAATACGGCCAGCACCAGCGCCGTAAACGGGTGCCCCACAAACGACGCGAGGCGACGGACGGTCGTGCCGTCGGCGAACGCCACGTCGGAGAGCGTGCCGAGCAGGATCAGCACGAGTGGAACGCCAATGACGGCGACGGCCCGTCCGAAGGTGGGGGGGACGATGTTTGCGTCGAGACCTCGGTCTTCCTCCTGGACCACGTCCGGCACCTCAAGGTGAATGCGACCGGCGATGTACCGCCCAAAAAACACGCCCCCCAGGAGAATGGACGGGATGCCGGCCAGCACGCCGAAGAGGATGACCCATCCAAGGTCCGCGTTCAGTAGTCCTGCGACGGCCACCGGCCCCGGCGTGGGGGGAATGAAGCTGTGCGCGACCGCGATTCCTGCCAATAACGGAATGGCGTAGAGGAGCAGCGACTTGCCCGTTCGCTCCGTAAGGGTGTAGACGAGCGGAATAAAGAGGATCAATGCCACGTCGAAGAAGACGGGAATGGCGACCAACAAGCCCGTCAGGCTGAGGGCCCAGGGAGCACGGTCGTCGCCAAATTTGTCTAGCAGCGTCGCGGCAATCTCCTCGGCCCCGCCGGTCTGGCGCAGCATTTCCCCCACCATGGCACCGAGGCCAATCACCGTGGCGATGTAGCCGAGGGTGCTTCCCATCCCCTCCTCAATGACCCCTGCAATCTCGCTTAGCGGAATGCCGCCGAGCAGCGCCGCGACCAGGCTCGTGAGCAACAATGCGACAAACGCGTGCAGTCGCACGTACAGCACGAGCACCAACAAGGTGGCGACCGCCAACACGACGAGTCCGGCGAGGGAAAGGGGGGACATGGAAGGACGAAGGCTGGAGAGAAACTGCGCGTCGCTCCAACATACTGTCCCGCGTTGCTCTTTTCCAGCCCACGAGTCTCTTCCTCCACCTCTCGTCCGAATCAGCACATGTACTGCCGACCGCTCCTCACGCCGGACCGAACCGTCCAACGCCGTATGAACCGACGAGTGGCAAGACCTCGCGGAGCCCCCAGCCCTCAGTTGGCCGACGACTCGGAGCGGTCGGGGTGCGCATCCGCCGGGTCGCGACTCCGCACCGTCCCCCCCACCGTAAGGGCGGCGCCGATGAGGACGGCGTTCTTGATGATGTACTGCCCCTCCAGCGTGAGCCCCCACGGCACCTGCGTAAAGCAGACCTCCGGCAGCAGCACGAGCGGCAGGAGCGTGCCCGGCATCTGCAGAAAGAGCAGAAAGATGGCGGTGCGGTTGAACGGCCGGTACACCAGCCCCACCCCGATGGCCACCTCCCACCAGCCCAGGAAGGGCACGAAGAAATCCGGCGGCACGACGTACACGACGCTCCGCACCAGATCCTCGGCCGGGCTCATGCCCAGCGGCTTCAGCAGCCCGAACCAGATGAACACGATCCCCAGCCCGATCCGGAGGATAAAGAGCCCGTTGCGCTGCATCCATCCGGCAATGCGGCGATCCAGCGGGCCGAGGCCGAGGCGCTCGAGGAGTTGCTCTTCGATAGAGGGCATAAAAACTGGAGGGTGTAGAGAAAGGATGCTCGTCCCAACGGGACACGCGGATGGCTAAAACGTGGTCCGCTCGTCGAGGTGAGCGCGAACGCTATCACGGGTCAGCCAGACGGGCCGCATCCGCTTCTTCGAATACATTTCCAACTGGTCGCCCCGGTACGGAGAGCCGGACTGCGAGGCATTGCCGTAGGGCAAAATGGCTTTCGCCCGCGGGCCGTCCTCGGTAAACTCGGTGAGCGCGACGTACGAGTCGCCCCCGACCGCCCGGCGCTGTCCGTCCTGGCGGTCACTGAACCAGAGGACGCGGAAGAGCCCGAACAGCCCGTTGCCCCCGGACGCGGGATACGACGCCGCCGGCCCCACGAGCCGATGCACGTCGCCCCAGGCCACAGTGAGGGAGTCGTGCTGGCGCTCCACACGCCGGGCGGCTCGGGCCAGGGTCTGAACCGCGCTGTCCGGGTCCGCCAGGCCATCGGGGGTGGACCGGGGCGCGTCGAGGCGATACGGCGTCCCGAACGACGCCTCGCCCCCCACCATCGCACGCAGCCAGGTGGCAAAGAGCACACTGCCCTGGCTCTCGGCGTCGGCCGTGCGGTCCCACTGGTCGAGCACCGCGGCGGCCCGCTGCGCCCGGTCGTTGTCGGACTGCCGAGCAGCCGGAAGCAAGTCGTCGAGCAGCCGGTCCGCAGCCGCCATGCGGGTGTCGTTCTTGTACGCCTGTAGCTCCTCGAAGGTGATCGACGAGTCCCCGTCCACCATCTCGATCGAGCGCTGGGACCGAAACATCCCCGCCACCGGGTCTAGCGCTCGGGGCGTCATGTACGCGGGCACCTCCGACGGCTCCACCCGTGACGGCAGCGTGGCGGTAAACGGCGGCTCGTTCGCGTTCTGCACCCACCCGCTCGGCGGGTCGACGACGCGGGGAAGCTCCTCGTAGGCGTGCACGGAATTCCAGAGCGTCCCCGACGTGTCGCCCGGCACAATCCCCTGCCAGTACGCCCAGTCCCCCTGGTCCCGCTTCGGCACGCGGCCGCCGAAGTGGTACAGAATGTGGCCGTCGCTGTCGGCGTAGACGGTGTTGAACATCGGCATTCGCAGGCGCCGGAGCGCCGCCTCGAACTGCGACAGGTTGGTGGCCCGCAGCATGCGCCAGTACTGTTCGAACAGGCCCGACTGGGACAGGCCCGCCACGCGGAGCGCCAGCGCCTTGCCGTCTCGCTGTGCCACGACGGGCCCGTGGACCGACCGCCGCACCACCAGCGTGTCGGTCCGCATCGTGCCGTCGTCCTGCTTTACCTTCAGCGTCTTCGTGTCCGTGTTGAAGGGCCGAGTGCCGCCGTTCCAGGCGTACCCGCCGTCCACGAGGCGGAGGCGGTACAGGTCCGAGGCGTCGACGGGGTTGACGGTGTGGGTCCACCCGAGATGATCGTTGAACGCGATCGCGGGAAACGGCATGCCCAGGAGCGTCGCCCCGTACGCGTCGATCCCCGGCCCCGTCAGTTGGGCCTCGAACCACGTAAACCGGTCGTCCCAGGGCAGATGCGGATTGGCCAGGAGCATGGCATTGCCGCTTGCACTGCGCGAGGGACCGATGGCCCAGGCGTTCGACCCGGCCCGCTGTCGCCACCGCTGCGCTCCCTGCAGGTCCCCCCGCGCCACAAACGTGATGTGCACGGCCCGCAGGACGTGCGCAAACACATCGGTCGGCCGAACCGGAAGCACCGCCGTGCGGGCCTGGTCGATCCGATCGGGATGCGCCTCCGCGTAGGCGTTCATCCCGGCCACGAAGGCCTCCAGGTACCCCCGAAACGGCACCTCCTGAGCGTTGGCCCACTGCCGCCCGAGTGCGGGCAGCTCGAGGGTCCGGACGCGCCGGTCCGACTCGAGGTGCTCCGGCCCCCAGTACTCGGCGGCCCGGCCGCGCGCCTCGCCGTAGAGCCGCAGGACGCGATCGCCGTGCGCCCGCATCTGCGCCCACCCGAAGGCGTACATCAGGGAGTCGGCATCCGAGCTATAGATGTGCGGCACGCCCCAGGTGTCCCAGAGAATCTCGGTATCGTCCGGGCCCGAGTCGCAGCCGGACAGCCCCAGGACGGCCAGCGCACCGGCGAGGAGCACGCCGAGACTGACGCTCCGTCGAACGAACGAGGACAACATGACGCGGCGGAGAGATGGGCGTAGTAGAATCTTACACCTGACTTTATGGGTCGAGGACACGATCTCAAAATTCCCGAAGCACGTCGCTTCGAGCGTAGTC
>JBDGQM010000125.1:3073-4158 GCA_042219065.1 Salinibacter sp. | reverse complement strand
ATGGGCTCCAAATCAAGTTTGGAGCGACGGTTTGCGTTCATGCGATTGCCCTGTCGGCGAGAGGACTCGCCGGAATCAAAAGCCCCAGCGTGGCGTGTGATAAAGGGCGTTCAGGACACGATGAGGGCAGCATCCGGAACCAGACCTCCGGCCTCATGAGACTCTGTTCTTTCGAATCGGCCGCTCTGCGATCATATGAGCGATGACGGCTCCGAGGAGCAGGGCAGCCTGCGCAGTCTCAACCTGCGCCTTCCCCCGCTCCCCCAAACCTTGCCTCAGGTCCTAGAGCTTCTCCACGAGCCCGGTTTCGTGACCACGGAGGACCTGACGGAGGTTGTTCAGGGCGATCCTGCGGCCGTCGCCCGACTCCTGAAACACATCAACTCTGCCTACTACGGCCTGCGTCGATCCATCACGGACGTGGAACGGGCCATTCGGATGATGGGCCCCACCACGGCGACCGGAACGGTTATTAGCCTCTGTATGCTCGAAATGAGCGAGCTGATGGAGGGGCCGGCCGAGTCGTGCTTTCGGAGCATCCTTCGCCACAGCGAGGCCACCGCGTTCCTCACCCGTCACCTGCTGAACGGGAAGGCGCCCGAGGAAGGCGAAGAGGCGCCGGAGGAGGGCGTACAGCCGGGGGGCGACGGATTCACGGAAGGCCTTCTCCATGATTTCGGCAAGCTGGTTCTCATCTACAACTATCCGGAAAAGGCCGTCTCGATTTACGAAGACAGGGTGTTCGAAGAATACCTGGCCGGGACCAACCCCCGTGTGCTTGAGCAGCTTGTCTTCGGGTGCGACCACACCGAGGCGGGGGGATACGCGGCCTCCGAAATGAACTTTCCCCGGGCGCTCATCGACGTTATTCGGTACCACCACGGCCCCGACGAGGCGAAGCTGAAGGCCGACTCCCTGGAGACCGTCCGGGCCGTGAGCGCCGCCAACCGGGCCACGAAGGCCATGGGCTCCGCCTTCGTGGGCCTGCATCCCACCGAGGCCGAGTTGGACTGGGAGACCTGCGCGGAGGATCCCATCTGGGCGCACTATCTCGACGGAGGGGAAGAGGACGACGACCCCCAGCC
>JBDGQM010000125.1:0-2973 GCA_042219065.1 Salinibacter sp. | reverse complement strand
TCCCAGAATGCGCCGTCCGAGACGGAGAAACGGCAGCGAGCGCAGAAGATGCGCACGCTCAACATGCTGGCGGACGGGATTGCGCATGACCTGAGCGACCTCCTCCATTCGGCGAAGATCTACCTGCAGATGACGCAGGAAGATGCTCCGGAGGATCACGTCGCTCAGGATTACCTCGACCAGACCCTGAACAGCCTCGGGGAGGCGGAAACACTCGTGGAACGTCTCCTCGCCCTCAGCCGGGACAGCACGTCCGGGGTCCAGGAGCCCGTGGACCTGGTGAAGACGGTGCGAGACGTCTTGTCGCTCGCGAGGTCGTCGTTCCCGAGTGAATTCACGCTTCGGACCCGCTTCGACGACGAGTGCACGGTGGTCGGCGACTCCGCGGAGCTTCAGCAACTGGTGGCGGACCTGGTCACGAACGCCGCGGCGTCGATGGAAGGGACGTGGGAGGAGCAGCCGACCGTGCTCGATGTGTCCGTGCGGCGCGTGGCGGCCGACCCGGATCTGGCCGATCAGTACCTGAATGTTGAGCCGGGGAAGTACGTGCACCTCGCGGTGAGCAACACGTCCGAGGAAACAGCGCACGGTGACGCTGCGGCGACCGGAACGACAACGGAGGTAGACGAGGAGGACCTGTACCTCTCCGTGGCGCGGGGCATCGTGGACGCCCACGAGGGAGACATGACGGTGCGGGACGAGCCCGGCGAGGGGACGACCTTTAACGTGTATCTGCCGCTTGCGTCGGACGAGACCCCGTCGACCCTGGAGGAGGGCGATGCGTCTGCTCAAGAGTCGGGGCAACACATCCTCGTCGTCGACGACGACAAGACGGTGCGCACGCTGGAGGGCATCCGGCTTTCGCGATTCGGGCACGAGGTCACCACCAAGGCCGACGCCCACGAGGCCCTGGCGGCCATCCAGGAGGCCCCGAACGCCTTCGACGTCGTGCTGATCGACTACCACATGCCGGAGATGAGTGGCCTGGAACTGGTGCATGCCCTTCGCGACGAGGGCTCCGAGGCCTCTGTGGTGCTTATGACCGGCCTCTCGGCGCAGATCTCGGAGTCGAAGGCCCGTGTCGTGGGCATCGATCATCTCCTACGCAAGCCCGTGGAGAGCCACGATCTGCGTGAGCTGCTGGCCCGGCTCGAATAGACGGCGGCCTCCTCCTGTTTTTGATGTCATCGCGTCGGGTCGTCCCCCTCAGATCGACAGACACGAGCGGAGGCCCTTCCTCCGTATCGTCTCGGCACGTCCCAATGCCGCCGTCCCGACGCGTTTTGGCCGGGTCTCGTCGTTCACGAGAACGGTCGTCGTCACCTCACAGACAGACCGGCCGTCGACAGACCGCAGCCGCATGTTCAACTCGGTGTTTTCATTGGCGGAGGGCGCTCTTCCGACAGGGTGCCCTTTGGTGAAGCGCACCCGCAGGGAGACGACGGAGCCCCCCGAAGGGACCCCCTGTAGCAGAAGAGGGGACCTCACGTCTCCGGGTCCGCGCCCCGCTTCGTACCGGAGGGCCGAGATGTCGTAGCGGTTCCCGCAGACGAAGCGGCACGTCTCCGTAACGGCCCCGAGACAGCAGGTCCTCTGCCCCCCGCTGATCCGCCGCTCCGCAGGCCCATTTCCGCCAGGCGCACCCCGTCTCGCGGGACCTGGACCGCGCCGCCCCGAAACCCACCATCCCACTCTCCACCTTCTCACCTTCAATCTTCCCACCTTCAACCTTCCGACCTTCCCACCTACAAATACCCCAGCGTCTCCATCATCTCGCCGTGGTCCTTCTCGATCTTTCGGACAATGCGGAGAGGGAGTTCGCCCTTCCAGCCGTCCGTCTTCCCGGAGCGGAAAAAATTATCCTGATGCTCGGTCGACTCCGGAAATTCGTGCTGCGATTCCACCGTCCGCATCCGGTCGAACTGGGTCTTCTCGACGGCGTCCTCCACGCGCTCCACAGTGAGGTCCGGCGCGCCCAGAAAGTCCAGGATGTCGTAGAACTCCCCAATCGGGTTGGCCTTCATGTCCTCGTACCGCACGGTGTGCACAGGGGCCTCGTCTTCGCTGAGCCAACCTCGAATGTGGTCCGACCACGACCCGAGGAGGTGGCGCAACTCGCCCTGGTCGCCAATGCGGCCCTTCGACTTAGACATCAGTTTGGCGGTCTCCTCGTAGCTCTTGCCCATATGCGCGGAGAACGAGCAGCAGACCTCCCGCGGGTCGCGGACCGGGTTGACGACCTCATCGGTCCAGGCCGGATTCCATAGGTCGATCCCGTTCACGTCCCCGTTGAGGTGATGGCTCTTCACCAGAATCGGGCGCTGGGTCGTCGTCTCTGACAGCTCCCGGTCCATCACGAGCATTGCGGCGGGCCGCAGGCGGACCTCCGTTGGAAAGTCGATGGCACTGATGGGGAAAGGGCTGACGGACTGGTAATAGTACTTGGTGCCGTCCCCGAATCGCATCACGTTCGCGAGCGAGGTGTCATCCTCCTCGTTGAACTGCATGAAGTCCTCGGCGGACACGTCCTTCAAAGAATACGCGGCGGCGACAAGGCGAATCCAGGTATTTCCGCTCTTTGGGTAGCTGGCGACAAACTGCATGGGCGAGGGCGATGGAGATAGATGTAGGAATGATCAGAAACAGTGCGGGGGGCGGGGCCAGAACCCCCGTCGGCCGAAGAACGCCCCTCCGACGGGTGTTACTGCGATGCAAACTCCAGGCCAACGCTCCCAAATACGTCTCGAAAGTGCCTCCAGAGAGGAGCTGCGTGCCGACCGCGCGCCTCAGAAATTTAAAAACCCCGGCCTGTCCCCGATAACCAGGAGTGAGCCGACGCGACTCGGCGGGCCGCAAGGGTCGCCACGAGACGCGTCTTGCAAACACACTCATCAACACTCCGCACAGTGAACCCAGCCGAAAACCATGAGCTCGTTTTCTCAGATCAACACCAACATTCAGTCTCAGCGGGCC
>JBDGQM010000124.1:0-4572 GCA_042219065.1 Salinibacter sp. | reverse complement strand
GCACACATGGCGGCCCTCCGAGGCCAAGATGTAACTCCTGTGGGATGACGAGAGGATTGGGGAGCACTGGCGGGTGGAAGGCGTGTACGTGTCTGCTGTGTCTTACCGATGCGTGATGAACTTCTTCAACGGGGTGCGCCCACCTCGACTGAGAATGCTCTGGCGGAACGGGGCTGAGTGTGGGAGTATGGGCGTACGGGCGTTCTTTCTCCCACACCCACACACTCCCAAACGCCCATACCCAGAGGCGTTATCTTCAGGAATTTCTGCACGGCTCGGTAGGACAGGACGCCGTTCCTGCAACGGAGCGGTGCCGAAACGGACCGACGGCCCCCACCCCCCCTGATCCGGACTCCAGTGGACACTGTTGGCAGAACCGGTAGGACTTACTTTTTCCGGGTACGTTCGAGATGCCGGACGTTTCAACGTTAGGTAGCATTTCAAGTCTGTGAGCTGGCATCTCCGGGTTGCGCCTACTCGGGACAGACGGCCGACGGCGGATCGCGGTCGTCGCACATCAGGGCAACCGCTTCCGCGGTCGACTCGCAATTTTGAAGTGCGATCCAACGTTAAAACGTTGAATGTTACGGGTTTACGGAAAAATTGACCGTTTTCGGACTTCCAGCTTCAGTTCATTCTCGTGGCGACACGATGAAATCAAAACGGTATAATTCGTACCCATGAATGGATGTCCCGTCCATTCCGACGACGACACGGACCGATCCTCCCGCCCGTCGTCCTCCCTTCCGTGGGACTGGATCTTTTTGGGCCTGGCCGTCGGCATGCTGACGCTCGTGGTGTCCGTCGCCCTGCTCGCTTCATAACCCGCGGTCCCCAGGCGAAATTTACGGCCCTCCGTCCGTCTTGCAGGGCCGATGCTCCCGGATCGCCAGGAACATGGCCTGGCCCAGCTGCTTCCGAGACTCCGTCCGCTCGTACTCCGAGGTGTCAGCCTCAACCTCGGTTTCGGTAAACTGCTCGGTGCCCATTTCTTCGATAACAATCGCGTTGGCCCCCATCTTCCCGGCGTCCTCCCGGGCGGCGCGCATGAGATCAATCTGCGAGACGCCGCCCGTGAGGCCCACGCTCTCCGACTCCTGGGCTTCGATCATCGCGACGCGATCATACTCACATCTCGGCGCGTCTGGGCTGCGGTACACCTCGATCTGCCCGGGCGGCACCGGAGTGAGGTCCTCCGACGCATCCGGAAGCTTTAGCACCTCGGTCGTCGGCCCACAGGCCGCGAGCAGCGCGACGAGCATGAGACTGAGCACACAATTCGCGGGGCGCATGATGGGTTGAACGGGTGGGTGAGCATTACAGACGCGAATCACTTGCGGCGAAGGCGTCGACCCGTGGATCTGTGCTGCACGGGGCGACGCCCCACAAACCTCCCAGGGATACTACTGAACTGTTACGCGTCGTTTTCCTGCTTGAAGCGATCTCAATCCGCCCAGGCGATCCCTCCCAATCGTCACCGGGCGCTTCTCAGTTCGGATGCCGGGGGACGAAGGTCCGGACTGTTCGGTCGCGTCGGACGGGTCGGACCACGCAGCGATCCGGACTCCCGGCGCTCCACTCGAGGACACAGAACGGGGCCGTGAGATCTAAATCGAGCACGGGCACTGCCCCCCATGAACTGGACGGGGCACGCCAGCATAGAAGCCCTACGAATCATTCCCAAGCGTCCGCCCACAACCGCTCCCCCCGCCATGGACCCCGACATCTACGAGCGCCTTTGCACGGCCGTCGAGTCGAGGTTTGGGACCACGCCCCAGTTTCGGCGCTCCGGCGAGGTACAGGGCCTCAGCGCCGCCTCGGGCGTCGTGATGATCGTGCGGTCGGGCGACGACTACGCGGCCGCCGCCGTGCCCACACGCCTCCGGACGCACACGGTCGACCGACTGCTTACCCACCTGGAGACAGAACTCACGACGTAGGCCCGCGGTCGCGTCCAAGCCCGTCGGCCTACGGTTCCGCTCCCGAGTCCATTCGGACCCTTTCGAGGCCCTGGACGACTGTGCCGGCGACCGGGTGGTCGGACAGACTCGGTGCCTCAGATTCGATTCGGATTGTGGCGGGGGCGCTGCGGGGCGCATGTGGACCAGCTGGGGATCGGCCTGGACGTGCTGACAAGTCGGCTCGAACTCATGCTCTATGACCTCCTTCTCGGCGGTTTTTCGCTGGCGATGGTCGGAGGCGGGATCATGATGGTCCGCGCCCCGGAGTTGTTCATTACAGGCGCCAACCCGACCCTCGAGCTCCTCCAGGAGCATCTCCCGGAGGGCGTCACCCAGCGCATCGTGCAAGGCCTCGGGGGGATGCTCGTCCTCTTTTTCTTCAGCTACTTCTATTGGAGGTTCATTCTGTGAGCCGCCGTTCCGGCACGCCCGTTTGCCAACCGGGCGTCCTGCGGCCTTCTCGGCAACCGGGCAAGGAGGCTTGCGTGCAATGCGCCTGACCTTCGGCGGCAGCGACCTTCTCCTCACAGTCCTGTTCGCGGCGCTGGATTTCCGGAAGAACAACTATATCAGACCCAGCGGGCTGCATCGTCCCGCTCAGCCTTCCGGTCCCTGCGCTGCAATTCCTCCTTTGAGACCGCTACCGTGAACGTCGTTGTGGTCTTGGAATCGGCCATCGTGCTGGCTACCTTACCAGCGGTTGACAAATATACACAATATCCGACGATCACACGGATAGCTGGCTCCCATCACCCTACCAAATGTCTGCACCCGGGTAATTTCCGCGGCTTTGCCATCGACCAGGAATAATTTTGCACGCAAAACACCTTTCCTGCGTGAAGATGGAGGCCAGGGGTGGATTCGTACGAGGAACGGAGGATACAAGCTTCGTCAGTAGCGTCTATTTCTTTCAGACATAAGCGGTGATATGCCTCAGTTAGAAGAGCACCACGGAGACAAAATCGAGGATCAAACGATCGTCCTCGATGGGAAGCACTACAGCAACTGCACCTTTATCAATTGCGAATTAGTGTTTCGTGGTGGGCCAACCGTATTCGAGGGAAACGACCTGGAGGAAACCAGCTTCAGTTTTGACGGGGCCGCAGCCCGAACCATCAGGTTCCTTCGAGGCCTGAATCAGACTGGTGGCGAGCCAGCGGTCAATGATGTCATTGAGGTGATTCGCAATTCGTCGTAGCCCACTGTAGCATCGGAAAGTTATGGAAGCGACTAGCGTCGAGGAACTGCTTGGGAAGGGCACAAACAAGCTTACAACAGCGGAAACGTCTACCGAAACGGGTCAGAATCTGGAGAGTGTTGAGCTCGCATTTGGCCCGCAAACTCTAACCCAAGAACAAGAGGGCTCTGACATGAGCAATCAGCCGGAGGACACAGACAAATGGGTTGAAGAGCGGGTGCGGCGTTCCGAAGCCGAGATGAGAAGCGAGCGGTCCAAAGTTGAGCAGATGACGCAAGAGGTTGTTAACAAGGTTGATCGGGTCGGCGACCAGCTCGAGAGCCAGGTCAATCGTGTTCAACGTGAGCAGGAGAGGATGCGTGAGGATAATCGCTCTCTCCGAAGCAACTTGCTAACTGGAGCTAGCATTCTCGCCGTTGTGGTTGTCGGGCTCTTTACGGCGATTCTACAGCGCCTGGGCTCTGTGCGTGATCTCGTCATTGACAATACCCGACGTATTGCTCAGCTTGCAGGTAGCGACTCGACCGCCATCGGTTCGGCAACCTCGACAGGAGGACTCAGCTGGCTGGTGATTCCTTTGGGCCTGGTCATTTTTGGCCTAGTCCTGGTGATTGGTGTTTTGGTAGGTCAAAGGCAAACGTCGACAGCAGCCACCGGCTCTGATAGCGAGGAGAGCCAGCCCTAATTTCTTCCTATTTCCTGGGGTCCATCTCATAGATTACCTTTACCGCCCCACCCCGACCCCGAATACGGGTCCTATCGCACCGGGGAGTGCGTGCTCGATGCGCTCCGCTAGGCCGGTCGCGCGGGGGGGCTTTTACGTGACCGTACGCGTTTGCCGCCCGCGGAGGGTCGGGAAGAATCATCTCCGCACGATGAATGGGGTGGCGGTGCTGATGCGGAGAGGCATTGATCTTCAGCGGTTTCAGGAATAGCTCTCGGCCCATGTCGGACCAAATCTATCGCAAGGCGGCGGCACCGCTTGCCTGCCCCTCTCGGAAGGTATCACGGCCGTCCGGCCATCGTCGATGTCTTGGATGACGGTGCCGGCAATCTCTTGGCCGCGCGGCGTCGGCTCCAGGTCCAATAGCTCCCGGCGGGTTTGAGGTGGTCGAGTCGGAGCTGCCCCGGAATTGGTGACCGGAACAGCGACCGGCGGCACTGAAATTGAAACTGACGTTGCCACGCTGAACCCTTTTATGAGTAATCAGCTGATTAGCAATCGGGACGCCATTCGCCTGGTCGGAATGACAAAACACTCGTCTCAGTCGGGACGCGTTGCAACAAGTTCCTACAGGGCTCCTTTAACAAGGTCCGTAAAACGGTCGTGCCCGTAGAATTCCTCTGCCGCCTGACACCTACGTTTCGTCTTGATTGATCACCTACCTGCCTGTCCGATTATGTCCTTTTTCG
>JBDGQM010000123.1:0-6285 GCA_042219065.1 Salinibacter sp. | reverse complement strand
GACCGGAGGGAAGAAGTGCTCTTGGAGTGAATCTCCCCGAATCCGGCGTGATCGAGAGCATAGAGCCGGTCAATGCAACAGTCGCTCCTATCGCCGGATCTGGAGACCTTTTGAACCCAAATAGACCGATCGAATGTGCAGCTGAGTATTTCGTGCTGTGTATGATGTCTTCGTCCCCCTCTTCGTCCAGTCGTCCCCGGATCCTCCGGGCCACCGCCCGGAACCGGGTGGTCGTAAGCTACGCCGTGGCCCCCGATCGGGTGGCGCCCCATCTCCCCGACGGCCTCGTGCCGATGACGCAGGACGGGCGGGCGTACGTCAGCCTCGTTGGGGTGGAACTGACGAAGGTCCGCGTGCTGGGGCTCGTGGGGCCGGGCTTCCGGCGCGTCCCTGCGGTCGAACTGCGCGTGCACGTCCAGCCGACGCAGGGGGACGCGGACGCGGTAGGAACGTGGACTGTGCGCGCCCACGTGTCGCGGCACCTTGTGGCCTGGGGCGCGCGGCTCCTGTACCGCGAGCCGGTGGCGGTGGCGTCCATGCAGCCCATACGGCGCGAGCCCAGAGAGCACCTGGAGGTGACCTATCGGTTCGACTGGAAGGGACGCGAGCAGCGCCTTCGCGTGCGGGGCGAGCGGACGCCCGTCATGCCCGCTCCGGACACGCTCGCCCCCCCGCTCCTGCGCCCGAACTGGCGATACACAACGCGGACCGGCACCCTGCTGCGGACGCGCATCGACCGACCGGCGACGCCCATTCACCGCGTGCAGGAGCACCACGTGACCGTGCGCTGGCCCGACGTCTACGGCGAGATTGGCCACCTGCTGGCAGATCGAGACCCGGCCCTCGTCCTCCTGTCCCCCGGCACGCCCGTCACGCTACGATGGCGGGAACAAGTGTAAAGCCCCCTCACAAGGTTCGTCCAGGGCGTTGCATTTTCCTCCCGTCGTTGGTATACTCCCTGCACTCGATATGTGCTTGTCCACGCCTCCCTCACCGGAAGAGTCCGCCGCTGTCAGATGCTCTCGGACCGATTTTCGGGAGCGCTTCCGCCCCCCAGGACTCGGGGACTGACCCGTACGGTTCGGTCGGCTCGGGAATCGTCCTCCCGGTTTGTCCTTGTTCTTGATCACTCTTCTATATGCGTTCTTTTCTCCTTCGTAGGCCCGGCCCGTACGCGTTTTTCTTTGCATGCCTGATCGCCGTTGGGCTGTGGGCCCCGAGATCGGGGCAGGCGCAGGGCTTCGGGATTTACGAGCAGGGGGCCTGTGCCATGGCCCGCGCGGGTGCCGCCGTCGCGGACGGCTGCGGGGACGGGTCATCCATCTACTTCAATCCTGCGCACGTCATGGACGCCGACGGCGTGACGGCGTCGGTCGGGGCGAGCGTGGTCGTGGCCAACGGGGAGTTCAAGTACGACTACGCTGCGCGCCCGCCCTACACGGGCGTGGAGGTAGCTCTCGACAACGACCCCATCCCGGTTCCGCAGGGATACGTTACCTACGGATTGAGCGACCGCTTCGGCATCGGGCTCGGCGCGTACGTCCCGTACGGGCTGGAGACGAATTGGCCCGTACGACTCGCGGACGGATCCGTCTTCGACGGGGCGTTCGAGGGGTTTAAGAGCCGCATCCAGAACATCTACATACAGCCCACTCTCGCCTATCAGGTCACCCCAAAGCTGCGCGTGGGGGCGGGCCCCATTCTGGCCGTCTCGTCGGTGGAGCTGCGCCAGGTTCTTGATCTCTCGCTGCAGAGCACGCCCGGAGACGGTCCCACGTTTGGCCAGCTGGGGGTTCCGTTCCACACCGCCTTCGCCCGGGCCGGGCTGGAAAGCACCGGCGAGCTCGGCGTCGGGGCGAACGTCGGCGTGTCCTACCGGGCCAACGACCGACTGTCCGTCGGGCTCCGCTTCACGTCCCCCGTCACGATCTCCTACGAAGGGGACGCCAGCTTCACGCAGTTGCAGACCGGGTTGACGTTTCCCGAGACCAGCCCGCTGGCGCAGGACCTGACCGGCGACGGCACCCCGGACCCTACGCCCGCCGACCTGTTGCTCGCCGGGCAGTTCGACGAGGAGGGCGTGCTGGACGCGTTCTCCGGTCAGGCCAGCAGCAATGGCACGCTCAGCACCCAAACCGTCGAGACCGAACTCACCTTTCCATTCCAACTCGTCGGCGGCGTGAGTGTGCAGGCCACCGAGAAGCTGCTGCTGCTCGCCGACTATCAGTTTACCGGCTGGGCTGCCTTCAAAGAGATCCCACTAACCTTCGAGCGGCTCGGGAAGCGCGTTCGGGAGCAGAATTACGACAACACCCACGCCGTCCGCCTGGGGGCGGAGTACGACCTCCTGGATCAACTGACGGCCCGCCTCGGCTACCTCTACAACACCGCCGCCGCCCCGGACGAGGTGGTCACGCCCCTGCTGCCGGAGTCCGATCGCAACCAGTTCACGATCGGGGTCGGCTGGCGGCCCATCGAGCGGGCCGAGATCGATGTGTCCTATCAGCTGCTCCGGCAGAACGATCGACGGGGTCGGGTCCGCGGCCCACGCCCCGGCGAATCCCTCAGCACCGAACTCAACCAGGGCCTCTACAGCTTCGGCGCTCACCTCTTCGGCACCACCCTTACACTGTACTTTTAGTCCCATGCCCCCCCTCCGCCGCCCGCGCCTCTCTGTGGGCCTCCTGCTGATTGCCTTCACGCTGCCCTGGCTGTCGGGCTGCAGTGAGGATGCGCTGACCCCGCCGGACGTTGAGAACGATCTGTTCGACAGCTACGTGGCCCTGGGCAACAGCATCACGGCCGGGTTCCAGTCGAGTGGCATCAACCAGAATACGCAGCAGGAGTCCTACGCCGTGCTCCTGGCCGAGCAGATGGGCACGCCGTTCACCATTCCCTCCCTGATCCCGCCGGGCTGTCCGCCCCCCCTGGCTCAGCTTTTTCCGGCCGAGCGCATCGACGACGAGACGGACTGTGCACTCCGCGATTCTTCGGTGGCCTCTCTCCCAAACAACGTGGCGGTCCCGAGTGCAGCCGTAGCGGACGTCTTCAGCAATCAGTCCCCGGCCGCAGACCCAAACCCGCTTACCCAGTTCATCCTGGGCGGCCAGACTCAGCTCGAAGCGGCCAAGCGGGTCAATCCGACCTTCCTGACGGTCTGGATCGGCAACAACGACGTGCTTACCGCGGCCCTCCGGGGCGATCCGGACCTCGCCACGTCGCCCGCCTCCTTCCGCACGCGGTACTCCCGACTACTGGACGAGGTGGCAGCCCTGAACACGCTCGAAGGCGCGATCTTCGTCGGCATTGCCGACGTCACGCTCATCCCGCACCTCTCTGCCGGTGCTGCGTACCGGCAGGCCATCGCAACGGGCCAGGACGCGGGCGCTCTCCCCCCAAACATCGAGACCCAATCGTGCGCCCCGACCGAGTCTGGGACCAACCGCGTCCCGTTCCAGCACGGAGCCGCGCTGCTACAATCCGCCCTCGGTCTCCGCGAACTGGGATCCTCCGAAACCATCACGCTCGATTGCTCCCAGGACCGAACGGTCGAAGAAACCATCCGGGAAAGCCTCCCCGACAACCTTGAGTCTGTGATTTTGAGCCAGATCGGCGAAGGCATTCAACGCATCTCCCTGCTCACCTCGCAGGAGGTGTCCACCCTCAAGACCCGCCTGGACACCTTCAACCGGTTCATCCAAAGCCAAGTCGACCAGGCAGGTCGTGACTACGGGTATGTGGATCCCAACCCGCTCTTCGCGGAAAACAGCGACCAGATCCCCGCCTTCCCGGAGCTGTTCGAGAATCCCAACACCCCCTGGAGTACCGATCAGCCCTTCGGCCCCCTATTCAGCCTCGACGGCATTCACCCGAGCGCCAAGGCCCACCGGCTGGTGACCAACGCCATTATCGACGAGATCGCAAACACCTACGACGTGACCCTTTCGCCCGTGTCGACGCAGTAGCTCAACGCAGGGCTAGGATGACGTGTCGGGAGCGGCTGAGGTGTCGTCCATCGGGGTGGTGCCTCGGGCGTTCTCGGCCGTATCCGGGGACGGGCCGGGCATCGAGACCGTTGTATCCGCAGCGGGAACGGTGGCCGGTTCTGGATCGGCGGCGGCCTCCGTTGTGTCTGCCCGGGTCGTGTCCTGCGTGTCCCGAGCCTGAAAAGTGATCGATCCATTTTCGGTCTGCACCTCGAGGGTGGGTCCCCCCTCGCCCAACTGCGCCGTGTAACGGGCCCCCGCATTGACGGGCGCAAATTGTTCGGACGAAAACGACAGGCCCTGCGTCCGGATGGTGCCGACGTCTGTGCGGGCATCGACCTGAATCGACGCGTCCGGCGGCAGGCCCACGTCCACGTCGCCGTTGGACGTCTGCAGCCGAAGAGGGCCCTCGGACGGCACGGCACGGAAACCCACCCGCACGTCGCCGTTTTTGATGGTGACCTCTACCGGACCCGCGGCGCCCTCGATGTCCACGGCCCCGTGATCGTGGCGAATGGTGAGCGCGCCCTCCACCCCGTCGATCTCGACCGATCCGCTCAGCCGATCGATCCGGAGGGCCGAGGAGCGAGGCACCTGGCCCCGAACGTCCACCGCGGCATAGTCGCTCCCTTCCGCCTCAATCGTGTACGTATACTCGGCCTCCGTGCCGCTCTCGGTGATCGAGATGCCCTCCAGCACCGAGCGGCCGGCGTCCCGGTCGTCCCCGCGGCCCCGACGCACGAAGGAAAGGTCGGCCGTCTCCTGGTCCGCCCCCGACAGTTGCACCGAGCCCCGCAGGCCCTCCAGCACGAGCGGCCGTCCGCTGGGCGCGACGGCACGGGCCACCGTGTCCACCACTTCCACCGCCCCGAGCCGCATCACCCCGTCGCTCGTCCGGGACACGTCGGACTCTCCCTGCTGACACGCCCCAAGCAGTCCACTCCCGAGAACGAAAACCGAGAGGACGAGCAACCGTGCAGTCGACATGGCAGTGGGGAGGAACGAGAAAAAACGCGACGAGGGCGCCCGGTCAATGAAGCTCAATGTTTTGGATGAACCGGCGGGCGGCGAAGTAGGACCCGACCCACCCGAGCAATATGCCGCCCGCAATCAGCCCGCCCACGAGTCCGAGTTCAATGCGGAACGAGAGCGGGGTCCGGTCGATCTGCTGCAGAAAGCCGCGGTAGAGGCCCCAGACGACGCCCCCGGCCACCAGTCCCCCGAGGAATCCCTGCACGATGCCTTCGACCAGGAACGGGCGACGCACGAAGCGATCGGTCGCCCCCACGAGCTTCATCGTGCGGATGAGCAGGCGCCGCGCGTAGATCGTGAGCCGGATGGTGTTGGCCACCAGAAAGAGCGCCGCAAGGACGACGATGCTGCCCAGTGCAATGCCGATGGCGTTGATGAGCTGTCGGTTCTGGGCCACGCGCACGAGCAGGTCTCGGTTCAGGACCACATCGTCCGCCCCCCGCCACTGCTCAATCGTGCTCGCCATCTGAGACATGCTGTCGGGATGGGCGTGGCTCGGGGCCATCTCAATCTTGATCGACGCCGGCAAAAAGGTGGGCTCCTCGAAGGCAGATGCTCCCTCCCCAAACTCGCGCTGAAAAATCTTGGCCGCCTCCTCGTGGGACACAAACTCCGTCTCCGCCACCCCGGGGGCCGTCTGGATGCGGGCATGCAGGGCCTCCTTCTCCTCCTCTGTCGCGTCCTGCTCGATGAAGACCTCCATGCGACTGGCCTGCTCGCGCAGCGTGTCCGACACGACCTTCGCCTCGTACCCCACAATCCCGAACACACCGATCAGTATGAGCGCCACCGCAATGGCACTCGTGGACGCGACGGCGGAAAACGCGGCCCGTCGCAGATTGGCAAACCCTTCGCGAATGAAGTACGGCAGCACGGAGATCGTACGATGCGATGACTGAAAACCCAACGCCTGCGACAAAACTTACGAAGAGTCCGCCGGAAAGGGCAACCGGCAGGGCAATCGTATGTTGAGCGGTTCCTTCCTGGTGGGGAGGCTCACCCGCCTCTGATCAACGAAACAGCCCCGTAAGAATGGGCGAGAGGGGGCGTGGGAGCACGGACACACTGCCCCGGCAAGACGCAGCAGCAGGGCTTGAGTCAAGATGCGATTGCCGCGGGGCAACCGGAAGTACGATCGCGGGTTGGAGGCCGGGCTGAGCGCCCGAGGCTCCGTTGCCTCTGATCGCAGGACGGAGGCCAGGACCGCACCAGCGGGTGGGGAATGGGAGCGTGGAAGTCTGGAGGCGTGGAGGTGCGGAAGCGTGGA
>JBDGQM010000122.1:0-22702 GCA_042219065.1 Salinibacter sp. | reverse complement strand
ATGACGTGCCAGGCTTGCGGGATTTTGAGATCGCACTCGATGCCAAGAATGAGGATTGACAGCCCACTAGGGAGGATGTGCGGAATGTGGACGCATCGGGGCGAGGGCTCCGGACGTGGATAAGATCCGATCGCCAGGTCCAGAGTACAACTCCCCCGGGAATTGTTTGCATTGTTCAATCTCGTCTGTCCAGCTATGAGTACCGACCCGCGAACCTGTTCATCCTGCGGCGCGCAGGTGTCGCCCGACGCCGATCGCTGTGAGCTGTGTGGGATGCCCGTGGCCTCCGACGACGAGCCGGGCGATGAGCCGCCCGCTGACGCGTCGCAGACGGGCGACGAGGAGGACCCGGCGGCCCCCGAGCGATCGGAGTCCGACTCGGCGGACGGGCCCAGCGTCTTTTGCAATCAGTGTGGCTGGAAGAATCCGCCGGGCGCCCGGTACTGCAGCCGCTGCGGAGAGGCGCTGCAGGACCTTTCCGACGCGTCCCCGGCCGGCACGCGCCGGGTGGCTGCGGACCTGCCCACCGGAACGACGTCCACGGACCCAGGCGCTGCGGAGGCGGCGTCCTCGGCCGACGCGGACGAGGCGCCCGAGGATCAAGCGCCCAACGACCAGGAGGCCGACGAGCAGGCCGCCATGGGACGCCAAATCGTGCTGGTCGTGGGGGGCGCGCTCGCCGTCGTCCTCGGTCTGTTTTTCGTGACGCAGTGGAGCTCCCAGTACGAATGGGCGGACGACACCTCGTCGGATGCTCCCGCCGCACAGGCAGAGACCGGGGGAAGCGGCGCGACCTCGGGGCCGGCGTCTGGGGGCCAGGGGGCCGTGCGTGCGCCGGGACAGGGGGGACAGCAGGCGGAGCCCGCGGATCTTCAGGGCCTGCTTGACCGGACGGCGGACCCGATAGAGGGCGCGATGGCGGGGCAGATCGATTCGCTGGAGACGCAGATTGAACAGGCTTCCGGGGCGGAAAAGCAGCAGCTGCAGACCAAGCTGGTCAACCTGTACATCGGCGCCGGGCATCCGGGCCGGGCGGCCGTGGTGCAGCAGAAGCTTGCGGACGCGAGAGGAACTGTGGCGGCGCAACGTCGCGCCGCCGACCTTCTGTACCGGTGGATGCAGAAGGTGCAGGGGCAGGGCGATCGGAAGCAGGTCTTCCGGGTGGCCCGCCACGCCGCGCAGGCCTACGAGGCCGTCGTCAAGAAGAAGCCCGATGATCTCGACGCCCGTACCCGGATGGGGGAGACCTACCTGCTCACGAACGAGCCGATGCGCGGCATCAAGGCCATCAATGCGGTGCTGGAGGACGACTCGACGTTTGTGCCGGCCCGCTTCCAGAAGGGCCTTGCGCTCCTACAGATCAACCGACTGGACCAGGCCGTGCGTCAGTTCGAAATGGTGCAGCAGTACGCCGAGGAAGGATCGCCGTTCTCCCGCCAGGCCGACCGGGCGCTGAAGGCCATCGAGAAGCAGCGCGGCCAATCCTCGTCCGGCGGATCCCCGGCTGGACCGAATTCATAGGGCGTTGCTGGCAGGAGAATGATCTTTGGGGCAACCGGACCTGCCGTGTGCCCGACATACCGAGCCCTGCAGGAATCCCTGAAGATGAAGCCTCTAGGTATGGGTGTCTGGGAACGGGTTGTGCTATATGTGAACAACATGTGTCCCCGGCTCCGAACGCCAGAACTAAGCATCGTCGTCGCTCCAAGCTTGACTTGGAGCCTATCCATCCATGCAGGGAGGCCTCATCGGTCGTCGGATGGGCTCCAGATCAAGTCTGGAGCGACGGAGGTGGTGTTTCCTACCGAAAGACGCTTGTTCCGGGAGCAAGCACATACAGTACACAATAGCACAGGCCGTTCTGGGAGTATGTGGGTGTTGAAAAAAACGCCCGTACGCCCACACTCCTACACTCAATTCCGTTCCCGCCAGAGCATTCTCGATTGAGGCTGGCGCGCCCCGTTTGCGAAGCTCCTCACGCATCGGCAACTCCTCTGCTCGATTCGGCCCCTCTTCTTGCTCGTCGAACTGTACCTCCGTGCCCTATGGACACGATGATTGACCGCCTCGATGTAGATTCCATTCGGGAGGCCGTGGGCCGTGCGGAGGAGCGGACGGCCGGAGAGATTGTGCCGGTGGTGGTGCCCCGGAGTGACGACTACACGGACGCCATCTGGCGGGGCGCGGGCGCAGCGGTCCTCCTCACGCTCATGGCTGTGATGCTCACGCTTCGGTTTTACACGGGATGGGGGCTCGGGTGGCTCTTCGCGCCGTGGGGTGTCGCGCTCTCGGTGCTCGCGGCGGGCACGGTGGGCGCACTCCTGACCCGCTACATCTACCCGCTACAACGGCTCCTGGCCGGAAGCGAGCGACTCGACGAAACCGTCCACCGGCGGGCCCTGCAGGCGTTCGTAGAGGAGGAAGTGTTCGACACCCGCGACCGGACCGGCATTTTGCTGTTTGTCTCCCTGCGGGAGCATCGGATCGAGGTGCTCGGCGACACCGGCATCAACCAGCACGTGGAGCCCGACGACTGGGCCGAGGTGGTGGCCCGGATCCGCCGGGGGATCAAAAACGACAACCTGACGGAGGGACTCGTGGAGGCCGTTGAGACGTGCGGCCGGCTGCTGGAGCGGAAGGGCGTGGACATCCGTCCCGACGACGAGAACGAGTTGACCGACACGGTGCGGACGCCGGGCAGCGATCCGGAGACAAAAGACGAGTAGTGTCGAATCCGTCTGCGAGATTCGGGTATGGAATGTCGGCAGAACCAGTCGAGTGTGTTCCTTCTGGGTACGCTCGAGCGACGTCTCTTGGTTGTCGGCATCCCGACCGTCGCCGCGATTGTGGCGATTCCAAACTACCTGATGGACTATCTGATGGGGGAACTCACGCCCGTTCGATTTCGAGGACCAATCCATCTGCGTCCCGGGCAAACAGGCGTCCCTTTACTTCTTCGTAGGGATGGTCGGCGGCGTCGAGCCGAGATCGCAGCGAGTGCCACTCGCGCGATGAGAGTGAGAACCCGAGGTGGTGGATGCCTCCGCGGCCCGGCACCGACGGGTGCTTCATCTCCTCCATCTCGATCAGTTCAATCACGTCCCGGTCCTGCCCGTCGGTTAGCATGGCCCGCTTGCGCCCGTCCCGGACCGGATCGTCCTCTACGGTCCGCAGCGAGAGCCCGATGAGGTCGGTGTAAAACGAGATGGCCGCGTCGAGGTCGGTCGTCATGACCGAGGCGTGGTCCAGCTGAACGTCGAGGGCCGTCGAGTCGTCTGAGGGCGAGGAAGCAGTGTCTGTAGGCATGGCAGAGGGCAGGTCACGTGAGTCGTCCAATGGGGTCAGGCCGGCGCAGGCTCCGACGAGGATTGAAACGCCGAGGCGTCGATGTCGAGGCGCTTCATTTTCTTGTAGAGGCCCTGCCGGGTGAGGCCGAGCACATCAGCCGACGCGGTGACTTGGCCGTCGCAGGCGCGGAGCACGCGCTCGATGACGGCCTTCTCGGTGCGGGAGAGCACGTCGTTCAGGGTCTGGTCGGGCTCCAGGATGGCATCTGGATCGTCCTCGGGCGTCTGCGGGGAGCGGGACTGTTTGGCCCCGTCCACGATGGCGTCGAGGAGGATTTCGGCATCGATCGTCGGGGCGGGTTCGCTCTGCACGTGCACCAGGGCCCGCTCGATCTCGTTCTGAAGTTGCCGCACGTTGCCGGGCCAGTTGTAGCGAAGGAGCGCCTCCATGGCCGGCTGCGTCACCGACACCAGCGTCTCGTCGGTGGGGCGGAGCGCGTCCAGGTAGTGGCGCACCAGAAGCGGAATGTCGGCGCGGCGCTCGCGGAGGGGCGGCACGTGGACCGACATCACGCGGAGGCGATTCCGCAGGGCCCGCCGGAACCGGTCCTCCTGCACCCGCGCGTCGAGGTCGGCGGTCGTTGTGGCCACGATGCGGACGTCGACCGACTCGGCGGTCGTGCTCCCGTCCGGGGTGACCTCCCCCGCGGACAGCAGGTGCAGGAGCGAGGACTGGAGGGAGAGGGGCAGCGCGTCTACGTCCTCGATGATGAGGGTGCCCCCATCGGCCGCCTGCACGGCGCCGGGACGCCGGCCTCCGTCGTCCCCCACAGTGCCCAACAGTCGCGCCTCCAGCGGTTCCTCGGTCTGGGTGGGGGCGCAGGAGATCGTGGCCACCGGCCCGTCTGCGCGCTCACTGGTGGCGTGAATCGCGCGCGCCACGAGCCGCTTGCCCGCCCCGCTTTCGCCCGTGATGAGAATGGGGCTGTGGCTCGGCTGCATCTGCCGGATCGTGTCGGCCACCGCCTGCATCTCGCGGCTCTCCGCCACGAATCCGTCCAGCGCATCGGCGGGGTCGGTAGCCGAGGTGCCAAGCGCCGACGGGACATCGGGCTCGGACATTTCGGGACGGGCTTGAGCCGCACGTCGGCGATTGACGTGGTGACCCGTCTCGCGGGCCGTCCGGTGGGCCCGCCGGAACCAGGCTTTCGTCTCTTCGGGGCGGTCCTGAGCACGAAAGGCCTCGCCGTACCGCAGGGCCACGCTGGAGCGCTGGAGGCCCGGCTGGAGCGAGAGGGAGCGATCGAACGACGTGTCGAGCAGGGCGAGCGCCCGGCCGGGCTCGCTGCGATGCAGGGCCACCCGCGCCCGAAGCGCACGGAAGGCCGCCTCTGCGGACGAATCCTCGGGCAGCTCATCCTCAACATCCGCGATGAGGGCGAGCGCCGCCGACGGGGTCCCGCGCCGGCACAGGGCCGTCACGTGTGCGTCGGTCGCCCGCAGGAGCGGATCCGAAACGACAGGATCCATCGGACGGAGCAGGGCCGCAGCGGCTTCGGCCTCGTCAATGATCGAGGCGGGATCGGCGTCGCGGTCGGCCTGGAGGGCGGCGGCGTGGGCGGCCGCGTAGCCTTGAACTCGACGGTCGTCCCAGTCCGCGGCAATGGCCCGAAGGCCCTCCAGGTGCTCGCTGGCCTGCTCGTATCGACCGGCGAAGCGGCAGGCCGGGATCCGGAGTTCGTGGAGCCACCGCTCAGCCTGCGTGTCCTGCAGCCGGTCGAGAAGGGCGGACGCATCGTCGAGCACGCGGCGCATGGGGCCGTACTCTTCCAGGGCAAAATACGCCCGGGCCCGCCCGAGCAGTGCCCAGCACCGCCCAACCGGGTCGCAGATTGAGGTAAACAACTCCTGACTCTCCTTGAGCAGGTGCAGCGCCCGGGTCGTCTCTTCGACCGTGTCGGCCCGACGCGCATGTCCCCACCCCACCCAGAGCGCGACCTCGGCCCGCACGCAGGTGCAGAGATCGGCGACCGCTTCGGCCTCCGGCAACAGCTCAAATGCCCGCTCCGGACGGTCGCGATGCGCCACCTCGACGCGCGCCATCAGCCCACGGAGCAGAATCTGCCCCGTGCTGGCGGCAGGCGCCGTCACCGGGTCGAGCAACGGCTCCACCATCGCCGCCACGTCCTCCGCCCGCCCGTCGGCGAGAAGCGTGGTGGCCATCGCTATGGTGCGCGCGTGGTCCATATCGGGGTGTGAGGAGGTTCTTTCAGTTGAGGCGTCCCGGCGGGACGCCTTTACGGTCCATTCCTTCTCAATTGACTACATGAAGCCGAGTTCGAGACGGGCTTCTTCAGACATCATCTGCGGGGAGAACGGAGGCTCAAACGTCATCTCTAGGTTCACGCTCTCGACGCCGTCGGTCTCCCGCACCGCATCTTCGGCCTGGCCCGGCAGAACGCCCGCCGCCGGACAGTTTGGGGCCGTCAGCGTCATGAGTACGTCCGCGTGTCCATCCTCCTGGACCTCCAGGTGATAGATCAGCCCGAGGTCGTAGATGTTGACCGGAATCTCCGGGTCGTAAATCTCGCGGAGCGACTCCACGATCTGCTGGTACAAGCCGCCGTCCGGCGTGTCCTGCATGTGGTCCGGAACCGTCTCCGGAAGCTCAATGTCGGACTGCTCTTTGTCGTCGGGGATGTCGTCGGCACCGCCGCCGCCTCCACCGCCGGGCATGCCGCCCATCCCGCCCATTCCGCCGGGCATGGCTCCTGAAGGGCTCATGGCTCTATTGGGAGTTGTGGGTTGGATTGTCGTGGGTTGCGTGTCTTCGTAGCGGGAGTGCAGATCGTCGTGTCGTGCGTATTTCGTATTGCGTATTTCGTGGGTCCGGCCGCATTACGCAATACGCACTACGCAATACGGGTCAGAGGACAGCGAAAGCGCACGGGATAGCCTCTCAAGGACGACGAAGTCGGCAGGCATCTCAATTTCGGATCCTCCGCGCGCGCTCCTGCACCGTTTCAATCATGGCCTTGAGGCCGTTGTTGCGCTGTGAGCTGAGGTGCTCGTGGAGGCCGATGTCGTCGAGAAACTCGAAGTCGGCGTTCGCGATCGCGTCCGGCGGCTGCTCGTTGAGCACCCGGATGATCAGGGCCGCCAGCCCCTTCGTAATCTTGGCGTTGCTGTCGCCGCGGAACCGCAGGGCCCGGTCCTCGTCGTCAAATTCTGTCTCAATCCAGACGTCGGACTGGCACCCGTGCACGTAGTTTTCGTCCGTCTTCTGTTCCTCGTCGAGCAGGGGCATGTCGTCGCCGAGCTCGATGAGGTACTCGTACCGGCTCATCCAGTCGTCGAACAGCGAGAACTCGTCGATGACCTGCTGCGCGCGATCCGAAACCGTATTCGTAGCGGGCATACCGTTAAGGGTGGAAGTTTGGATGCGTGGATGTTCGGAGGTCTTTAGGTGAAGTTTGGGTGTACGCCCGTGTTACACTCTTCAAGGCTTCTGTCCGTTTCAACCAAACATGTGCCGGACCTTCTGGAGGCCGTCGACCAGCCGGTCCACGTCCTCGCGCGTGTTATAGGCGGCGAAGGAGGCGCGAATGGTGCCGGGGAGGCCGTATTTCTTGAGCAGTGGCTGGGTACAGTGGTGGCCCGTGCGCACCGCCACGCCCTCGCGGTCGAGCACCGTACCGGCGTCGTACGGGTGAATGTCATCGAAGACGAAGGACAGAACGCTCGTCTTGTCCGAGGCGGTGCCGACGATTTGGGTGCCGTCAATCGCCTGCACCTGCTCGGTCGCGTAGTCGAGCACCGCGTCCTCGTGGGCCTGCACCGCCGTCCAGTCGAGATCCATGATGTACTCGGCCGCCGTGCCGAGCCCAATTCCGTCGGCAATGTTCGGCGTCCCGGCCTCAAACTTGTGGGGCAGGTCGTCGTAGGTCGTCTTCTCGAACGAGACCTGATCGATCATGTCCCCCCCGCCCTGATACGGCGGCATGGCCTCCAGGTGCTCCCGCTTGCCGTAAAGAACACCAATGCCCGTGGGGCCGAACATCTTGTGCCCCGAGAACACGAAGAAGTCGGCGTCGAGCGCCTGCACGTCCACCGGCATGTGGGGCGCGGACTGCGCGCCGTCGAGAACGACCGGGACGCCCTCCGCGTGGGCCACGTCAATGAGGTCGCCCGCCGGGTTGATGGTGCCCAGCGTGTTGGAGACGTGGGTGAGCGCGAAGAGGGCCGTGTCGTCGGTCAGCATCTCCGGAAACAGGTCCATCCGGAGTTCGCCGCGGTCGTCGACGGGAAGCACCTCAATCGAGGCGCCCACCTCCTCGGCGAGCATCTGCCAGGGGACGATGTTGGAGTGGTGCTCCATCTCCGTCAGGAGAATCTCGTCGCCCTCCTCCACGACCATCTCCCCAAACGTCGAAGACACGAGATTCAGGCCCTCCGTCGTGCCCCGCGTGAAGATGATCTGGTCGGGGTCCGGTGCGTTCAGAAAGCGCGCCATGGATGTGCGAGCCTCCTCGTACGCCTCCGTGGCGTCCTGACTGAGCTTGTGGACGCCCCGGTGCACGTTGCTGTTTTCCTCGCCGTAAAACTGCTCCAGCCGATCGATCACCGGGGTCGGCTTCTGCGAGGTGGCGGCGTTGTCGAGGTACGCAAGTGGTGTGTCCTCGTACACGTCCTGCGCGAGTGCGGGAAAGTCCGCACGGAGCGCCTCGACGTCGAACGGGGACGCTACAGGACTGGGCGTGGTCGTTGCGGGCATAACGGGGTAGGGATGGAGGGATGAATGTGTGGACGGATGAACGCACGAACGATCCTACTACTGTGTCAATCGTGATTGTACAGGCAGTGCGCGATCTCAAAACCCAAGGCAAGTCGTTCCGAGCAGCGTCGAGGAACCTCCCAGAAGTGGGCGGCACGGTTTGGGGAGATTTCTCGACTGCGCTCGAAGCGTGTCCCGACTACTGTCGGGATGACGTGCTGTAAAATGGGTTTTGAGATCGCTCGGGCATACCAACATTCAGGGTTGACAAACCACTACTTCCATCCATCCATACGTCCATACATCCACACTTATTCGAAGTAGCTCGCGAAGCGCCGTCGGATCTTGTCGGTGATGTAGTCGCGCAGCGCGTCGATCTTGAACTCGCTCAGGACCTCGTCGGTGAACGCCTGAAGCATCAGGATGCGTGCCCGGCGCTCGGAGAGGCCGCGGGAGCGGAGGTAAAAGACTCCTTCCTCGTTAACCTGCCCGGTCGTGGCGCCGTGACTACACACCACATCGTCCGCATAAATTTCAAGTTCCGGCTTGGTGTAGATGTTCGCCTCATCCGTCAGGACGATGGTGTCGTTTTGCTGGTACGCATCGATGCGCTGTGAGCCGCGCGACACGAAGACCTTACCGTTAAAGACGGCGGTGGACTCGTCGTTGAGGACGTGCTTGTACAGCTCGTTGCTGTTGCAGTCTGGCTGCACGTGATTCATCCGCGTGTGGTTGTCCACGTGCATGTCGTCCTTGCCGATGCAGAGGCCGTAGAGGTTCGACTCGCAGAACGAGCCATCGGCCTCGATGGTGGCGTTGTTGCGGATCACCTCCCCGCTAAAGGTCACCGTATCGGTCGTGTACACGCTGTCGTCTTTCTGCTGGCCGGCGCGGGTGTGCACCTGGGACGCCGTGGGGCCTTCATCCTGAACGAGGTAGTGCTCCAGGTTGGCCCGCTCGCCGACGAAGGCCTCACCCACGGTATTGGTGAAGGTGTGGGCGTCGGTCAGTGAATGCTGCGTCTCGATGATGCGGGCAATGGCCCCATCCTCTACCACGAACAGGTGGCGGGGCTGGAGGAAGAGGTCCTCCTGACCGGCCGTGACGTGAAGGAAGAAGATCGGCTTCTCGACGATGGTGCCGGACGGCACGTAAACGAACGCGCCGTCCTGCACGAAGGCCGTGTTGAGGGCCGTGAGCGCCTCGTCCTCGGCGTCGGCGTACTGCCCGTAGTGCTCTTCAACGACGTTCGGATGGTCGGCACCGGCTTGGGCGAGGCTACTCACGACGACGCCGGGGGGCAGTTCGCCAATGTCGGAGAGCGATTCGTCGACGCGGCCGTTCACGAGCACGACGCGGTGCGCGTCCAGGTCGTCGATCAGAAACGGAGCGATGTCGCTCGGATCGACCGACGGGGGCTCCGGAGCGAGGGGAAGGGTGTACGGCCGGTCGATGATCTTTGAGATGTTCGTGTACTTCCAGGCCTCCAGGTTATTGTCGGGAATGCCGAGCTCCGCGAAGCGCTCGATGGCATCCTCGCGCTGCTGCGCAATGGAGGCGTTCGTTCCGTTGAGGGCTTGTCCCTGATTCACCTCGAAGGCCGAAATGAACCGGTCTTCGGGGCGAACGTCTGTGTCAAGTGCGGTGGTCATAATGCGGCGGGATCGGTACGTGTGGGAAAACGAGAGAAGGATAGGCAGGACTCCGGAAATCACCAACGGGGCGGTCCCGGGCCGGCCGCGCGGACTTACGCCGCCGTGGCCGCTGCTTCCTCGCGGACCCACTCGTAGCCATGGTCCTCGAGCTGGCGTGCCAGATCCTTGCCGCCGGAGCGCAGAATCTCGCCGTCAATCATCACGTGCACGCGGTCGGGGACGATGTACTGAAGGATGCGCTCGTAGTGGGTAATCACGAGAAACCCACGGTCCTCACTGCGCAGCTTGTTGACGCCGTTGGACACGTTCTGGAGCGCGTCGATGTCGAGTCCCGAATCGGTCTCGTCGAGAATGGCGAGGCGCGGCTCCAGCATCGCGAGCTGGAAGATCTCATTCCGCTTCTTCTCGCCGCCGGAGAAGCCTTCGTTGACCGACCGCTTCGTGAGGTCGGCGTCGAGGCCCATCATGTCGGCCCGCTCGCGCATCTGCTGGAGAAATTCGGTGGAGGAAAGCTCCTCCTCGCCGCGCGCCTCGCGGACGGAGTTGACTGCCTCCTTCAGGAAGTTCGTCATGCTTACGCCGGGCAGCTCCACCGGGTACTGAAAGGCGAGGAAAATGCCTTCCTCGGCGCGCTCCTCGGGTTCGAGCTCAAGCAGATCCTCACCGTCGAAGCGAATGCTCCCCTCCAGCACCTCATATTCTTCGCGTCCCGCAAGCACCGCCGCAAGCGTGCTCTTGCCGGAGCCGTTCGGGCCCATGATGGCGTGCAGATCGCCTGTATCTAAGGTCAAATCTAGGCCTTTCAGGATATGGATGTCTTCGTCTTCGACGCCGACGTGCAGATTTTCAATTTCGAGTAGTGCCATGTTTCGTTCGGTTGTGAGTGGTGCAATTCGAAAAGAGTGGTAGCATGCCGTAGCAGAGTGCCCTCTTTGGGCAGTATGAGAGTTTGGGCGTATGGGGGTATGGGAGTGGCAGAGCAGGTAGACGCCCCCACACTCCCATACGCAAATACACCCACACGCAACTACCCAACAGATCCTTCGAGCTCGATGTCGAGGAGCTCCTTCGCCTCCACGGCAAACTCCATGGGGAGCTCCTGCAGGACCTCCTGGCAGAAGCCGTTGACGATGAGCTTCAGGGCTTCCTCCTCGCCGAGACCGCGCTGGTGGCAGTAGAACATCTGATCGTCCCCCACCTTCGAGGTCGTCGCCTCGTGCTCAATCTGAGCCGTAGGGTTGTTGCTCTCGATGTAGGGGTACGTGTGTGCACCGCAGTCCGGACCCAGAAGCATCGAGTCGCACTGGGAGAAGTTGCGCGCCCCATCGGCGTTCTTGCTCACCTTCACCTGACCGCGATAGCTGTTGTCCGCCACGTCGGCCGAAATGCCCTTCGAGATGATGGTGCTCTTCGTGTTCTTGCCGATGTGCTGCATCTTCGTGCCCGTGTCGGCCTGCTGGTGCCCCTTGGTGAAGGCGACCGAGTAGAACTCGCCGACCGAGTTATCGCCCGCGAGAATGACGGACGGGTACTTCTGCGTGACGGCCGATCCGGTCTCCAGCTGGGTCCAGCTGATCTTCGAGTTGTCGCCCTTGCAGATGCCGCGCTTCGTGACGAGGTTGTAGACGCCCCCCTCACCGGTGTCCGGGTCGCCCGGATACCAGTTCTGGATCGTGGAGTACTTGATCTCCGCGTCCTCGTGGGCGATCAGCTCCACCACGGCCGCGTGCAACTGATTCTCCTTGCGCATCGGCGCGGTGCAGCCTTCGAGGTAGCTCACGTACGCGCCCGGCTCAGCGATGATGAGCGTGCGCTCAAACTGGCCGGTGCCTGCCTCGTTGATCCGGAAGTACGTGGACAGCTCCATGGGGCAGGTCACGCCCTCGGGCACGTAGACGAACGATCCGTCCGAGAAGACCGCCGAGTTGAGCGCGGCGTACAGATTGTCGGTGTACGGGATCACCGTGCCCATGTACTCCCGCACAATCTCGGGGTGGTCGCGGGCCGCCTCGCCGAAGGACTTAAAGATGACGCCCTTCTCCTTCAGCTTCTCCTTGAAGGTGGTGGCCACCGACACGCTATCCATCACCGCGTCGACGGCAACGCCGGTAAGGGCCTTCTGCTCCTCGAGCGGGATGCCGAGTCGCTCGAACGTCTCCAGAATCTCGTCCGGCACCTCGTCGAGGCTGTCGTAGCTGGCCTTGTCCTTCGGCGCCGAGAAGTAGCTTATGTCATCGAAGTCGGGCGCCTCGTAGTCGAGATGGGCCCAGTCGATTGTCTCACCGCTGTCGATGCGGTCGCGGACGTGGCGGAAGGCCTTGAGGCGCCAGTTCAAGAGCCATTCCGGTTCGTCCTTCCGGTGCGAGATGTACCGGACGACCTCCTCGGTCAGCCCCTTGGGCGCCGTCTCCGTTTCGATGTCGGTGTAAAAGCCGTGCTCGTACTCCTCACTGGCCTTTCCCTTCAGGTATTCAGTCTCAGATGTGCTCATAAACAATCCCTCGTCGTGTCGTGCGTGGTCCGATGCGGGTGGATGGCAATGATCTCTCGGGATGCCGGAGCGGGGAGCAAGCTCCCAAATGTAAACCGTCGTTTACGCCTGCTTCCGTGTAAACGCTCGATTACAACCACCTGACCTGCGGGTCGTTCCGAGACACGTTTGGGCCGTTACGTCTTTATTGGAAGTTGGCGGTCGTCGGGGTGGGAAGAGGTGAGGGGCAAGAGGAAAGAGGGGAGGGAGCCCTCGGTCAAGGAGCCCAAGTTGCGTCCTAACCGAAAGACGGTCATTCTGAACTTAATCCAGAATCTTCACGGACCAATCTGCCTGTTCAAGGGAGATTCCGCATCGGGGTGCGGAATGACACGCAACTTGGGTTAAGGACGGGGAATGGAATCCGGGAGGATGTCGTGGAGCGTCTCCACGAAGGCGTCCACAAGGCGCTGCTTGTGCCGACGTCGGGTCGCGAGGCGCACCTTGCGGGTGGGGGAGGGGTCGGCGAACGGAATGACGAATTCTCCGCGCTCGCTCTCGGACATGTGGCAGGTGGCGAGTTGCGGAAGGAGCGTCATGCCGCCGCTGTGTCGAACCAGGCGGACGAGGGTTTCGAGGGAGCCGCTTTCAAACTGGGCTGAAGATTGGGGGCCCGAGCGCGAACGGCCGCAGACGTGAAGGACCTGGTCGCGAAAACAGTGTCCTTCGCTCAGCAGCCAGAAATCTTCGAGTGCAAGATCGGACGGCACGAGGTGCTCACGGTCGCTGAGGCGATGGCTCGGGGCCACGTAGCCCACGAAGGACTCCGTAAAGAGAGGGTGGTCGTGGAGATCGGCCCCGGCCTCGTCGGTGGCAATGAGGGCCGCGTCGAGCACGTCGTCGTGAAGCGCCTCCAGAAGCTGGGCGGTGGGCCACTCGCGGAGTTCTAAGGTAACCTCGGGGTGCGTTTCCTCTATGGCCGGCAGGAGAAGGGGGAGGAGGTAGGGCGACAGGGTGGGCAGCAGGCCCAGCCGGAGGGTGCCGGTCACGCGATCCTGCGCCTCCGCGGCAAGGGACTGGAGACGGTCGCGGGCGGCCAGCACTTGGCGAGCCTGTTTAATGATGCGCTCGCCCGTCGCCGTGGGCACCACCGGCTGATGGCTCCGATCGATGAGCTGCACGTCCAACTCGTCCTCCAGCCGTCGCAGCTGCCCGCTGAGGGTGGGCTGGGTCACGTCGCACGCCGCCGCTGCGTCGCCGAAGTGACGGTGCGTGTCGAGGGCCACGAGATACTGACACTGCGCAAGGGTCATTGGAGAACGGAGCCGGCTCTTTGATAGGTCAAGGCTATCAAGAATATAGAGACGATCGATTTGGATTATCAACTCGGAGCGTCTACCTTGGGCGATAGCGCTTGATCCCTTTCAGATACGTCTACGTTTCTGTCTATGCCAAAAGAACACGCAGAAGAGAACACGACCGAGTCAAACGGGTGTCCGGTGATGCACAACGGGTCGTCCAACGGGGCGGAGGAACCGCGGACGAGCATGCCGGAGACGAGCCGCGAGTGGTGGCCCAGCAGCTTAGACACTGAGGTCCTCGACCAGAACGCAGAAGAGGTCGGCCCCTGGAACGGGGATTTCGACTACGCGGACGCCTTTCAGCGGATCGACTACGAGGCCCTGAAGGCCGACATCGAAGAGGTGATGACGACCTCGAAGGACTGGTGGCCGGCCGACTACGGCCACTACGGACCGCTCTTCATTCGGATGGCGTGGCACGCCGCGGGCACGTACCGCACCACCGACGGGCGTGGCGGCTCGTCGGGCGGTCGGCAGCGACTGGCCCCCCTCAACAGCTGGCCCGACAACGCGAACCTCGACAAGGCGCGGCGGCTGCTCTGGCCGGTCAAGCAGAAGTACGGGCGCAAGATCTCGTGGGCGGACCTGATGGTCCTGGCCGGCAACGTCGCCATGGAATCGATGGGCTTCGAGACGTTCGGTTTCGCCGGCGGCCGCGAGGACGACTACAAGCCCGACGGGTCTGTCGACTGGGGCCCCGAAGACGAGATGGAGACCTGGGGCCGGTTCAACGAAGACGATGAACTGCAGAGCCCGCTCGGCGCGACCGTGATGGGCCTCATCTACGTCAATCCCGAGGGCCCGGAGAGCCAACCGGACCCGGAGTGGTCGGCCCAGCGGATCCGCCAGTCCTTCGGCCTGATGGCGATGAACGACGAGGAGACGGCCGCGCTCATCGCCGGCGGGCACACGTTCGGAAAGGTCCACGGGGCCGACTCCGACGACCACGTTGCCGCCGAGCCCGAAGCGGCACCTATCGAGCAGCAGGGCCTCGGCTGGAAAAACGAGCACGGTTCCGGCAAGGGGGACGACACCATCACCAGTGGCATTGAGGGTCCCTGGACCGACGCGCCGACCCAGTGGGACCTGGGCTATCTCGATCTTCTGCTCGATCATGAGTGGGAGGTCCACAAGGGCCCCGGCGGGGCGTGGCAGTGGCGACCGAAGAGCGACGAGTTGAAGGGGATCGCGCCGGACGCCCACGAGTCGTCGGAGACGGTGGATCCCATGATGCTCACGACGGACGTGGCCCTGAAGCGGGACCCCGACTACCGCGAGATCATCGAGCGCTTCCAGGAGGACCCAAGTCACTTTCAGGATGCGTTCGCGCGGGCCTGGTTCAAGCTGCTCCACCGGGACATGGGACCGAAGGAGCGGTACCTGGGCCCGGAGGTGCCGGACGAGGATCTGATCTGGCAGGACCCGGTGCCCGACGCCGACTACGAGGTGATCGGGGACGCGGAGATCGATGAGCTCAAGGACAGGATCCTGGATACCGACCTGTCGGTCTCCCGGCTGGTCAAGACCGCCTGGGCGGCGGCCTCGACATACCGAGACAGTGACAAGCGCGGCGGGGCGAACGGGGCGCGCATTCGCCTCAAGCCGCACCGGAGCTGGGAGGCCAACGAGCCGTACGAGCTGTCCCGCGCGCTGAACGTCCTGGAAGGCATCCAGCAGGACTTCAACGACGCGCGCTCCGACGACGTGCGGGTCTCGCTGGCCGACCTGATCGTGCTGGGCGGGTGTGCCGCCATCGAACAGGCCGCCGCCGACGCCGGCTACGACGTGGCCGTGCCGTTCCACCCCGGGCGCACCGACGCCACGCAGGAGCAGACCGACGTGGAGGCGTTTGAGTACCTGGAGCCGGAAGCGGACGGCTTCCGCAACTACATCGCCGATGATCCGGAGCGGGACTGGACCCCGGAAGAGTTTCTGGTCGACAAGGCCGATCTGCTGGACCTGACGCCCGCGGAGATGACGGTGCTCGTCGGCGGAATGCGCGCGCTGGACGCGACCCACGAGCAGGCCGACGGGCACGGCGTCTTCACCGACCGCCCGGGGACGCTGACCAACGACTACTTCGTGAACCTGCTCGACATGGACTATGACTGGGAGCCGGTCTCGGAGGCCAAAGAGCACTTCAAGCTCCGAGACCGAGACACCGGTGAGGTTGTGTGGAGAGCCACTCGCGTGGATCTGATTTTTGGGTCCAATTCCAGGCTCCGAGCGCTTTCACAGGTCTACGGGGCCGACGACGCCGAGGAAAAGTTCGTCCAGGACTTCGTGGATGCCTGGACGAAGGTGATGACCCTCGATCGGTTCGACCTCGAGTAGACGGGCCGAACGAGGAAGTTTTGATCGTGGGTCCTTGATTTGGCCCACAGTGCCTCCGTCACGTTCGGCTGTCTCTCCCGCAGACGCACGCGCGGACCGCCTTCCGGGGGCCGTAGAGGCTTCCGGAGGCCGTAGAGGCGACGAGTGCGGGGGAGAAGACGAGGAAATCCATTTGCATTCTGTGCAGGCGCTCCGTTCGGCGGTCCGGACGGGGCGCTTTTCTATGGAGGCTCGCAACAGCGGAAGGGGGCGGACGTTGGATGCCCCGCCTCGCAATCGCGCTTGACGTCGGATGAACCACTCCCACTGGCATGGTGACGCAACGCACCCTCGGCCACAACGATCTCACCGTCTCGGCCCTCGGCCTCGGTTGCATGGGCATGTCCGACTTCTACGGCACGCCCGACGAGAACCGGGCCATCAAAACCCTCCAGCGAGCGGTCGACCGAGGCATTACCTTCTTCGACACGGCCGACATCTACGGCCCGTTCACCAACGAGAAGCTGCTGGGCCGCGTCCTCGATCTGCATCGCCACAAGGTAACGCTCGCCACCAAGTTCGGCATTGTGCGCGACGAGGATGGCACCACGCGCGGCCTCAACGGGCGGCCCAGCTACGTGAAGAAGGCCTGCCACAAGTCGCTTCAGCGCCTCGGCACCGACCACATCGATCTCTATTACCTGCACCGGGTGGATCCCGAGGTGCCCATCGAAGAAACAGTGGGGGCGATGGGACAGCTCGTGGAGGCCGGGAAGGTCCGCTACCTCGGCCTCTCGGAGGCGGCCCCGGAGACGCTTCGGCGGGCAAATGCGGAGCACTCCATTACGGCGCTGCAGACGGAGTACTCGCTGTGGAGCCGCGATCCGGAAGGCGAGATTCTGCCGACGTGCCGGGAGCTGGACATCGGGTTCGTCCCGTACAGTCCGCTCGGGCGTGGCTTTCTCACCGGCCGGTTCCAGTCGCCGGAGGACCTACCAGAGGACGACTGGCGTCGCCACAACCCGCGCTTCCAGGGCGAGAACTTCCAGAAGAACCTGGACCTCGTGGCGGAGGTGAAGCGGCTGGCCGCCGAGAAGGACGTGACGCCCGCGCAACTGGCGCTCGCCTGGGTGCTGCATCAGGGCAACGACGTGGTGCCAATCCCGGGCACGACGGACCCGGATCACCTGACCGAAAACATTGGGGCGCTCGACGTGTCGCTGTCGCCGGAGGAGCTGGACCGCATCGACGAGATTGCGCCGATGGGCGTGGCCGCCGGGGAGCGGTATCCGGACATGAGTTCTGTTAACCGGTGAAAGGTTGGAAGGTAGAAGGTTGAAGGTCAGGACGCTGGCTGTTGTGAATGTGGAGCAGAAAATGGGACAATCGGACAATGAGAAATGGAAGATCGCCGTCGTGGGACCGATGCATCCGTACCGGGGCGGGATTGCGCACTTCACGGAGATGACGGTGGAGGGCCTCGATGGGCGCGGGCACGAGATTGCCCCGCTCAACTTCGCGCGGCAGTATCCGGAGTTCTTGTTTCCGGGGAAGACGCAGTTTGAGCCCGACGATGAGGCGCCGGCGATCGTACAGGAGGCCCCGCGGGTGCTCGATCCACTGAATCCGCTCTCCTGGTTTCGGGCGGGATTTCGTCTGCGGGACGCGGCGCCCGACGCGGTGGTGTTTCAGTACTGGATGCCGTTCTTCGCTCCTGCGTACGGCGTCGTCGCGCGTGGCCTGCAGCGGCACTACGGCATCCCCTCGATGGCCGTCGTCCACAACGCGCTGCCCCACGAGCGCCATTTTGGGGACGCGTGGCTCAGTCAGTTCTTCCTCGCGGCCTGCGAGGGGCACGTCGTGATGTCCGACGCCGTGGCCGACAACCTGCGCCCGCTCCGTGACCCCGACGCTCCGGTGCGCCGCATCGAGCATCCCGTCTACGAGCGCTTTGGGGCGTCCGTCCCGAAGGCAGAGGCGCGGGCCGCGCTCGATCTGCCCGACGACGTGCCGGTGTGTCTCTTCTTCGGCTTCGTCCGCGAGTACAAGGGGCTGCACGTGCTCCTGAAGGCCCTGCCCGAGGCATTGGAACGGCTGCCCGACCTCCACCTCGTCGTCGCCGGGGAGCCCTACGACGATCCCGAGCGATACCATCGCCTCATTCGCGAGCACAATCTGGCCGACCGCGTCCACTGGCACGACGCGTACATCCCGTCGGGCGACGTGCCCGCGTACTTCTGTGCCGCCGACCTGGTGGTGCAGCCGTACGTCTCGGCCACGCAGAGCGGCGTCGCGCAGATCGCCACCCACTTCGAGCGGCCCATGGTCCTGACCGACGTGGGCGGGCTCACCGAAACCGTTCCGCACGAAGAGGCGGGATTCGTGGTGCCCCCGGAGGATCCCCCCGCGCTGGCCGACGCCGTCGTCCGCTTCTTCCGGGAGGACTGGGCGGATCGCCTCGGGGACGGGGTGCGCGAGCGCAGGCACGCCCAGCAGCCCGAGCGCCTTTTCGAGGCCATCGAAGGACTTCTGGCCGAAGACCGCCACTGAACCGCAGGAGTCCCTACATTACATTCTCTACGCCCACGCTCTCGCCCCCACACTCTCCACCCCCGCGCTCTCCACCCCCGCTCCCACACGCATTCTGTGGAGTTTCTGCGATTTACCGCCCACGGATCGGCCCAACCGTGTCATCTCTGAGCTGCCTTCTTTAGAATCAGTCTAAACAAGGCCGATATTCCCGGAATCTACCATTCTCGTCCATAATGAAACGACTCTTAAGCCTCAGCCTCGCCCTCACCCTGATTCTGTCGCTGCTCGGGTGTGGCGGGGAGCAAGACGAACTCGTCATCTACTCCGGTCGCAGCAAGGCCCTCGTCGATTCGCTCGTCCAGCAGTACCGGCAGCAGGCCGACGTGCCGGTGCGCGTGAAGTACGGCACCGACTCGCAGCTGCTTGCGGCCCTCCAGGAAGAAGGCGACCAGAGCCCGGCCGACGTGTTCTGGGCCAACACGACGGGTGCGCTCAGCAACGCGGTGGACAACGGCATGCTGGCGACCCTTCCCGATACGCTCGTGAATCGGGCCGCCCGCTTCACGCCGTCGAACCAGCGATGGGTGCCCGTCACGACTCGGTTCCGTGTGCTCGCTTACAACAGCGACGCGGTACGCCCGGCGGATCTGCCGGACTCGGTGGTCGACCTGCCCGATCACTCCGAGTTTAAGGGGCGCATTGGGTGGACGCCGGCGTACTCGAGTTTCCAGGACTTCGTGACGGCGCTCCGTGTGACAGAGGGGGAAACGACGGCGCGCACCTGGCTGGAGGGGATGCAGGAGCTAAATCCGAAGGCATGGGCCTCCAACACACCGATGGTCCGGGCATTGGAGGCCGGAGAAATCGACGTGGCCCTCACGAACCACTACTACGTGATGCGCCTCAAATACGGCGGGGCGGAGGGCGAGTACGAAGAGGAGGAAGAAGGGGAGCACGGAGGGGAGGAAGAACACGAAGAAGAAGCCGCTCCGCGTGCCTCGGCCCCGGTGGAGATGTACCACTTTGCCGACGGGGATTTGGGCAATCTCGCGCTCGTGACGGGGGCCGGCGCGTTGCAGACGAGTGACCAGTCCGAGGCGGCCCACCGGTTCCTCCGATTCTTGCTTTCGGAGCCGGCGCAGTCGTTTGCCGCCACCCAGGTGAACGAGTATCCCGTGGTGCCGGGCACGCAGGTTCCGGAGTACATGATGCCGGTGGACAAGGCCCTCAGGCTGAGTCCAGAGTTTGAGCTGGCGCAGCTGCAGGACATGGATCCGACCCTCGAACTGCTGCGGGACGTCGGCGCCCTGTAGAGTTGGAAGTGTGGATGTGTGGACGTGTGGATGTGTGGAAGTGGGATGATCTTCAGCTCTGGAGCACGTCCGTGCTTCCGCACGTCCATGCCTCCGCACCCGTGCAAGTTTAGCAGCAGGTGGAGGAGAGAATTTTCTTCGTTCACGGAGGGCAATTCCGAATGGAGGTATCCCGTACGCTAGAGACGATCCGGACCCGCTGGTATGTGGCGCTTCCCGTGGTCGTGGTGATCGGGGGCGTGCTCATTCCGCTGTCGTATTTGCTTCTTCGTGCCTTCCAGGCCGATCCGCAGACGCTGTGGGACCTGGTGGTGCGGGGGCGCACTCTGCGGCTCCTGGGCAACACGGTGGGGCTCACGGTGGGGGTGCTGGTGGGCACGAGTGTGCTGGCCGTGCCCCTGGCGTGGCTCACCACCCGCACGGCGCTGCCGGGACGCCGGGTCCTGACGCTTCTGGGCGTGCTGCCGCTTGCTGTGCCGGGATACGTCATGGCGTACGTCCTGTTGGCCACCACGGGCGAGTACGGGACGCTTGCGCAGACGCTCGGCCTCGCAGTGCCTCGCCTCAGCGGCTACACCGGTGCCGTCCTTGCACTGAGCCTGTCGACCTTCCCGTACCTCTTCCTGAACCTCCGCACGGCCTTCCTGGGGCTCGATCCGGCCCTGGAGGAGTCGGCCCAGGCCCTGGGCCACAGCCGCTGGCAGGTATTTGTCCAGATCGTGCTCCCGCAGTTGCGCCCGGCGTTCCTGGCCGGCGGCCTCCTGATCGCGCTCCACGTGCTGGGCGACTTCGGGGTCGTGTCGCTCATGCGGTACGACACCTTCAGCTACGCGCTCTACATTCAGTACGCGGCCTCGTACGACCGCATCTACGCGGCGTGTCTCGCGCTGATGCTGCTGGCGCTCACGGGAGCCATTCTGGTGCTGGAGGCGCGGCTGCTGAAGGGCCTGCTGTTTCACCGAACCGGTAGCGGCACGGCCCGGCAGTCCACGCTGCATCGGCTGGGGGCCTGGCGCTGGGCCGGATACGCATTTGCGCTGGGGGTGGCGGGCCTGTCTGTGCTGCTGCCCGCGGGAACGGTCGGATACTGGATGACCGACACGGCGGCGAGCGGCCTCCCGTGGAGCGGGCTCGGGGCGGCGCTGTGGGACTCGGTGTCGGCCTCGGCCCCGGCCGCCGTGCTCGCGGCCCTGCTGGCCCTTCCGGTGGCCTATCTCGGGGTGCGACATCCCTCGAGCTGGACGCGGGGCATCGAGCGCATCGCCTATCTGGGGTACGCCACGCCGCCGCTGGCCTTTGCACTGGCGCTCATCGTCTTTTCGCTCGGCACCGTGCCGTTTGCGTATCAGACCCTGGGGCTCCTCGTTGCGGCCTACGCGCTCCATTTCATGGCCGAGGCCGTCGGCCCTGTGCGGAGCGCGCTCTATCAGGCCCCGCCCCACCTGGAAGAGGCGGCGCGGTCGCTGGGGCGCTCCTCCCTCGGCGCGTTTTTCAGTGTCACCATTCCGCTCGTGCAGCGGGGCCTGCTCGTGAGCATGGCCTTCGTCTTTCTGTCGGCCATGAAAGAGCTGCCCATCACGTTTCTCCTGGCCCCCATCGGCTTCGAGACCCTGGCCCTCAACACGTGGAGCTACGCGGAGGAGGCGATGTTCGGGCAGGCCGCCCCGTACGCACTCACCATTATGTTCGTCTCGGCGCTCTTTGTGGGGCTGCTGCTGATGCGGGAGCGCACGACCGACCGCCGTCCCGCCGCGGAGCAGACGTAGACCTGTGCAATTGCGTCGGCCCTGGGCCGCAATCGAGGAACGAGTCGGGCGGAATTAGGTGCTATTTTTGCCATGAGCGACCCAATCCTCTCCGTTCAGGATCTGACCAAGCGGTTCGACCCCGACGCCCCGCCCGTCGTGCACGACGTCTCCTTCGACGTGGGCGACGGGGAGATCTTCTCAATTCTGGGGCCGAGTGGGTGCGGCAAGACGACGACGCTCCGCTGCATCGCCGGGTTTGAGCGGGCCACGGCCGGCACCGTCGCGCTGCGGGACGAGGTGCTCTCGGGGCCGGGAACGCACGTGTCGCCGGAGGCCCGGACGGTGGGCATCGTCTTTCAGAACTACGCCCTCTTTCCTCATCTCACGGTCCGCGAAAACGTCGCCTTCGGCCTCAACGGCGCGGCCCAGGCCGAGCGGGACGCCCGGGCGCAGGAGGCGCTGGAGATGGTGGGCCTCGGTGGGTTCGAGGATCGGCAGCCCCAGCACCTGTCGGGCGGCCAGCAGCAGCGGGTGGCCCTCGCCCGCACCCTGGCTCCGGAGCCGGACCTGATTCTGCTCGACGAGCCGTTTTCGAACCTCGATGCCCTGCTGCGGCAGGAAACGCGGCAGGAGGTGCGGGAGCTGTTGAAGAGCAAGGGCATGAGCGCCGTGCTCGTGACGCACAATCAGGAGGAGGCGCTCTCGTTTGCCGACCGGTTGGCCGTCATGCGCGGGGGACAGATCGATCAGATCGGCACGCCGGAGGGCGTCTACTACCAGCCGCGGACGCTTTTCGTCGCTCAGTTTTTGGGCCGTACCAACCTGCTTCTCTCCCAGGCGACGGGCGCCGCGGCCAGCACGCCGCTGGGGGAGGTGGCCCTCAACGATGAGGCGGAGGGCACCGTGCTGGTGTCCATGCGCCCGGAGCACCTCGCGCTGGCCCCCCCGGAGAACGCGGAGGGTCCCGTGGGAACCGTCATGGGGCGGGCGTTCAAGGGCCACGACATCACGTACCGGGTGTGCTGCAACGGAAGCGAGTATCTGGTCCACGCCGACAACCGGACGCTGCACGAGCCCGGCGACACGGTGGCCATCCGCCCGCTCGAACCGGCCGTCGTGCTCGAAAGCCGATCCACGCCCGCCGAGGTGCCGAGTGGCGCCACGCCGGAGCCGGGATGACTCTTTTTCTGAAGTAACGGAGTGGAGTGTCAACTCTCATTCTTCATATGTCAAAGCGATCTCAAAACCC
>JBDGQM010000121.1:0-10653 GCA_042219065.1 Salinibacter sp. | reverse complement strand
TCTGATCAACGACACAGCCCGACGGGCACGGGCGAGGAGGAGTATGTGGGTATGGGAGAAAAAACGCCCATACGCCCACACTCCCGTACTCAATCCCGGTCGGCGCATCCCGTTTACGAAGTTTCTTACGCATCGGGAAGTGCGACCCTGCATTTAAGGAGTCGGTTGCCATGACGATAACATCAGTAACGCAAATGTTACTTAGTCTCCCTCGATCGCCCATTCCGCCATATGTGCCCGTACGATCAAGAGGCCACTGCCGATGACCAGGCGAGCCGCTCTGCAGAACAGGAAGTCTCCCGCTCCCTCGACGACGCGTCCCGGGAAGAACGAGAGGGGACGCCGCTCACCACCCGGCTGCGTTGGACGTTTGGCGGCACGGGTCTTCTCTCCGCGGCGGCCGTCGCGGGTGCGTGTATCGCAGGATCGGCATGGACCGCCGCCGGGGTCCTGTTGGTGGGCGGGCTCCTCGCGGCAGCCCTCTCGGCGCACGTGGCACGGACAGTTGGACAGGCCGAGGATCGTTCCGAGGAGACTCGTCCCGAGCAAGCCCACAGTGCGACTGGAGAGGAGGGGGAACGCATGCAGGCCCTCACCCAGCTCATGAACCGGACGAGCGGCGAAGAAGAGCTGGAGGCCGCCTTCCGCACGTTTCTCCAGCAGGTGCGCGAGGTCACGGACGCCAAGTACGCGGCCCTCAGCATTTTTGGCGACGACGGGGAGATCGCCGAGTTCTTTACGCTGGGCCTGACAGAGGGGCAACGCGAGCAAATCGGCGGGCTGCCGGAAGGAGAGGGGCTGCTCGGACACATCCACGAGAAACAGGAGATGCTTCACCTCGACGACATGAGCCGGCACAGCGAGTCAGTCGGGTTTCCAGACGGTCATCCGCCCATGCAGTCGCTGTTGGCCGCGCCCATCACCTACCAGGGCCGGCCGCTCGGCAACCTCTACTTGTCGGACAAGAGGGACGTCATCACGTTCAGCGACGCCGACGCCCAGTTCGTCGAGAGCGCGTCGGAGGCGGCGGCCGTTCTCATCAACGAGAAGGAATCGCGGCTCGAGAACCAGCGCATGCGCCAGCGGCTGCGCCACGAGACGGAGGCGATTGCCTCGGTTCTCGATCGGCTGGCCGACGGAGACCTCTCGGTCGACATTCCCCAGGACAGCGACGACGAGGACATCGCGCGGGTCTGGGATCGGCTCCACGAGACGGTCGACACCCTCCGCGGGCTCCTCCGGCAGGTCGCCGGGGCCAGTCGGGAGATGTCCAGGGCATCCGACGAGATTTCGGCGACGGCCGATGAGATCTCGGCTGGGGCCGAGGAGCAGTCGGCGCAGACGGAGGAGGTGGCCTCGGCGATGGAGGAAATGTCCCGGACCATCCACGAGAACGCCGAGACGATCGAGGGCATCTCGCAGCGCGCCGAACATACCGAGCGGGCGGCCCGGGACAACGGAGCGGTCATCTACGAGACGATCGAAAAGATGGAGCGGATCGGGACCTTCGTGGAGCGGTCGACCGACACGATTGGTCAGCTCAACGAGTCCAGCGAAGAGATTGGCACGATCGTCACGACCATCGAGGAGATTGCGGACCAGACGAATCTACTGGCGCTCAACGCCGCCATCGAGGCGGCCCGGGCCGGGGAGCACGGAGACGGCTTCGCGGTGGTGGCCGAGGAGGTGCGAGACCTCGCGGAGCAGACCGCGGAGGCAACCGAGCGGATCGACGAGGTCATTACCGCCGTGCAGGAGCAGACGCAGAGCGCCGTTCAGGCGATGCGCAACGGCCACGACGAAGTACAGGAGGGAATTGAGCTGGCCGATCAGGCCGGTGGGGCCCTCGACGACATGATCTCCAACATCCAGCAGGTCGCCGGGGCGATCGAGGAAATCGCGGCCGCCACGGAGGAGCAGTCGACCACCAGTGAGCAGGTCTCGCAGAGCATCAACGAGATCTCGACGGTCACCGCAGAGAACGCCCGGGGCGTGACTGAGATCGCCCAGTCGACCAGCGACCTGAGCGGTCTCTCCGACCGGCTCGTGGAGACGGTTGACCAGTTCACTCTCGAAGCGGACGAGGACCCTGCGTCCCATTCCCAACACGATCGTGCCCAGCACGAAGCGGAGCGCCCGGCCGCAGGACCGGTGTCGCCGCACTCCACGTAGCCGGGGGCCGCGCGGGGGCGCCCCGGCCCTGCCGCCCCTGGGCAACGTCTTTCTCCGAAGCATGCATCTCTCGGCGCATCCCCGGCGGTCACCGACGGCAGGATCTGCCGACGGCCGGCGGAAAATTGTGCCCGCCGTCTCGACGAAGACGCATCTCTCCCCGGCAGCGGACCGCGGGTCTGCTTGGTAGGCTCTTTGAGGCGTAGTGTGGGTGACTGACCATTGAATACGTCTCCCCCGACTCTCACTCCGCCCCATGTTGCTCCGTCTCGAGAACGCTGCGGCCGCGATGAATGCCCTGCAGCACGACCAGGAACGGGTGGCCAACAACCTGGCCAACGCCAACACGACCGGGTTCAAGCGCGACCGGTTCTTTACCGAGGCCCTCAACGAGCGCATGGACGCGGAGAACGCGCCCCGCAGCGACCGCCGCCTGCGACAGACCTATGACATGTCCGGCGGGGCCCTGAAGCAAACGGGCAATCCGCTTGACGTCGCTCTAGGGGGGGACGGGTTTTTTGAGACGCAGCCCGAGGGCGGCGGCGAGTCCCACTACACGCGGGCCGGGCACTTCGTGGTCGGGAAGGAGGGCACATTGCGCACCCCCGACGGGCGACAAGTCATGGGGGAGGGGGGCGCCATCCAGATCCCGGTCGACACAGGCGAAGAAATTAGCATTGCCAGCGACGGGACGATCACCGCGGGGAATCGGCGGGTGGGCACCCTCAAGGTTGTGTCGGTGGACAACCCGGCACAGATGGAGCGACAGCAGGGGGCCTCGTTCCGGGCCGGCACCGCCACGCCGGAGCCCATGGAGGACCCATCGGTGCTGCAGGGCAAGGTCGAGAAGAGCAACGTGAGCCCCGTTGAGGAAATGACCGACATGATCCAGACCTCTCGCCAGTACGAGGCGCAGCAACGATCCCTCCAGACGACCAACGACGTGCTGAGCCGGGCCACGCAGGACCTCGGGCAACTGTAGTTCCCGCGCACGTTACTGCTTTCTCCCCCTTTACACGAGACCCCTTCCGCCATGCCACCACGCTCGCTGCAAACGGCCGCGCTGGGCATGAAAGCTCAGCAGACGAAGGTCGACAACATCGCCAACAACCTGGCCAACGCCAACACGACCGGGTTCAAGCGCTCCCGGGCGGTGTTTCAGGACCTGCTCTACCAGAACGTGCAGGCCGACGGGGCGGGCGGAGACAATGGGGCCGAGCCCGCTGAGCTGCAGATCGGCCATGGCGCCACGACGGTGGCCACCGTCCGCAACTTCTCACAGGGGAGCTTCGCCGAGACCGGGAATGCCCTCAACCTTGCCATCAACGGCGACGGCTTTTTTCAGGTGCGACAGCCGGACGGCAGTCTCGCCTTCACCCGGGACGGCACCTTCACCCTGAGTAGCGACGGAAATATCGTCACCCAGACGGGTCAGAAGGTGGAGCCCAGCATCAATGTGCCGCCCGACGCTGTGGAGATCGACATCAACAAGAAAGGAGTCGTCTCCGCCCGGATTCAGGGCGAATCCCAGATGGTTGAGCTTGGCCAACTGGAGCTCGCCCGGTTTTCCAACGCAAACGGCCTTCGGGCCGTGGGGGGCAACATGTACGAGCAAACCGAGGCGAGTGGGGAGCCCTTTCTGGGGGCGCCCGGCCGCAACGGCATGGGGACGGTTCGGCAGGGGTTTCTGGAGAAGGGAAACGTGGAGGTCGTCAAAGAAATGACGACTCTCATTCAGGCCCAGCGCACCTACGAGCTGAACTCGAAGATGGTAAAGACCAGTGACAACATGATGCAAACCGCCAACAACGTGAAGCGCTAACGACGTCCTCATGGCCCTCTCGCTCCCCGCTTATGCGGCGCTTCGTCCCGTACGTGTTGTCCAGCCTCCTGCTGGTGCTTGGCCTTCCCACAGTGGGACAGGCCCAGGAGGCGCAGAACGAGGCAGTCCGCGCGGCGGCGACCCAGGCCTTGGCCCGCCACTATCCGGAGAGCACCGGCCACCTGAGGGTGCACGTTCGCCACGTTCGGGGCGACGTCGACACCACGAAGGCCCTGCGGGTGCGGTTTTCGGAGAGCGACGGGACGCCCGCGGGACTGGCACAGGCCGACATTCACACGCGAGATTCCGGAGGCCCGTGGGAGGAAGCAGGATGGGCGACGCTCCGCGTGGCGCGGCTCGACTCGGTCGCAACGGTCCGGAGCCGGGTGCAGGGCGGAGAGCCCATTCCGAAATCCAAGCTGAAGACCGTCTGGATCGAAACGACGGCGTTGCACGGCGAACCGCTTCGGGCCTCCACGGTCCGGTCGCGGGCCGATCGCGAGCGCCTCGTGGCCGCGCGGCACCTGCAGGCGGGACGGGTATTGCGGAAGCGCGACGTGCGCCGTCCCCACACCATCGACACCGGCGGATCCGTTCGCGTGCACTACCGCCGCGGGCGCCTCGCCTTCCGTCTTTCGTGCACCGCCCGGGAGCCGGGCGTGATCGACGAGGTGGTTCGCGTGCACTGTTCGGATCTGGACACCACATATCGTGTCCGCGTCACGGGAGAGAACACGGCCCGGTGGATCGAAACGCTCTGAACCATCTGCTTTCTCTATTCCGAACCGACTGCTCATGACTGATTTTCGCATTCTCCTCGCCCCCGCAACCGCCCTTCTCGCCGTGTTTCTGGGTGCGCCCCTGCTGGCGCAGGGCCAGTCGTCGCTCTACACGGACCCGACGGCCGCCGAGCCCGGCGACGTACTCACCGTAATCCTGGACGAGCAGACCTCTGCCCAGCGCGAAAGCAGTTACGAAGGAAACTCCAGTACGTCCGTCAGCGGCAGCGGCGGGGCGTCGGGTCCCGGCCTTGGCAGTCAGTTCGGGGCGGACGCGCAGATTGAGAACCAGACCAACAACAGCAACCAGACGGTCCAGAGTGGCACCCTTACGGGCACCCTAACGGTGCGGGTCGTGGAGGTGAACGAGGCCGGCAACTTGGTCGTGAGCGGAGAGCGCGACTTGACGGTGAACGGTGCCACCCACGTGATGGAGGTGTCCGGAATCGTCCGCACCAGCGACGTCCGCCACGACAACACCGTGCTGTCGCACCAGATTGCGGACGCCAAAATCAAGTACAACCAGTCCGGAATGCGCCACAATGGGTTCTTCTCAAAAGGCTTTTTGTTGAAGGCGGGCTCGGCGGTGATCGTAGGGATCAGCATCTTTCTCGGCCTCAACTAGCATTCGGCTCGACAGCGCTCCCCGGCTGCACGGATGGGGGCTGCTCGGTGGAGCCGCGCTCCGATTTCGTTCGACCATAGGTGCTCGCTCATGAGAGTTGATTTGTTATTTCGCTCCATTCTGGCCGCGGGGGTAGCGCTCACGATGCTTGGGGGAGGCGCAGCCGTGGCGCAGACGGACACGAGCCAGGCAGCGGCGGGGCCGGGGGCGCAGTCCGCGTCGACCGCAACGACGAAGCTGAAGAGTATGGTCTCGCTGGCGGGGGCCTCGCCCATTCAGCTCACCGGCTACGGACTCGTCGTGGGGCTCGACCGCACGGGGGACCGGGCCCGAGGGCGACAGGGAGCGGCGTACACCGTCCAGAGCATTGCCAACATGCTGCGCAACTTCGGGGTGAACGTCCGTCCAGACATGCTCGAATCGCGCAACGCGGCGGCCGTGCTCGTGACGACCACGATGGATCCGTTCAGCGGAATGGGAAGTCAGCTCGACGTGACCGTCTCGGCGTTGGGCGACGCCCGGTCGCTGTCCGGCGGAGTGCTTCTGCGCACGCCGCTCAAGGGCCCGTCGGGCGAGGTCAATTACGCCGTTGCACAGGGCCCCCTCACGACGGGAGCGGCCCAGGCCTCCAGTCGGGGCACAGAGGTGCAGATCAACCATCCCAATACCGGCCGGGTGCCCAATGGGGCCGTGGTCCGGGAGGAACCGCCCATTAGTCTAAATCAGGATAGTGTGGGGCTTGTGCTGAGCCGCCCCGACTTCACAAACGCGGAAAAGATCGTGGAGGCCATCAACGAGGTCTTTCCCGATGCCGCCCAGGCGTCGCACGCGGGCCGCGTGAACGTGTCCATGCCCGAGGCCCTGAACAGTGCATCGCAGCTGATGGCAGCCCTCGAAGGGATCGAGGTCGAGGCCGAAGCGCCCGCCCGGGTGGTCATCAACGAGCGGACGGGCACCATCGTGGCCGGCGGCGATGTGTCGATCAACGAGGTGATGGTTACGTACGGCGGGCTTACCGTGTCCACCCGGGAGAGACGAGCAGTCTCGCAGCCCCGGCCCCTCTCGGAGGGGGAGACGCGTTCCGTCGCGGAGGGGTCGGCCGAGGTGCAGCAGCAGGGGGCCGAGTCGGTTGTGCTTCCTGCCAACACCAACGTGAGCGATCTGTCCGCGGCCCTCAACGAACTCGGCGTGACCGCCCGCGACATCATCTCCATCTTCCAGTCCATCGACCGCGCCGGGGCCCTGAAAGCGAAGCTGGTGATCCTGTAGCCCCCGTGTAGTGCAGCGTCAATCCTGATTCTCATATCTATGACACGATCTCAACCCCCGATTTACAGCCGTCATTCCGAGCGGAGTCGAGGAATCTCCCTCGGACTGGCTGCTCGTTTCGGGGAGGTTTCTCGACTTCGCTGGGAGCATAGCGACCGAGTGCTCTCCGGGGTGCGCTCGAAACGACTTGCCTTGGGGTTTGAGATCGTGTCGACGCTACACCAACGTTGACGCTTGACACGACAGTCGATTCTCTGTTTTCATCGGCGACCCATTCCTGACGTTCATGACGCCTGCTCAAGCCAGTTCGGATGCAGCCGCCCTCGCACCCAGCCCGGCGGAGTCGTCTCCGTCGTCGGGGGCGGCGGCCTCGGGCAGGGGGGTGGGCGAGGAGGACTCCCCGAGCACGCCCCAGGAGGCCGCCCGCAAATTCGAAGAAGTACTGGTCCGCCAGTTCACCAAGGTGATGACGGACGACATGTTTTCCAGCTCGCTCTCGGGCAAGGGGGGTGGGAAGTGGATGGAGAGCCAGCGCGACCGTCAGCGCGAGTGGATGACCGACATGATCACCGAGCAACTGGTGAACTCCAATAGCCTCGGCATTTCGGAAACGCTGACCCAGAAATGGGGCGCCGCCAGCTCGACGGCCGAGCCGGATGCCGCGTCCCCGACGTCCGTGGATCCGGCCCCGCCCGAGGGGTCCGCCGATCCGTCCACCCCGTTCCTCGACACGCCACCTGCGACCCCGAACGAATCCAAGATCGACCATGCCGTCTAACCACATTGCGCCCGCCGCGGATGCCCTGATCGAGACGCTCCACGCTGAGGTGGAGGCCCTCGACAGCCTCAAAGCCCTCTACGACCAGCAGCTGGAAGCCATTCGGGCCGACGATCCGGGGCCGATGGACGCGCGCACGACCGAAATCCAAGAACAGACCGCAGCCCTGAAGGAGCTGAACGAGAAGAGCAGACGACAGGCTCGTCTCCTGGGCCGCGTGCTCGACGGGGTCCCGGACGAGCCCTCCCTGGAGGTGCTGGTTCAGACCCTCCGGGACGACACCGCCCCCGCGGTCGGGGATCGACTGGCGGAGGCGCAGACCGCCGTGGCCGAGCAGATGCAGGTGGTCAGCCAGCGCCGCGAGACGCTCCGCCTCGCCCTCGAGTATGCCGCCGATCTCAACCACGAGCTTCTCGTGGCCATGCAGGCCGCAGCCAGCGACACGGATGGCCAGACCTACACGGCCAATGGCCAGTCCGAAGACGGCCCCCCCGATCGTTCATTTGTAAACGCCATCGGATAGTCCCGTGAGCATCAACTCTCTTTTTGAAATTAGCCAGCGCTCGTTTCGGGCCCTCAACGCGAAGATGAACGCGACGGGGCAGAACGTGGCGAATGCCGACTCGGAGGGCTACCATCGCCGCCGCGCGACCCTGCAGGCCAGCAACACGGTCTCGTCTGGAATTTACACATCGCCGGCGCAGAACAACACCCCGGGTGACGGGGCGTCGCTCGATTCGTTCGAGCGGGTGCGCGACCGCATGCTCGATCAGGCCGCCGCGGAGGCGCAGACGGGCGAGAAGGGCGCCCGCGAGGAGGCGCGGCTCCTCTCGGTGCTGGAAGGGGCCCTGGCCACCGACACCGAAGGCAGCCTCACGTCGTCGCTGGAAAGCTTCTTCGGCGGCCTCAACGACCTGGCCAACAACCCCACCGATCAGGGGGTGCGCGAGACCGTGCTGGCCAAAGCCGACGCCCTGACGGGAGCGTTCGACCGGCTCGACCAGAAGATCGGCGGCCTCGAAAGCGACACCGAGTCGGCCCTTGCCAGCAGCGTCGACAAGGCAAACGGCCTCATCGAAGAGGTGGCAGGCCTCAACAAGAAAATCAGCGAGGCCCGGGCAAGCGGGACGCCGGACCTGGCGGCGAAGGATCGCCGCGACAGCCTCGTCAAGAAGCTCTCAGGACTTATGCCGGTGGACGTGCAGGAAGACTCGAACGGATACACCCTGTCGGTCAACGGCATGAACGTCGTGCAGGGCACGGAGACCACTCAGCTTCGGGCCAAGAACCTCGAGTCGCCCTCCGCGCCCACCGTGGAGTTCGGGGACACCGGCGTGGCGTTCGAGCCGGGCAGCGAAAACGCGGGCGAAATTGGGGCGCAGCTTCGCACCCTCAACCAGACCCTCCCGGAGGTGCAAAATCAGCTGGATAGTCTGGCGAACGATGTGGTGACACAGGTCAATAGCATCCATGAAAATGGATTCGACCAGAACGGGAATACAGGGGATCCCTTCTTCGATCCCACAGGCACGACGGCCGGGTCCCTCCAGCGGGCCGTGAGCGCCCCCGAGGAGATTGCCGCCTACGGCGCTGCCGGGGAGCCGGGAAACACCACCCCGGCCCAGAACATGGCTGCACTTTCTGACAGCCTGACGCCGAAGGCCATCGATCTGTCCGCCAACGTTGGATCGAAGGTGCAGCAGGCCGCGGCGCGTGAGGAGGCCAAAGCAGCCACGGCCGACCACCTCGAAAGCATGGCTAAGGGCGTCTCGGGGGTGTCGGTCGACGAAGAGATGAGCACCCTCATCGAGCAACAGCAGCAGTTTGCCGCGTCGGCCCGCGTGCTGCGCACCGCCCAGGAGGTCACAAACACGCTGCTCTCGATGTAGCAGAATGTTACAGATGTCGATTAAGAGTTGCCAGTAACCTGTTCAATAGTCCGGAATGTCGTCCCGAAAAATTCCAACCGAAGACTCGTCATCCTGAACTTGATTCAGGATCTCCGTGGAATCGGTAACGCTTTCTTCGAAGAGATCACCGACGGCGGTCGGTGTGCGGGATGACGGGCTTGGGAATTTTTCGGGGCGACAAGGCCGCGCCCCGAACCGTTTGTAGATTGTATCGAATCGTCTTCACAGTCCGATGTCCACCGTTAGTATTGCCCGCCAGCGAGGACTCTACAGTGGTGTTGCCAATCAAGAACTGCCCGAGATCCGTCGTGACATCAGCCAGTTGCGAGAGCAAATCAGCAGTGGCAAGCGGATCAACCGCCCGTCCGATGGGCCCACCGATTACTCCATAGCCGAAGAGATGGGACGGCTCGACAATAAGATTGACCGACGTCTGTCGACGGTCGAGACCGCCCGTTCGTTCGTCGATCGCACCCAGCAGGAGCTCGACGGGCTGGGGGACCTCTTCGCGCAGGCCCAGGAGAAGGGAGTGCAGGCCGCCAACGACACGGTCTCCGACGAGGACCGCGAGGCAATTGCCCAGGAGCTTCGTTCGATAAAAAATGAAGCGGTCGATCGGCTTAATGCGCGTCACAACGGCGAGTACATCTTCGCCGGTAACCGGACGCAGACCACGCCTTTCAACGACGATGGAAGTGTCAACGGCACCCCTGCAGACATCAGCGGCGAGCGCACCCGGCCCATCAGTCAGAACCAGACCCTCACAACCAACATTCCCGGGTCGGAGCTGCATCAGTACGGCACTGGGCCCGGCGGTGGGCCGAAGACGATCACCGGGGCCCTTGACGGACTGATCAGTGCGGTGGATCCCAACGACAACAGTACCAACGACATTCAGGCCAACCTCGACGAGGTCACCGAGGCCCGCGACCATGTGTTCAGCAAGGGGGCGGAGGCGGGAACGATTGGGAACCGCCTTTCCGCGGCCAAAGACCAGCTCGAAACCACGCAGCTGAACGTCCGGGAACGACAGTCCAACGCGGAGGACACGAACCTCGCGCAGGCAGCGTCCGCGCTGCAACAGAAACAGACTCAACTGCAGGCGGCCCTGAAGGCCGTCGCGACGACTCAGCAGCAGGCCTCCCTGGTCAACTTCCTCTGATCGGCGAGAGCAGGGCAATCGCATCGATAGCCAACAGGTTCAGACTGATGCTTAGACATCCATTTTCTGGCAGTGGGGACACAAAAAAGCACTCTGGTTTGTCGTCCCAAACTTGATTTATTGCATCAGTCGCTTC
>JBDGQM010000120.1:0-7669 GCA_042219065.1 Salinibacter sp. | reverse complement strand
TGCGTGGAACGTGGAACGTTTAACGTGACACGTTGCCCGTTTAACGCGACCGCAGGAACGAGAGCGGCCCGCGGGAGGACGATTCCTCTTCCTCGTAGTAGGCCTGGACGGAGCGGTCCCCGTACTGATACCCGTATCCATATCCGTATCCGTATCCATAGCCGTAGCCATACCCGTAGCCGTACGAGCTGGCCCGTCCCGGATCAAACCGGTTGAACACGGTCCCAACGGACTCGGAGCCGTCGTCCTCCAGCAGGGAAAGGGCCTGCTCGACCGCCGGTCGATCGGCCCGGTTGGAGAGAATCTCTACGCCTCCTCTCAGATTCTTCTGAACTGAACGCCGGAAGGCTCAAGAGTGTCCACTATGCCGTCGACGCTACCCGTGGCGGTCCCGCTGGTCCAGTCCCACCTCCTGCTTCACCCCTTCCGCGATCCCCTCCAGCGTCATCGACTCCCGGATTTCCTGGAGTCGCTCCTCCTGCTCGTCGTCCCCGTCGCCTTCGAGTGCACTTCTCAGAAATACGCCCCCAACGCCGAAAAGGCCGCCAAGGAAGAGACTCAGCACCACCGTCAGCGTTCGATTCGGTGCACTGGGCTGACTTGGGGGCACCGGCCGCTCCGCAATCGTTACGACGGGCTGCTCCTTTTGAAGCTGGATCCGCGTCTGGGTCACCTGCTTTTGAAGCTGGCTGTACAGCTGCTCTTTGAAGCTCACCTCCCGCCGGAGACGATCGCGCCGAAATTCGAGTTGCGGTGCCCCCCCACCCGTCAGCACACTCCGATTTCGTTCGAGGAATTGAGAAAGCTGATCTTCGGCGGCGTCGAGTTCTTCTTGGGCCTCCTTGAATCGCTTCTTGACGTACTTGAGATTTTCACGGGTGGTCTGTGTTCGAATCTCGCGGACCCGCGACCGCAAGTGATGGATAACCCGCTCGTTGAGTTTGGCTGCAAGGGTGGGGTCTGAAGCAGTGGTAGAAATGCTCATGAGCCCGCTCCCGCTTTCCAGCGCACCGGATTGGGACACCGAGGCCGAGATCATATTCCCAAGCGCCTGTATGGCGTTCTCCTCCTCTTCGGTCGGATAGATCAGGGTGCCTGTGGTATCGGTCTCAATGGGCCGCGTCGGCGATCCTCGAATGAGGTCCCCGAGGTAGCCTTTGATCGTCCACGGAAGATACACCGTAAAGCGAAGCGCGTGCCCCAGGGGCCCCGTCGGCTGGTTGACGTGGTCGATAAACGTGGTCCGGCGCCCCGTCGACGGAAAATAGAACGTATCCCGCGCTACGGCCAGCCGAACCTCCCGGCTCGTCGCGATTTCGGGGTAGGAGGCCGGTGTGAGACCGCCCCCACCCCCGCCGCCGAGGCTAATCCCTAAGCCTGAAATCGACGGAAGTCCGCCCGGAAGTCCGCCGCCTCCCCCTCCGTCCCCTTGCGCCTCCCGGACGACCTTCGAGCTTGCCGTGTACTTCGACGACTGCGAAACGGCGTACAGCGTCCCCAGAAGCCCAAACCCAACCAGGGACAGGATAATCAGGCCCCGTCCCCGAGTGAGTTGCAAAAGCAGTTCCGACAGGGTGATTTCATCCTCCGGAGGGGGGTACGCGGGCATTGGTTCTCGGCGGCGGGGCCCACCGGCCGGAGGCTCGCCATCCGCCTGGTGGGACTCTTCTTCGGACATAGAACGGGAAAGAGATCTTTTTACGAGAGCGGTCGCCGAGGAGAGTCAGTTGCCGAACGCCCGAGACGCAAGCACGATAATCGTGAGCGCACTCGAGAGAATGCCCGTCACGTCGGTAATGACCTGTCCAATGTCGACCCCCTCCTGATCCGGCGGGGGGGGCGGCTTCCGCGTAACGCGGATCACGGCCCCGTCCGTGACCTCCGTCGATCCGGAGAAGAGGCCCGTCCCGACCTTGAATGTCGCACCGTTCCCCTGCGTGAGCAGCACCGTCTGCGTGCTGTCGCGAGTTCCCCCGGCCCGCTTAATGTAGTACTCGACATCTTTTCCTGGCTCATGTTTGATCAGTCCCGGCCGGGCAACGTTACCACGAATAGAGACACTATTCGGATCGGTCGGGATAACGATTTGGTCGCCTGGCATAAGGGCCAAGTCGTCTTGGCCCCGCGCGACCTCCCCAATGTTAATGACAAACCGCTCCCCGTCCCGGACGAGCCGCCCGCCACCGGGATATCCCTGCGGAGTGATGCCCCCTGCCCGCTCGAGGACGCTGGAGAGTTGTTCGCCGCTGTCCTCCAACGCGTAGTCTCCGGGAAACCGCACCTCGCCCTGTACGCTCACAAAGTCCCGCTCGCTGTAGGCCGGGTCCGTGCGCACCAGCACCCGGTCCCGGTGCTGGATCTGAAACTCCGCCGCCGCCCGCAGGACCTGTGCGGTATCTCCTTTCGCCGTGTACCGGATCGAATCGCCGTCCGCCGCGGTGACATTGAGAGGAACCCGGATCGTCCGCATCCCCTCCTCCTCCTCTTTTGGGCGGGCGACCTGGATCTCTTTCAGGTACACGCCCTCTTCGAAGCCGTTGGCCTTCAGGATGAGGTCCTTCATCGTCAGGTTCTCCTGAAAGTCGTACTGACCGGGCTCTTTGACCGCACCGCTGATCTCGGCGAACTTGTCCTGATTTACCTCCGCGCGGAGCGGGTAGATGCGGATCTCGTCCCCGGGACGGAGGGGCATCTCAGCCCTCCCACTTCCGTTCAGCGCCCGGGCCAGGTTAAATGGAATGAGCCGCTCAGACCGTCCGCTTTTTGATTCGCGATAGAGATCCGCGCGTGACCGCAGTACATTTTTCAGATATGTGCTGTCGGCGAGGCCTCCGCCTTGCATAAGCAGATCGGCCACGGTCATATTGGTCCGATAGGGATACGTGCCGGGATTCCGGACCTGACCGGTAATCTGGACGGTGCGCTGTCCTTCGAGGTTCTGGACCGAGGAAATGTGAAGACTGTCGCCCGGCACCAGGGGCACGTTCGCCCGGGGAACGCCGGTCATTGCGCTGTCGACGTTGATCGTACGGATGGCCGACCCGAGGTCCTCGTTAATCCGATACAGGGAGGCCTGCTCCCGGTACGCATCGTCCGTGAGCCCATTGGCCTGACGAATGAGGTCGCGCACCGTTTGGACGCTGTCTGCGAGCGCGTATTCGCCGGGCTGGAAGACCGCCCCACTGATGCGGGCCGACGCGACCTTGGAGGTCGTGGCCGGATCGGAGCGGGCAGGAATTGACTGGATGTGGACCCGATCCGCATCGGACAGATCAATCGATTGCTCTCCGGCAAGTACTTTCTCCAAGTCAAAGATGAGTTCTTTTCGCGGGACGGAAGGATTCTCGGTCGTTCGTTCCTCCGGCGGAACGAGACGACTGATTCGGAAGGTGGTAGTGTATGCATCTGACTCCAACCCCCCTGCGTAGTTGATGAGATCCTTGACCGTCTCCCCGTCCTTCATCTCGTAGTAGGCGGGCCGCTGGACGGCGCCTGTAATCGCGACCGTCTTGCCCCGAACCGGAACGCGAAGGTAATCCCCGCTCTGGAGTCCCACCGGATCGGGACTTTTGCCCTCGACCAGGTAGTTGTACAGGTCCACCGTCGAGGCAACTTGTCCGTCCCGGATGACCCGAATCCGCCGGAGAGTTCCCCGCTGCAAGGGGCCCCCGACGCTGTACAGGGAGTTGAAGACGTTCGACATCGCGCTCACCGTGTACCCGCCGGGGCGGGCCACCTCCCCTAGCACGTAAATCTTGATGGGCTGAATCCGCGTGACGGACAAGCTCATGAAGACTGTCTGCGGCTCCGCCGTCAACCCGGAGTGTTTGCGGGAAAGCCACTTTTTCATGTCTGTCCGAAGCTCGCCAAGTTCTTTGCCCGCCACCGTAAACTGGCCGTGGTCCGGAACGAAAATGCGCCCCTGTCGGTCGACCGTCAGGTCGTATTGAAACTCCGGGGCCCCCCACACGACGAGGCGAAGTTCGTCACCGGATCCCACGACGTAGCTGTCGTCGACCGGCCCCGTTGGGCTCGGCTTAAAGGCATCGGGCCGATTGTTGAATGTGTCGTACCCAAAATAGCTGAGCCCATCCTGTTCAGGGGGAGGCTCCGTCTCTTCCTCCTCTGTCTCAGTCGCATCTGTCGTTGCGGTGGTATCCGGAGGGGCGGCTCCTTCCGCCGCCACCTCGCTGGAGGAGAGCGCCTGTCTCGTGGTGTCGGCCCCCGCGGTTCCCTGCTGCGCCGCCTGAATCAGTGCCTGGATCCGGGCCTCCGGCACACCCTTCTGGCGGGCCTGCTGGATCGCCTGCTGGGGGTTGGAGAGGTCGATGCCCAACTGGCGAGCGCGGCGGCGTGCCTCCTCAGGCGTCATGCCCTGATTCTCCAACTCTTCCTGAACGGCCTCCGGGACCTGCTGCTGGGCGTGGGCCGGGGGCCCTCCGACAGCTCCTGCAATGAGGAGTACCGCGGAGAAAATCGCAGCAGAGCGAAAAAACGTGCGAGCGATCATCGAGAAGCGCAAGGTAATGGGAGTAACGGACAACTGAAGAGTTTTGCGTCGAAGGGTGATGGGACACAGGACCCTCTATGTCCACCCTGTATTCCCAGGGACAGCGCCGTGTCGACAGGCGCCAGCGGTGAACGGGCCGCGAGGGGAGCGTGCCTAAGAGCGCACTACGTCAACGGTAGGCGACCAGCTGCCGCCTGACACGCGCACCGTGGGGCAGCAGGGTCGTTTCCGAAAACACTTTCAGCCCACGTCCCTCCCTCCCAATTCTCTTCGAAGACCGCCGATCACATCCCGCTTTCCCCACAAAGATTCATCCCCGCAGAAAGGAAAACATCCCCGACGATTTCGTCTCGTCCTTCGCGTAGTACTCCTGAAGAGAGCCCTGCTCGTAGCCGTAGCTGTACGCGTATTCGTAGCCGTACCCGGAGCCGTAGCCGTAGGATCGGGCGCGCTCCGGATCGAACCGATTGAGGAGCGTTCCGATGGGCTCCGACCCTACGTCCTCGAGCAGCGAGAGGGCCTGCTCTACACCCGATCGGTCCGCGTGGTTTGCCTCCACCACGACGAGTGCCCCGTCGGTGTGGGGGACGACCGACACCGGATCGCTAAACAAGAGAAGCGGCGGCGTGTCGATGATCACCAGCTCGAACGGGTCTTCCAACCGACGAAGAAGGCGCTCCATGCGCTCGGAGCCGAGCGCCTCGGAGGGATTCGGAATTTCTCTGCCGGCTGTGAGGACGGATAGATGATCGATGCCGGTCTCCGCCTCGCCTCTTACCGGGGAAACGGATTCGTCGTAGAGAGCCTCGGGGAGGCCGGGCGACCGGTCGAGATCAAAGTACGTGTGGAGCTGCGGGCGACGCAGATCTGCGTCCACGAGGAGCGTCTGCTTCCCAGCGCTCGCCATTGCGAGGGCGAGGTTGGCAGATGTCGTCGTCTTCCCACTGCTCTCGTTCGGCCCGGTTACGAGCATCGTGCGGATCTGATCGTCGGGTCGGGCGAATTGCAGGTTGGCCCGGAGGCGCCGGTACGCCTCCGCCGCGGCGCTCATGGGGCTCGACAGCATCACGAGCGAGGCCGGGACCGCACGGCCGTCGATCTCGACAGTCTCCGAACCCCCAAATTCGGCCTCCATCATCTCCTGCATGTCCGGCACCGTCCCCAACACCTTCGGCCCGAGGGCCATCAGTTCCTCCGGCGTTCGGAGCTTGGTGTCGAGGGCCTCGCGGAGGAAGACGAGTCCCATGCCGCCGAGGAGCCCAAGGAACGCCGCCAGGACGAGGTTGAGCTTCGTGTTCGGCGAGACCGGCTCGGCGGGCACACCCGCCGATCGGACGACCTCAGCGTACCCCACCTCCGACTCCTCCGCCATGCGCGTCTCCTGAAGCTGCTCCTGCACAAACTGGTACATCTGCTCGGCGGACCGGCGCTCACGCTTGAGCTGGGCGAGCTCGAGGGACTGGGCGGGAAGCGTATTTAGCTCCTTCTGGTACTCGTCTAAGCGCTTACGAACCGTCTCAAGCTGGGCCTGCAGGCCGCTCACTTCAATGCGCTTCTGGGCCACCTGGCGCTGGAGCTTGACAACGTAGCTGAGCCCACGGCCCCGCCCTCCTCCACTGCCCGACCCGCTCGCCGGGATGGAGCCGACGCCCCCCGCCGCGATGGTCTGGCGCACGTATTTTTGCGCAAGCGAGTCCGCCTCCACCTCCAGTTGGCGGGCCCGCTCTTTGAGCCGGGCAAACTCGCGTGCTTTCGGGCTCGCGTCGCCCGGTTTCAGATTGGGGTGGTTTCGGCGCACCGCGTTGATTTCGGCGGCCACCTCCGCCTTCTCCTTCTGGATCCGAGCAAGCTCCTCGCCGTGCCCCGACGCGAGGCGCTCGGCCAGGTTCGGACGAATGTTGGCGAGCTCTTTCCGCTTGCTGTTCAGGGCCTGCCGTTTCATGTCGAGCTCGATTCGCAGCTCGTCGCGCCGGGACTGAAGGCTCGCGATCTGGTCGACGATGCGACTCGTCTCCCGGTCGAGCGCCACGGCGTCTTCTTCTTGCATGAAGGCCTGGAGATCCTGTTCGGCCTTGTCGACCCGGGTCTTAAACTTAGACGCCTGCTGCTCGAGAAACTTGCGGGTCGAGCGGGCGCTCTCCCTGCTCTTTCGCTTATTATAGTCGATGTAGGCCCGCGCGTAGAAATTGGCGATGAGGGCCGTTTCTGAAGGCGACACGCCCTTCACCAGGAGGGTGAGCGCGTCGGCCGTCGTGTACCGGTTGACCAGCTCTTGCCCCGCCATCGTGGCACTCATGGTGGCCTTGCCCCCCCCTCGACATGAGGTCGCCCGCAATTTCTCCCACCGTGCGCCGCTCGCCGTCCGGCCCCGTCAACACCTTCATCAGTTTTCCGGTTCGGGGGTTGGTGCCCATCGTGTCGAGCTGCGTGGCCACCCTTCGCACAATGGCCTCCGACTGGTTTGCCACGAGCACTTCGTTGGCCATGTTGCCCCGGCCACCGAACGGGCTGTAGCCCCCCCCCGCTCTCCTAGGACTGACGAGAGTCCGCTTCGCTGGTTCTCGACGAGCACGAGGCTGGAGGTTTCATAGACCGGGGTCCGGGAGTAGGTGTACGCCGCCCCAAGTCCCAGCACGACGAGGAAGGTGACCGCGATGACCCACTTCCCGCCCCAGAGCATGCTGGCAATCTCTTGGAGCGTGATTTCGTCGTCGCGGGGACCCGGCAGGCCGTTGTCCTGCCCGCGCATGGGACCGAGCGAGTCCCAGTTGTTCGAGGGCCCGTTGCTCGATGACGGATTCGAAGCGTCGGCCATGTCAAATCCCTCCGGCCTCGCGCGCGACTGCTACAACTGAGCGAGACGAGGTATGTGAGAAGGCAAACGAAGGAGCTGGCCTCAGGCCCGGGCGTCGTCGGACCCACTGCCGTCAATCTGTGGCCTTCACGTTAGTTTCGCAAGCTGACGATCCGGACCACGAGAAGGGTCAGGCTGAGCGCCGTGGAGGTAAGGGACAGTGCATCCCGCCACGTAAAGCTTCGCTGCTGAATGGTCTCCACGACAACGATATCACCGTCGTCGAACCGCTGAAATTGTTTCTTCCCTCAGAGAATCTGCTCAAAAGAGGCTTTCAATAACCTCGACCGTCCCTGAGCCCCAGG
>JBDGQM010000012.1:0-4847 GCA_042219065.1 Salinibacter sp. | reverse complement strand
TTCGAGCGTAGTCGAGAAATCTCCTTGTCGAAGCCGCTTGCTCTAGGAAGGCTCCTCAACTCCGCTCGGAGCGACCTGCCCAGGGATTTTGAGATCGCAGAACCGACTGTAAGATCACGATTGACACCGTACTAGTGGGAATCGGCACCGATCGGGGTCGTATGCCGTGCGTGGGGGCCACCGACACGGGGCACGTCCGCGCCGTGCCATTCAGGCGGCGTCTCCGAGCGGAGGCGGACGAACGTCCGTCCGTCACCGGGACCCCCGAGCATGTGATCGCCATGCCCCCCTCACGAGTCGTCGGCCTTCTGCGCCTCATCCACGGCATCACTGAACTTGTCCGACGGCCGAAAGACGGGCTTATATCGCTCCTCAATCTCCACCGGCTCGTTGGTTCGGGGATTTCGCCCCTTTCGCGGCGCCCGGTGCTGCACCTCAAAGACCCCAAATCCCCGAAGCTCGATTCGTTTCCCCTCCTTCATCGCCCCCCGAACCGCCGTCATGAAGCCCTCCACAACGGCCTTCGTTTCGACTTTGGTGAGGCCAGTCCCGTCAGAAATTTGATCAACGAGATCCGCTTTGGTCATGGGCTGAAAAAGGGCAAGGTTACAGGTGTCGAAAAGGAATGTCGTCGCGCTGGGTACGCCGAACGTCGCCGTCCATTTGGTGATTCAGAACCCGTCGAGAATCTTTGGGCTTTTCGTTGACGCGGAGAGAATCGTTCGGGATGTTGGGGATGGCGATGAACGGAATCGACCCTCGTTCGCACTCTTTTGCAATTGTTTTCGGTTCAATGACCGCTCGCCTTGCTTCCTTCGTCGCTGCCGCGCTCCTGTGTGTGCCGGCCGCCTTCGGCCAATCGCCCAGCCAGTGGCAACAGCACGTCGACTACGAGATGGACATTCGCCTGAATCCTGAAACGCATCAGGTCGACGGCCACCAGCGGCTCACCTACACCAACAACTCGCCGGACACGCTCCGGACGGTCTACTACCACCTCTACTTCAACGCCTTCCACCCCGAGTCGATGTTTGCCGAGCGGCACCGGCATCTGCCCGACCCGGACGGCCGGACCGTGCCGCGCATCTTCAATCTGGCGCCGGACGAGCAGGGATGGCACAAGATCGAGTCCCTCACGCAGGACGGCACGCCGGTGTCGTTCGACGTCAACGACACCGTGATGCGGGTCGACCTTGCCGACCCTATTCTGCCGGGCGAGTCCACCACGTTCGTCATGAACTATCGCTCGCAGGTGCCCCTGCAGACGCGCCGCAGCGGACGGGACAGCCGGGGCGACAAGATCGACTACACCATGACGCAGTGGTACCCCAAGATGGCCGAGTACGACGAACGGGGCTGGCACGCCAATTTCTACGTCAACCGCGAGTACTACGCCCCCTACGGCACGTTCGACGTGGAGATTACGCTGCCCTCCGAGTACACGATCGGCGCAACGGGCGTCCTGCAGAACCCCGACGAGGTCGGCCACGGGTACGGCATTGAGGGCGACGGCACCTGGCGCCCGTCCGACGGCCTCCCGGACGCCGATTCGCTCACGTGGCACTTCACCGCCGAGGACGTGCACAACTTCGCGTGGTCGGCCGATCCGGACTATGTCCACGACAAGGTGACCGCCGACGGGACCACGCACCACATCCTCTACAAGCCGGAGGTGGCCGAGCAGTGGCGCAGACTGAAGAGCGACATGCCGGAGCTGACGGCGTTCTTCGGCCAGGAGTATGGAGCGTACCCGTACCCGCAGATGACCGTGGCGCAGGGGGGCGACGGCGGGATGGAATATCCGATGTTCACGGTCGTCAGCAGCTACGACGGCCCCGCGTTCGAGGAGAAAAGCAGCTACCGCTCTGTCCTGGGCACCACGGTGCACGAGTTTGCACACATGTGGTACTACTCGGCCCTCGGCACCAACGAGGCCGACTACGCCTGGATGGATGAGGGCTTTACCACCTACGCGACGGAGGAGGGCATGGCACACCTGATGGACCGCCCCGCCGACCACACGGGCGACCGGCGCGCCGTGGTGTACATGCACAAGATGGGGCTCGCGGAGCCCTTCAGTACGCCCGCCGACTGGTTCTCGACGAATCTCGCCTACGGCATCACGTCCTACCCCGGCGGCGCGATGCTCGTGGACATGATGGGCTACGTCATCGGCGACGAGCAGCGCGACCAGTGGCTCCATCGCTACTTCCGGGAGCGCAAGGGCATGCACCCCGATCCGTTCGACCTGGAGCTCTTCGCGGAGCAGGAAAGCGGCCTGATGCTCGACTGGTACTTCGCCCAGTTCACCCGCACCACGCGCACGGTGGACGATGCCGTCGCGAGCCTCGAACAGCGGCAGACGGGCGATAGCGTGACGGTGGACCTCACCCTCGAGCGCAAGGGCTCGATCCGGATGCCGCAGGACGTAAGACTGACCCTGGCGGACGGCTCCACGCAGTGGCTCAACGTGCCGCTCGCCTCGATGCACGGCCACAAGCCGGTGCCGAGCGACTGGATCGTAACCGAGCCGTGGCCCTGGGTCGCGCCGAAGAAGACCGTCACGGTGACGGTGCCAAGCCGCGTGGAGAAGGCGGTGATCGACCCGAACGGCGAGACGCCGGACGTGAACCGCCTCAACAATTCGACGACCCTGCCCCTCAAGACTCGTTTCCTCCGCGCCCCGCAGTCGCGCTGGTCGCACTACGAACTCGGCGTGCGCCCACTGGCCGGGTACGCGCACGACTTCGGGGTCGGCGGCGGCGTGCAGGTGCGCGGGCAGTACTTCCGCGGCGAACGGCAGCTCCGCGGCACGCTCACGCTCTGGCCCGAGGTGCTCTTCTCCGGCGGGGACGACCCAACCTTGCAGAAGTCTGACTTGCCCTCTCCAAGCCCAAGTCTCCCTTCTGACAACGATACAGGGACCTGGTTCGACGGAATCGACTACGAAGTCAGCTACGACCATCCCGTTCCGGCTTTCGGCGCACGGGCTACCATGGAGGTCTCCGCCGCCAAGCGCCTCGGTGTGCTCGAAAATCAGCTTTCGCTCCAAATTCCACTGTCATCCCCGCTCACCGATCAATCTGAGGGGCTGCGGCTCTCCGCAGTACATCAGCTGAATTCGACCGATCGAGCCTTCGGCCTTTCACGAACCCCCTATGTCGAAATCCGAGCCCCGGAAGGAAATGTATTGGGTACTCGGTATCAGCTTTTCAACCCCTGGGGCGAGTCGCATGTCCTCTCTGCTACTCTTGACTACACAAAGCAACAGGGGCAGGACCAACTCTCCCTATTCGCGGAAGCAGGAGGCACTCTTCGAGCATTTGAGACTGAGAAGTTTGGCGTGGTCTCCTCCGGTCGTCCCCTCAACCAGGCCTCGCGCGCCTCTCTTCTCGCCCAGAGAAGCAGCCACTTTGGCCCCTTCACCGGCAGAGCAAATTTCCAGTTGGGTCTTGGCGCCGATGGCCTTCTTCCGCAAAAGCAATTCGTACTGGGCGGAAGGCCCCTCGAACAGCAGTGGCGCAACGACACGTACCGCCAGAGTAGCGCGGCCTTCGAGCAGCCCGTGTCCGACGGACACCTCGTCGGATTCGGGCCGGCGGGGCCTGTGGCGTACCTCCGCGCCCCCAGTGGCCGACTCGGCCGCACGGGCGAAAACGTCGTCGCCGGTCGGCTTTCGCTCGGCGGCACCCCGTTCGCCACCGTCAGCGCGCTTTCGCCGCTCCGTCTCTCCGTCTTCTCGGGGATCGGCACCACGTGGAACGAGGGGGCGTTCCTGTCGGGCTTCGATGCGGACGCGCTGAAGGCCGACGCCGGAATCGGGGCGCGCTACAGCATCTCTGAGATTCCCCACCTCGACCGCTGGACCGCCCAGTCGGATTTTCTGCAGGGGCTCGACGTGGTGGCGAAGTTTCCCGTCTGGGCCAGCGATCCGGGGCTGATCGAGGACAGCAGCGACGAGTTCGACTTCCGCTGGCTCATCGGGATCGAGCTCTGAACGAGGGATGGACGGTTGGACGTGTGGAAGGATGGACGTGCAAACGGTAGCTTCCACACCTCCGGACGTCCATCCCTCCACACCTAGTCCCCGCCGGACTCCCGCATCTCGCGCTGGCGCATCGGCATCGCGTCGATGGCGTCGAAGATGGAGCGGGGAGAAACCGGCTCGGCGTCCCGGCGCTTCTCGGTGCCGTCCTTGCCCACGAGGATGACCCGAAACGAGTCCGGGGGCACGTCGAACCGGTCGCGCAGGCGCTGCGCCGCGGCCGTCGTGAGCGGCTGCGGATCGGTGCCCGGAATGGGGCGGTGCGTCCCCTGATCGCTTCCTGTTACGGTCAGTAGCAGAAGGTCGCGATCGCGGAAGCCGGCGTCGTGCCCGGCGAAGGCCTCGTTCTGACGCGACAGCGCCTCGCTGGTGTCGGCCTCCGCAAACACGAACAGCAGGCGATGCTCCCACTGGTGATCGTCAACGCGAAAATCTATGGAGTCGGCGGGCGAAGTGGCCATGGCGAGAGCAGGCATCAGCAGGACGGCGGCGAGGAGGAAAGCTCGGGGCATTGCGCCGAGGAGACGATTGGAAGCCATACGACGTTGTTTACATCCCGGATCCCGCACGTCGATTCCCGCTCAGTGCAACGGTGCCGTGAAGTGCCTCGTCAGAAGCTGTTTGGGGGATTGATGTTCAGCCGAGACACAGTGGGCGACGCCGCAAAACGTCGCCCAAGTGAGCCTTGTAGCGGAGCTACCAGGCGAGTGCAGAAGGCGTTTTGCGCGAGATCCACGAAGTCGCAGCGCTGGGAGCGCAGCGACCGAGTACTCCCCGGGGTGGCCACAGAGCGTCCGCCAAA
>JBDGQM010000119.1:0-5056 GCA_042219065.1 Salinibacter sp. | reverse complement strand
ACACGACGGCGCGGTGGGTGCTGCGTTGATCGTCGAAGGGCGCGTCCGTGAGCGTAGGCCGACCGACAATGCTCAGCCCCGTCCAGAACCGCTCGCCTTCCTGCCACAGCTGAGCGCTATAAGGAATCCCCCATCGCTGCTCGTTTGTGCTGGCTGAGTCGGCCGAGGCCGACCCGTAGGTGAGGCCGACCCGGAGCCGGAGAGAGGTGTTTCGGCCCAGAGGGACGCGGCCATTGAGCAGGGCCGACCCCGAAATGGATTCATCGCGGAAGGCAGCGGTGCGGCCGAGATCCGCCTGACGTCCCACCGCCTGGGCCGCATTGGTGGGCACGGCCGGAATGCGAACGCCCAGTTCCAACAGAAGGGGGAGGGTGCCGCTGCTCAGGCCGAGGCCCACGTACGGATTGCCCACGACCGTCGTGGACGAACCGGTTCCGCCGTTCCGGGCCACCGGCAGTTCGGTTACCAGCTCGACGTTGTTGTTCAGGGATCGGGTGAGCGTAAGAAACAAGGCGCCCGATCCCACCGACGTGGTCGCGGCTGGGCGCTCCGGCACCAGCGTTTCCACGGCGATCTGATTGGGCTGGTAGGGGCGGGACCAAATGGTTTGGGCCGGGGCCGGGGCGCATAGGGCGCCGAGAAGGATCGCAGTCAGTAGGGCAGCGCGCATAGGGCGAAACCGAGGGGCCGTGGAGAAATCTTAGTCTATGTTCATGGAAGGGCCTACGGGGCCTGGGTGCAAACCGGCTGGGCTGAATTCAAGGTGGAAATCGTGGAGGGACCGGTCCTTATACCATCTGCGCCGAATCGGTGTGCAGATCCAGAGGGGTCGGCGTGGCCAATAAATGGGAACCGAAAGGTAGATTTTGCCTCCATCTCGATGTAGGGACGACCGGCGGGTCGTCCCTACATAAACGGATCGGAGCAATAATGCACATTGAACGCTCGCAATTGGTATTATACCCGGGCCAGTGCCGGCCGCGGGGCCAGTCGCGAGACGGGTCCCCGGCGTCCATCTTTCAAGCCGCTTTAGATCTAAATTCGCTCGAATCCACCGCAGCGTTTTGTAGTATATAAATTCCGACAGCGCCCCGACGCCCACCCCAACCGCGCCCCGTTCCCATGATCGAATCCGCCCCGGCCGCCCAGATCGAGCCGCTCGGGTCCCGCCCCGACCGCCAGTCCCGTCTCGACGCCCTCCGTACCGCCTTTACGGGCCTCGATACCGAGTACCCGCGGGTCGACGGCACCACCGCCCCCCGCACGTACCTCGACAGCGCAGCGTCCACGCTCCGCTGTACCGTCGCCGACGACATCGTGGAGCGGGCGCTCCGGCACTACGCCAACACCCACTCGACATTGCACGCCGGGGCCCGCATCATGACGCACCTCTACGAACGGGCCCACGCCATCGTGGGCGACTTCGTGGACGCCTCCGACGACTACACGGTCGTGTTCAACGGCAGCGGCGTCACCGGCGGCCTCAACCGCATGGCGCGGGTGCTGGCCGAGCGGCGGCCCGATCGCGACGTGGTGATCACGACCATGATGGAGCACCACGCCAACGACCTGCCCCACCGCAAGCACGTCGGCGAGGTGGTGCACGTGCCGCTGGAGAAGGATCCGGACGGGCAGGCGGGGCGGGTCGACATGGACGCCCTCCGCGCCGCCATCGACGAGCACGCCGATCGGCTCAACTACGTGGCCGTCACCGCCGCCTCTAACGTGACGGGCATCGTCAATCCCGTCCACGAGGTGGCGCGGCTGGCGCACGAGGTGGGGGCGCTCTGCGTGGTCGACGCCGCGCAGTCGGCCGCCCACGCCCCCCTCAGCGTGCAGGGCCGCGGCGCGGACGAGGCGCTCGACGTGCTCTGCATGAGCGGGCACAAGATCTACGCGCCGGGCAGTCCGGGCGTCATCGTGGCGCGAAAAGCCCTCTTTGAGGGCCTGGAGCCGCAAGAGGTGGGCGGCGGCATCGTGGACCGGGTGGAGACGGGCCGCTACGAGATCATGGACGCGTTGCCGGAGCGGGAGGAGGCCGGCACCCCCAACCTGCCGGGCGCGCTGCGGCTTGCCGCCACGCTCCAGCTGCTCGGCCGCATCGGCATGGACCTTATCGAGAAGGATGAGCGGGAGCTCACGCAGTATGCCCTGGAGCGCTTCGCGGCCGTCGACGGCCTCACGATTTACGGCTCGCACCGCCTGGAGGTGGCCGACCGCATCGGGGTCATTACGTTCAACCTCGACGCCCTGCCGCACGGGCTCGTCGCCGCCGCCCTCAACGACTACTTCGGGGTGGCGATGCGCAACGCGTGCTTCTGCGCGCAGCCGTTCGTGCGCCAGCTCCTGGGCCGCACCGGCACCAACGGGGACGCGTCGTCCGGCGGAGAGTGCGGCCCGGAGACCCAGCCCGGCATGGTGCGTGCCTCCTTCGGCCTCTACAACACACCCGACGACGTAGACACGGCCGTCGACGCCCTGACGGACATCGCCGAGCGGCCCGACTGGTACCGCCGCCGGTACCGGCCGGTCCTGGACAGTAGTGGCGACTGGGTGCACCGCGCGTTCGAACACCCGCCCGAGGCCGCGTTTTCGCTGGAGGGGGCGGTGGACGCGTGGCTCCAGTCGGTGTGATGCCGTTTTGACGTTCTCGCGTCGGTACGACCTTGAACCGAGGTCGGCAGGCGGGGGACGGTCAGAACGTTCGTAAGTCCATCCCCGCGAAATTGCCTTATCGCCACGTCACGCGCTCAATCTCGTAGCGGGCCACGCGGTCTGTAGACACCGGCGCCTCAAACTGCCATGTCGCGCCCGGGGGCAAGTTCTCTGTCGTGGTCGACGTGGAGCCGATCCTGGCGTCCGTCTCGTCGTAGAGGATGATGTCGACCTTCACCCGACGATGCGTCTGAGTCGAGGTGTTGCGGACGACGCCCGTCACGCGCATCGAGCCCGCCTCCCCGATGGTCCCTTCGTGGGACACGAGGGCAACGCCCCGCTGCGACTCGGGGGCGTCCCCCGAACGGGCAGCACCGTCTCCGGAGACGTACAGGCCCACGGCGATCAAGAAAACGAGGGCGGCCATTGACCCGCCGACGGTCCATCGTGGATTGTTTCTGAGCGCATCCATGTCCAGACGACCAGCATCCGAAAGGGAAGGTAGCAACTGGAGCCTCGAAGATAGGGGGGACTTCCGAGCGTTACAACCGGGGAATGGAGCCGAGGCCATCGCATCGGAGCCCGGACGGCGTACGGTGCACCGTCCGGTCTTGGCGTGTGAATCATTTCTGCCAAAAAAGCCCCCCTTCGAGATCCCTTCAGGGGCAGGCCGTCGATCCCTGGGGCGCACGTCGGGGGACGGCCCGCAACCACTTCTCTTCTGCGTCACGAGCCCCTGTGCCGCGGTCCCCCGTGAGCGCCTCGTGGTTACAGCCGAGCCGTGAGCCCGAAAGCGGAGGCTCGGGACTGGGGGCGGCCGGGAGATGGTCGGGGCGACGTTGGGACTGCAGTCACCGGGGGCCGATCGGTGTTGCGTTCGTGTATCTCAAAACGTATCATCAAAATCACGTTTCGCAATTTCCGTCTCCAAATTTAATAGGCCCTTGGCTGGAAGTGCGTACGAAACAACCAATCACTTTCTTCAGGACGGCTTTGACGTTCTTGAGCTTGCCCCCAAGACCGAGCACATGCTCAAGACGCCGGCCCGAGAGGTACGGGTCGAGCTCGTCATCACGAAGGACGACGGGTCGGTCGGCAACTTCATTGGCTACCGCGTTCAGCACGACAACGCCCGTGGTCCGTTCAAGGGCGGGCTTCGCTACGACGAGAGCGTTGATCACGACGAGGTGCAGTCGTTGGCCAGTCTCATGACCTGGAAGACGGCCCTGATTGACGTGCCGTACGGCGGGGCCAAAGGAGGCATTCAGGTCGATCCGGGGGAGCTGAGCACGGGCGAGATGGAGCGCCTGAGCCGACGCCTCGTGGAGACCCTCCACGAGCTCATCGGACCGACGACCGACATTCCGGCGCCGGACATGAACACCGACGGACAGGTGATGGCCTGGCTGTTCGACGAGTACTCAAATTTTCACGGCTTCGAGCCCGCCGCGGTGACGGGCAAGCCGGTCGACGTGCACGGCTCGGTGGGCCGTGACGCGGCGACGGGTCGGGGCTGCCTGTTTGCCCTGCGCGAGGTGCTGAACCACGACGGCCGGGAACTGGCGGACACGGAGGTTGCCATTCAGGGCTTCGGCAACGTGGGAAGCTGGGCGGCGCGCCTGCTGCACGACAAGGGGGCGATCGTCACGGCCATCAGCGACATCACGGGCGGCTACTACGATCCCACGGGCCTCGACGTCCCGGCGGTCTACGACCACAAACAAACGACGGGGAGCCTGGAGGGCTTCGATGACGCGACGGCTCTCACCAACGAAGAGCTCCTGACGCTGGACTGCGACGTGCTCCTGCCGGCTGCCATCGGGCACGTCCTCACCGAACACAATGCCGACGACGTGCAGGCCGACTACGTCGTCGAGGGGGCCAACGGCCCCACCACCTATGCGGCCGATCAAATTCTGCAGGAGCGGGGCATCCTCTGCATTCCCGACATTTACGCCAACGCCGGCGGCGTCACCGTCAGCTACTTCGAGTGGGCTCAGAACATCCAGCACTTCAGCTGGGACGAGTCGGAGGTCAAGGACCACCTGGAGGAGCGCTTCGTGAACGCCCACCGGGCTCTGCGAGAAACGATGGCCACCCACGACCTGTCGATGCGAACCGCCGCCTTCGTCAACGCCATCGAACGGGTGCTCCACGCCACAGAGATGCGGGGCCTCCAGTAGTGGGACCCGCACATCAAGCTTCCGAAAACGGCGAACCCGGGAACGGGCCCCCGGTTCGGCGTTCCATCTGAACTGGACAGTGGCCGCGTCGCCCACAGGGCCCAGTTCAAGGTCCGCCCGGAGACAGCGTGTCGCCCACCAATCCCCTTCCCACTCATGAGCACCTGCGCCGCGACGAACAAAGACGGATCCTCGTGCAGCAACGACGCGATGGCGGA
>JBDGQM010000118.1:0-14197 GCA_042219065.1 Salinibacter sp. | reverse complement strand
GCCTCCCGGCGCGCATCTGCTGGCTCGAATACGGCGAGCGGGCCGAGATGGGCGACCGGTTCAACTGGCTCGTCGAAAACGACAAGGTCGACGCGCCCCTTGTCATCGGCCGCGACCACCTGGATGCGGGCTCGGTGGCCTCGCCCAACCGCGAGACGGAAGGCATGAAGGACGGCTCGGACGCCATCGCCGACTGGCCCCTCCTCAACGCGATGCTCAATACCGCCTCGGGCGCAAGCTGGGTCTCGCTGCACCACGGCGGCGGCGTGGGCATTGGCTACTCGATTCACGGCGGCATGGTGTGCGTGGCCGACGGCACGGAGGCGGCCTACGACCGGCTCGACCGCGTCCTCACCAACGATCCGGGCACCGGCGTCATGCGCCACGCCGACGCCGGGTACGAGGATGCGATTGAGACCGCTGAGGACCGCGGGGTGGACCTGCCGATGGTGGGGTGATCGGTTGGATGTGCCTTCATCGGTCGAATACGTCATTCCTCCCTGGTGGATGCTTCCTTGTGAGGCGGTAAATGAGCGGAGGAAAGGAAGAATGGAGGAGGGGAGGTGTCTTTTGTCTCAGGCCGGAATGATACTCGCAGCCGCAGTAGCCTAAGGATAGACTGGAATCATGGCCATCGATGATTTTGAGAAGCTTCGGGTGTACCGGACGGCCTACCGACAGGCCATGAACATCTTCGACTATTCTAAGCAGTGGCCGAAGGAGGAGCGCTATGCCTTGACCGACCAGATTCGGCGGTCCTCTCGTGGGGTCTGCTCTAATATCGCTGAGGCCTGGAGCAAGCGACGATATCCGGACCACTTCATCAGCAAGCTTTCGGACGCCGAAGGGGAAGCCGCAGAAACACTGACGTGGCTCGCTTTCGCCCACTCATGCGGATACCTGACGGAGGCCGAGCACGACGATCTTCGGGACGAATATCGTCGAATTCGGGGCGGACTGGTCAAGATGATGCGCAACCCCGAGCAGTGGTGTGGCCCTTCAACCCTCCGCGAACCCCGTGTCGACTACGAGACGGATGTGGACGACAATGGCCGCCCGGAGTTCGAGTAGCCGTGTCCGGGACGACGTGCATCCACTCTTCCTTTCTTCCATTCTCCCCCTCCCCTTCCCCACTTCATTCGAGCCTTCACCCGCTCAGCCCGCCAGAATTGCTCCCCCCAACCACTCCGACGCCCGATGCCCGTCCTCAAAAACATCGCCACTCTCGTTACCCCCCCGCCGCCCTCCGCCGCGGCCGACGCGACGGACCTGCGGCGGATGGCGGACGCGGCACTGGTGTGGGACGACGATACCGTCGAGTGGGTCGGGCCTTCTGCAGAGCTTCCAGTCGAGTACGAGAACGCCCCCGAACACGATGCGGAAGGGAGCCTCGTGATTCCCGGCCTCGTGGACTGCCACACTCATCTTGCGTTTGCCGGCTGGCGGGCCGACGAGTTTTCGCTGCGCCTGGAGGGGGCGAGCTACCAGGACCTTGCGAACGAGGGCGGCGGCATCCTGGACACCGTCCGCAAGACCCGAGCGGCGAGCGAAGACGAGCTGTACGACCGCTCCCGCTCGTTCTTGCGAGAGATGGCGCACCTCGGGGTGACGACGGTTGAGGCCAAAAGCGGCTACGGGCTCACCGTGGCGGACGAACTCAAACAGCTCCGCGTGTATCGTCGGTTGCAGGAGACCCATCCGCTCCGCATCGTGCCCACCCTGCTCGGGGCCCACACCGTGCCGCCCGAGTACGAGACCGACCGCGACGGCTACCTGACGCTGCTGCGGGAGACGCTTATTCCGCAGGTGGCCGACCGCGAGCTGGCCGAGTTCTGCGATGCCTTCGTCGAGGACGGCGCGTTCCGCCCCGAGGAGGCGCGGCGACTCTTCCGGACGGCCCGGCAGCACGGCCTCACGCCCAAGCTCCACGCCGACCAACTGTCGGATACGGGCGGGGCCGCGCTCGCCGCAGACGCAAACGCCGCCTCCGCCGACCACCTGGAGCACGCCTCGGCGGAGGGGGTTGCCGCGATGGCCGAGACCGGGGTCGTGGCCGTAAGCCTGCCACTCGCAACCCTCTATCTGGACGAGGAGCCGCTTCCTATCGCGACCGTTCAGGAGACAGGGGTTCCCCTCGCCGTCGCCACGGACTTTAACCCCGGCACCGCACCCAGCTATCACCTCCCCTTTGCCCTCACGCTGGCCTGCACCCTCCAGCGCATGACGCCCGCTCAGGCGCTGGCCGGCGCCACCCGCCACGCCGCCGCGGCCCTCCACCGCGAGCACGAGATCGGCAGCCTCGCCCCCGGCATGCAGGCCGACTTCGTGCTCCTCGATGCCTCCAGCCTCAATCACTGGCTCTACCACCTCCGCCCCAACGCCACCATCGCCACGTACGTCCAGGGCCGCCGGTGGCCCGAATGACGACACGACCTTCTCGAGGCAGGCTCCTTGTTCTCCCCCCTCTCTCCCGTTCCCCCTTTCTCCCACTCCCCATCGCTCCCATTCGCCCTCTGCCCCATTTCCATACCCGGCGCGACCAGGCCCGGAGACGCGAACGCTTCTCCCCAAAACACGCAGTCCCCCAACCGCAGAAATGTCCACCCTCCAGCCCCCCTCCGTCGCCCCGCCCGACACGAGCGATGAGGACCCGCGAATCGGCCACCTGCTCGCCGATCCCGTTCCGGACGACGAATCGACCACGGCGGTGCTGCTCGGATTCCCGGTGGACGAAGGCGTCGTGCGCAACGGCGGGCGGCCCGGCGCGGCCGAAGCGCCCGATCAACTCCGGGAGTGCCTCTACGGCATGACGCCGGACGCGCGGCGCGGAGAGGGGTTTCGCCAGTCCCTGCGCCGCACGCAGGACGCCGGCAATCTCGTCGGTGACGCGTCGCTGGCAGTCCGTCAGGCGGCCCTCGGAGACGCCCTGGCGCCGCCCCTGCGCCACGACACCGTGCCGATCGTGCTCGGCGGCGGGCACGAGACGGCCTACGGCCACTTTCTGAGCTACGTGGAAGCGGGGATGGACGTCACGATTCTCAACTGGGACGCGCATCCGGACGTGCGTCCGCCGAACGACGGGAAGCCCCATTCCGGCTCGTCCTTCCGGCAGGCCCTGGCGCACCCATCCGGCCACTGCCAGCACTACGCGGTCGCCGGCCTCCAGCCCCACAGCACCGCCGCCGCCCACCTCCAGTACATCGACGATCACGACGGGGACTACCAGTGGGCCGACGACCTCACCCCCAGCGCCATCACGGAGCAATACGAGTGTCTCTCCGGTCCCACCATGGTCACGTTCGACCTCGACGCGGTGGACCAGGCGCAGGCACCGGGCGTGAGCGCCCCGGCCGTCGGCGGCCTCGATCGGGACGTGTGGCTCCACGCCGCCTACCGGGCCGGGCAGTGTCCACAGGTGACCTCGGTCGATGTTGTAGAGTTAAACCCCAGGGTCGACGTGGACGACCGGACGGCCCGGCTCGCCGCCCTGACGGTGGTGGAGATTCTCCGCGGCCTCACCGACCGCTCGGAGACGAAGTAATCGGGGCCCCGCGGTCAGGAGCTCGCCTGCGACGTGTCCGTGTCCTGGGGACGCCCGTTCGCCGCCTTCTTCTCGATCCCGTCCGCGGCCTCGTTCAGGAGCGTGTCGAGCGACCGGTGGTTGCCGTTCGGGTCCTCCGTTTCGGCCGCCTCCCCCAGCGCCGCGTAGAGGTGCACCCATCGCTCGAACCGGTCGCCGAGCTTCATTACGGAGTACAGCGTGGAGCTCCCAAAGATAAAGTCGAGGACGGCCGCACCGCCCGATAAGGGCATCAGTGCAATATCCTTGAATCCTTCGAGCCAGAGCTTGGCCTGGAAGATGATCACGTCGCGGACCACTTTGGAGCGGGACGGCGTGTCGTCGGGCGAGACGGATTCAGACATGGAGGGAGCGCGCGAATGCCGAATTGGATCTACGGACTCAGAGTGTAACGCCGCAGCGTCGCAAAAAGTTACAGCCTCGCAACACGGCATTGCTACAGCACCCGTCGGAGGATGGACTGCAGGCGCTCGTGGTCGTCGTCGAGGAGCCGACTGAGGGACCGGCCCGCCCGCACGAGCGGCTCGCGCCCGCCCCGCTCCCCGCCGTGGGCCGCATAGATGCGGCGGAGCACCGCCACGAGCAGGTCGTCGACCGGGACGGCCGGATCGGGATGCTCCACGAGCGTGCGCAGGAAGTCGTAGGGCGCACCGAGCGCCCGGACCTGCTCGTCGGTGCAGGGGGCCACGAAGTCGTGGATGTCGGGCGGCTGGGGCGGGAGCGTCTGCCGGATCTCGCCGTCCGGCCCGCGGCACGCCAGCATCTGGGCGCGGACGGTGGTGCGGAGCAACTCGTCGACCATCGGCATCTCCTGCGCCCGTTCCTCGGGGGAGAGCCCCAGCGCCACGGCCTGTCGGTTCGTGTCGTAGCTCCCCGTCTCCACGTGACTCACGAGGCCAAACAGCGTGGGCGCGCCGTCGGGCTCCACGCGCACCCACGCCCCGAAGTCCGGCGCGTCGGCCTCCTCGTACACCTCCGCCACGAACTGGCGGGTAGAGGCCTCAATCACTTCGCCGAGGGCGTTTTCGTCCGGGGTTGCTTTCATCATTCAGGGAAAGTGTCCGCGTTCACGTATGCGAGTTCCGCCCCAGAGTTGTCACTTCGTGCGGGCGTGCGGAAGTTTGGGAGTACGCGCGAGGTGATAAACGTGTCCTTACCCCCCACAAACGCCCATACTCAAACCCGCGGCCGCTGCTTCGATTGGCGCTTCCGCGACCCGGTGGGGTCCAGCCCGGCCCGACGCAGCCGCCGCTCCATGAGCCGAAAAAACGCCTCCCGCTCTGACGCCCGCACCACGGCCCGCTCGTGCGCCTCCGACAGCGCCAGCGGATAGCCCTCGCCCTTCCGACACTCCCGCAGCACCGTGGCGTGGACCCGGTCGAGGAGCGCCGCGTCGTCGGCCACCCATCGCGGGACCTCCACGCGACCAAGCTCGCCCCCGCCCGTACCGGGCACCTTCAGGTAGAAAAAGGCAATCTCGGTCCCCGTCGGGTACTCGCCCTGAATGTGCGAGGCCGACCCGAAGACCGCCGACCGCTCGCCCGGATCGAGCACCGCGCCCAGCACGTGGCGGTCCAGCAGCCCGTCGAGGCGGGGAGCCGGGGGCACGCGCTCTGCCAATTCGGGCGGAGCCGCGTCGAGATCGCCGCCCACGAACCGGAGCAGGTTCACGACCTCGGTGCTCGCCGGCCGGCTGACGTACGACGCCAGCGCCAGTCCCTCGTCGCGAAAGCCTTCGAGGTGCTCGGTGTAGCGGGCAATGAGTTCGTCCTCGAGGCGGTCGTCGTCCATGCCCCGGATCATCCATCGGATGAGCGTCCCGTCCGCCAGGGCCACGAGGGGCCGCTCTGGCACCCGGGCCGTGGTGGCCACGTCCAGAAGCTGACTCAGCTCTCGTTCGTCGCGCAGCGCCGAGACCAGTTCGCTCGGAATCGTGTCGAGGGGGGCGTCGAACCGGGCGGCCAGCGGCTCCCGAAACTGAAGCGTGGGGGTTGAGTCGAGATGGGGCTCTTCGGTCGTGCCGTACTGGAACGCCACGCGGCCCACGTTCAGCAGAAAGAAGGGCGGCTCGACGTGGCGGTCGGGATTAATCTGGGAGCCGTCCGTAGCGACGACGGTGATGGGAGACGGCCGTTCCGGGGCCGTGTGGGTCGCGGCGGGGGGCTCCCGCATCTGGGCCACGAGGCGGCGCAGCTGGGCGGCCGACACGGCCTCCCGCACCGCCTGCCAGTGCCCGTGACACGCGTCGAGCAACGCTGCGGCCCGGTCCTGCTGCGCCCCGCGACGATCCCGCTGCTCCGACTGCTGCTCCTCGAAGTCATCGATCTGGTCCCGCAGTTGTCGGAGGTCAAGCATAGCCGCGCTGCGAAGCAATCAGAGAGTGCATTTCGACATTGTCCGCCCCGTCCGGGATGTTGAGAATAGTTCGACATAGGGGCGGGAGACACCCGGCTTCCTCCACGTCCGCATGGCGCCCCTTCAGAAGCGCCCTCTTCTCATACGCATTCCGGATCATAATGTCGGGATCGCACCGGAAGGATCTCCGAACCATCGCAAAGGCGGTTCCGGCTCATAACCTTCAACCTTCCAACGTTTTACGTTGGCCCTTTTGGGGGCTGGCAAGTCCTCGTTTGGGATTGAGCCGATCAGGAATGCCATGACATTCAGGGTGGGAAACCGTATCACACGAACGTTCTTCCGAATCAGTGACTGCATCCGTCCATGTCCGACCGAACGACGCGCGAGCAGTTGGGCCTCGTCGTCGACGTGGTGATGATGATCCTCATCGTCATCAATCTCGCCCTCATCATCGTCGACTGGGGATTTGCCAGCCCCTTCGTCCAGGCCCAGATGCAATCCCACATCCCCGCGATATACACCTGGTACGACCAGACGATCCACCAGCACTTCCTCCTCTACGACCTGGCGTTCGTCACCGTCTTCGTGGTGGAGATCCTCGTGCGCTGGGGCCTGGCCATCTACCGGCAGCGGTACCACCGCTGGTTCTTCTACCCATTCGTGCACTGGTACGACGTCCTCGGCTGCATCCCCGTCGGGTCGCTGCGGTCGCTGCGCCTGCTGCGCCTGATCGCCATGATCCCGAAGCTGCAGCGGACCGGGCTCATCGACCTCCGCGACACGTATCTGTACAAGACCTTCGAGAAATACCGCGACATTGTGCTCGAAGAGATTAGCGACCGGGTGACGGTGCGCATCATTGAGGGCGTGCAGGACGAAATTCGCACGAGCCAGGAGGTCACCCAGCGCATCGGCGAGGAGGTGATCGCTCCCCAGCGGGAGGCCCTGATCGAGGCCGTCACACACCGGTTGCAGGAAGCCACAGCTGTCGCCTACGAGCACCAGCAGGAGGACTTCCACGAGTATCTCGACACGGTGATCGAGGATGCCGTGTCCCGCAACCGAGAAATCAGCACCATTGCATCCCTCCCGGGCATCGGGCGGCCCGTGGCCACCCTTCTCGAAAACGCCATCAGCGACATCGTCTTCAGTGTGGTCGACCAGATGGTGACCGATGTGTGCTCGCTGGAGAACGATCAGGCAATCACGCAGGTGACGTCCGTCTCGGCGGACGCGCTGATGAGCCCGAAATATGACCAGCGGCTCAACCACCTCGCCAAATCGATGGTCCTCCAGTCGCTGGACGTCATCAAAGACCACGTCCAAATCCGTCGCTGGAAAGAGCAGGACGCGCTGTCCATGTCTCCGGAGTCCGCCCCCTCCCGTACCTGATCCGTGATTGCTCTGTACCTGCAGGTTCCAACTGAGCCGGTGGATGCGTCCACGCTCGTGGCGGCGGTGCGCCGCGAGTTGGAGCACTACGCCCGGCCGCCGTTTACCGACGCGTCCGTCCAGACGCTCTATGTCGGCGGCGGTCGTCCCTCCCGCCTTTCGCCCTCCGCCCTCCGGCCACTCATCGACGCGTGCCAGAACTCCTTCGACGCGGCCGCCCCCGACGAGATCACCCTCGAACTCCATCCGTCCGACGCGTCCCCCGACGACCTGGAGGCGCTCCTCGGACTCGGCGTTACGCGCCTGAGCATCGGAGGCCAGTCGTTCGTCGACGCGACGCTCCGCGCCCTGGAGGCTCCTTACTCCGCGGAGGACCTGCGCGGCATTGTCCGCTGCGTACAGGCAGTGGGCTTTGAGAGCGTCTCCGTCGACCTCACGTTCGGCGGCCCCAATCCGTCGCTGTCGACCTGGAAGGCCAGCCTGCAGCGGGCCGTGAACCTGCGCGTCCCGCACGTCACCCTGCACGAGCTGGACGCCGACGGCCCCTCTAAGCACGGCGACGAGACGCCGACCGATTGGTTTGCTTACGCCATGACGTTCCTCGACGCCAAAGGCTACGAGCCGTACGAGCTCACCCACTTTGCGCGTCCCGGGCACCGCTCGCGCTACCAGGAGCACGTCTACGCCCACGGCAACGTCCTGGGGCTGGGGCCCGGTGCCGAGAGTCTCTGGTGGCCCGACCGCACCGACCCCTCGACGGCGGAGCGATGGTCGAACGTGTCGGACGTGTCGGCGTACGTGGAGCGGCTTCGTAACAATGAGTCCCCGGTGGCGCAGCGGGAACCGCTCGACCGAACCGCGCTCGCCCGCGAGTACATGCTCCTCCGCCTCCGAACCAACGAGGGACTGGCCCTGAATGTGCTCCGCGACCGGTACGACTGCCCCCTGCGCCGCGAAAAGAGTGCCACGCTGAACCGCCTTGCCACGGAGGGCCTGATCCACGACGACCCCGCCCGCGTCCGCCTCACGGATCGCGGCCGCCGCCTCGCCGACGCCATCACGCAGCGATTGATTCGTGAAATGTGAGGCGTGAGCGCAAGGTGTGAGCAAAAATCACGCATCGGTAAAACCTCCAGTAGCCTCTCGCCCGAATGCCTGAGATTCACGCCGTCGAAACCGAAGCCGACCTCGACGCCGCCCGGCGCCTGTTTCGGGCGTACGCCGAACGCCTGGATTTCGACCTTGACTTTCAGGACTTTGAGGCCGAGATGGAGGCCCTGCCGGGGCCGTACGCCCCGCCCCACGGTACCATTCTCCTGGCAGAGGTGGACGGCGAGGCGGTCGGCGTCGTGGCCGTGCAGCCGCTCGACGACGAGGGCGCCTGCGAGATGAAACGCCTGTACGTCGACCCCGATGTTCGCCGTCAGGGCCTCGGACGGGCGCTCGCCCGCGGCATCATCGAGGCGGCCCAGGACCTGGGGTACGATGTGATGCGGCTCGACACGGTGGCCTCGATGACGGCCGCCCGCACACTCTACCGCTCCCTCGGGTTCGAGGAACGGAGTGCCTACTACCACAACCCGCTGGACGACGCCGTGTATATGGAACGCCCGCTGTAATGCCGTTTTGAGTTCATCGTGTCGGTCCGGAAACAAAACGAGGCCGGAGGGCAGAAAAGAATCTCTGTTCGTGTAAGCCCATAACGTTCAAGGTTTTAACGTTACAACGTTCGGTCGCACTTCAAAATTGTGAGTTTACCGCGGAAGTGGTTGCCCTGATGTGCGACGACCGCGATCCGAAGGCTTTCGGATGACAGACCGCCGATGAACGCCAAGAATCAGCCGTCCGTCCCGACAGCCGTCGGGATAGGCCGTCTTTCCCGAGGTGAACGCACCCCAGAGATGCCAACTCACAGACTTGAAATGCTACCCAACGTTCAGAGCCCTGAGGCCGTCTGAGACAGGCAGGTCGTTTCGAAGAGACCGACACGTCCGGCAGGAATCCGTACTCTCCTCGTCTGCATAGCTCCGCCATGCGAATCGCCGTCCTCTTTGTGCTTGGGCCTCTCCTCGTCCTGGGCTGTGCCGACGACGCCGAACAGTCCGACACTCAGGGCTTCCAGAACGAGGCAACGCTCGCGTTCCTCCAGCCGAGTGGGGACACGCTCCGGACCATCCGCATCGACATTGCCGACACCGACGCCGAGCGGCGGCGCGGGCTCATGCGGCAGCGCTCCCTCGGGTACGACCAGGGCATGCTCTTCGTCTTCGAGACGGTGGACGAGGGCAGCATGTGGATGAAAAACACACCGCTTCCCCTCGACATCGTCTTCGTGGCCCCCGACTCGCAGGTGATCAACATCGCCCGCCAAACCACCCCACTCTCGGAGGAGAAAATCACGCCGGCCGCCCCGCGCAAGTACGCCGTCGAGGTCCGGGCCGGGTTTGCCAACCGCTTTGGCCTCACCGACAGCACGCGCATTCGCTGGACCCGTACCCAGTAACCGTCACCGCCTACACGCAATGGCTCCTCCCCCCTCCATGCGACACACACTCGGACTCCTCCTCTTGGTCGCCCTCGTGCTTGTCGGCGGACTCGGCTGCGGCCCATCGGACGACGGCTCCTCAGCGGAGGCCGACACGACCGCGACCATTCCCTTCACGAAAGAAGGGCGCCTCGCAGTCGTGCAGAACGGAGACTCAACCGTCACCATCGACATCGAAATTGCGGATACGGACTCGGCGCGGGAGCGCGGCATGATGCAGCGCGAGGGGTTCCCCGACGACCGGAGCGGCATGCTCTTTCCATTCGACGAGGAGCAGCCCCGGAGCTTCTGGATGTCGAACACACCGGTGGCGCTCGACATCATCTTCGTCGATGCGGACTCGCAGATCGTCAACATTGCCCGGTACACAACGCCCTTTGCCAACGAACGCTATCGCTCCGGCGAACCCGCGCAGTACGTGTTGGAAACGCCCGCCGGCTTTGCCGACTCGCATGGGCTTTTGGAGGGCGACCGCATTCGATGGCAGCGCCTGAAGTAAGCCGAGACCGGAGAGTTCAGGAGACGAGATCCTGCCGTCCGCCGTCCGCAGCGCGGTCCTACACCCCGAAGGATTCCCCACACGCGCATTCTCGGGAGGCCTGGGGATTGGAGAAGTGAAACCCGTCCCCGTTGAGGCCATCGGTAAAGTGCATTTCCGAATCTTCCAGGTAGAGACGGCTCTTTTTGTCAAGGACCACCGTGATCCCGTCGTGCTCCTCCACGGTGTCCTCGTCCTGCACCGTCGTCTCCCAGCCCAGGTCGTACGTCAGCCCCGAGCACCCACCCGGCACCACCGCTACCCGAAGGAGCGTCTCGTCGAGGTCCACGTCTTTGTTGGACGCAACCGTCTCGATCTGGTCGACCGCCTCGTCGGTAATCGAAATGGTCATCACAAAAACAGAACTCGTGGGGAAATCAGCACGCGTATCCTGTACCACCAACTAAAATCGAAAGTTTCCCTTCTGCGCCCGCAAGGCCCGGCGCCCACACCCGCCACCGCCCCCTCGCGCGGCGACGGATCGCCCCTGCCTGTCCCTTCAGGACTCCTCCTGCAACGAGGCCGCCTGCGTGCTTGACGGCGCCGGATCGGCAGATCCGGGCAAGAGCTCCTCCCCCACCACGTACGATTCGGTGTCCTCCATGCGTGGCTGAATGACCATCTCGCCCAGAAGCCCGGTCGTGAACATCTGCGCGCCGAACAAAATGAGCAACAGTCCCAGCAGCAACAGCGGGCGATCCCCCAAAGGATTGCCAAAGACGAGTTTGTCGATCGTCAGCCAGAGATTGATGACGAATCCCGTCCCGAACGTGAGGGTGCCCAGGCCGCCGAAGAAGTGCATCGGGCGCACGGCAAAGCGGGTCAGGAAGACCACCGTGATCAGGTCGAGAAAGCCCTGGATGAAGCGCTCGATTCCGAACTTGGTCTCGCCGTACTTGCGGGGATGGTGCTGCACGGGTTTTTCGGCGACCTGGTCGTACCCGGCCCACTTGGCCAGCAGCGGGATGTAGCGGTGCAACTCGCCGTACACGCCAACGCTCTTCACGACCTCCCGCCGATAGACCTTCAGGCCGCAGTTGAAGTCATGGAGCTCCAGGCCCGAAATCACGCGCGTCACCCAGTTGAAGAAGCGACTGGGGATCGTTTTGCTGAGCGGATCCTTGCGCACCTTCTTCCAGCCGCTCACGAGATCGTAGTCACCCTCCTCCAGCGTCTCCACAAGCGCCGGAATCTCGGCGGGGTCGTCCTGCAAATCGGCATCCATCGTGACCACGTACTGCCCCTGCGCGCGCTCAAAGCCGACCGACAGGGCCGCCGACTTGCCGTAGTTGCGCTGGAAGCGCAGGCCCACAATCCGTGGATCCGCTTCGTGGAGCGACTGCACGGTCGCCCAGGTGTCGTCGCGCGACCCGTCATCGATCACCCAGACCCGGAACGACAGCTCCCCCTTCGCACAGGCCGCCCGGATGCCGTCGACCAGCTCCGGGAGCGACGCCGCTTCCTCGTACGCCGGCACGACAATCGAGACGTCCGGCCGCTCGGCCTCAGCCGCAGAATGTTGACGACTAGACTGCTCCACGAACGAAGTTGACTGTTATGGTCGCCGCCGAAATCCCATGCCTACGTGTTCGAAGTGCGCATCGCCCGTCAGAACGTCCTGGAGGTCGAGTTCCTGCATCACGACCATGGACGTGAGGTCGGTGAAGGAGATGTCGGGCTTATCGTCGTACTTCCGACGAAGGTCCATGGCTCGTCCGAAGCGGTCTCGCACAATCCACTCGACCCTAAGGAAACCAGTTTCTCGGGCGCAGACAATGCGCTGATACTTCTCAAGCGCTTGGCCATACGGAAGACGGAGAAAAAGCTGCGGATCGTTTCATCCAGCACGTAATCCGTCGTAAACGCTTCTCCTCCATCGGTCCGAAATTGGCGGTAGTACTGGGCTACCTCCTCGTGGCGCGACTCGCGCCGGCCGAAGATCTTCAACCATCCCCACGTATCGATGAACAGTCGATTTTTCATTTTCCATAGAGGATCTCGTCGATACGATCAGAGCCAAGGTCCGCATCTACGCTCCCAATCGCGTCGAGGATGGGATCATCTTCAGGATTGAGATCTTCCTTCCCGTCTTCAGGTGACTCTTCTTCAGGGACAGGGGTCCGGTTCTGCAGAAACTCCACAAAATCCAACACCTCACGCTGACGCTCCTCCGGCAGAGCATCCAGGGCCTCCAAAATCTTTGCCTTCGGGTCGTTCATGGTCGGCAGTTCTTTACCTCCGCTCGTTACATTCTTGCCGATGCGTATTTCGTATTGCGTATCCGTCTCTCTCCCGCATTTACGCAATACGCACTACGCAATGCGCACTACCACCCCTCACGCGTCAATCGTCGCGTACTTGGCGTTGCGCTCGATGAACTTGCGACGGGGCTCCACGGAGTCGCCCATGAGCGTGGAGAAGAGCCGGTCGGCCGCGGCGGCGTCCTGGATGGTGACCTGCTGAATCTTGCGCGTCTCCGGATTCATGGTGGTCGTCCAGAGCTGCTCGGGGTCCATCTCGCCGAGGCCCTTGTAGCGCTGCATGCTCGGGCTCTTGCCGTCGGCCCGGAGCTCCTGCATGCGGGTCTCCATTTCCTCGTCGGTCCAGCAGTAGATCTCCTGGCTCCCGTTCTGGATGCGGTAGAGCGGCGGGAGCGCAATGTAGATGTTGCCCTTCTCGATGAGGGGCCGCAGCTGGCGGTAGAAGAAGGTGAGGAGGAGGGACCGGATATGCGCTCCGTCGACATCCGCGTCCGTATTGTGACAAACTACTCCACCAATACCTGACACAAAGTTTTCGTCCTTTTCGACGGAAAAATCGTACACATAATTGTTGGTCGCCTCCACCGGATTCACGGACCGGACCTCCAGAGCCACGAGATCCCCCGAAATATTCTCGTACGGCCGCATCCCATCTCGTGAGTCGCGATCATCGAATCCATCAGCCAGCCGACCAGCGTTCGGATGGTCCTGCCAAACTTCTCGTAGCGTCGCGAGGTCGGAGGTGGCCGACACAGCCACAGTATGGACGTCATTCACTGTGGTGATCGTGTCGCCCCGAAACGTTCGCTCCGCCCGATCGTCGGCCTCCACGACAGAGTGCGAGGCAACGATCCCCTGCCCCGACAGGAGATACATCAGTCCACTTGCAAGATCTCGCGAGACGGTGGCGAACTGAAGACTACGATCACGAACGGTACCGTCGCCGAGCAGGTACCCCCGAAGGAAGGCCTTCTGGGACTCGGTGGACACGTTGAAGACGAGATCGGGAATCTCCTTCTCCGCCGCTGAGCTCGCATCGCACCCGAAGACGTGTTGCCACGCGAGCGCCGCGGCGCGGTTCACGAGCTTCACCTCGCCGACCCGATCCTCATACGCGCTGTACTTCGCCCGGCGCCCGAACACGTGCTCGAAGGCATCCCGGTACTTCTCCACAAGGTCCTCATGCTTCTCATCAAGGGCGAGACGGATGCCATTTCGGGGGGAGCACGAGCCCTCCGCGACCCAGAATCCGAGCAGGTCCAACAGGGTCTCGTCGACCTTGACGTACCGGTTGATGCCGTCCTCGGCGTAGTGCTCGGGCGTCAATTCAATGTGTGCCCCCTCGGGAATGTAGTCGAGGTCGGACGCATCGAGGTCGCTCACACGCACGTAGTCGCGGACGCGGTTCTTCGGAGCCCCATTGTACTGATTATTCCACCGCTGCTCCAGGAGCGAATCGGTGACAGTCACGGACTGCATCATAGCGCCGCTATTCGCCCCGACCGCGTCGCAGTAGGCCTGGA
>JBDGQM010000117.1:0-3506 GCA_042219065.1 Salinibacter sp. | reverse complement strand
TCGGCCACGAGGGAGCCCTCCATCATGTACTCCATGGCCTGCAGGTTGGTGAACGACGGGGCGTTGATGCGGACGCGCCAGGGGCGCCCGGTGCCGTCGGACGTGAGGTAGAAGCCAAGCTCGCCCTTCGGCCCCTCGATGGCGTGGTAGGAGTGCGCGCCCTTGGGGGGGACGGTGCCCACGTCGGTGTACATGAAGTCGTGGATCATGCCCTCCATCGAGTAATAGACCTCCTCCTTCGAGGGGTAGGCCTCCTTCGCGTCGTCGGAGCGGATGGGACCCTCGGTCATGCGGTCGAGGCACTGCTCGATGATGCGCACGCTCTGCTTCATCTCGTCGAGGCGCAGGAAGTAGCGGGCCAGGCAGTCGCCCGCCTCGCGCACCGGAATGGTAAAGTCGACCTCGTCGTACTTCAGGTACGGCTCGAAGCGGCGCACGTCGTAGGGCACGCCGGAGCCCCGCAGGTTCGGCCCCGTCACGCCCAGTTCCAGGGCCTCCTCCTTCGTGAGGCGTCCCACCCCCTTGTTGCGCTCGATCCAGATGCGATTTTTGTTGAGCAGGCCCTCCCAGCCCTCGATTCGGCTCGGAAACTTCTCGATGAAGTCGCGGATCATCTCGATGGCCCGCGGCGAGAAATCGCTGGCCACGCCGCCGATGCGGCTGTGGCTCACCGTGAAGCGGGCGCCGGCCACCTCGTCCATGATCGAATAGATCTCCTCTCGCTCCTGGAAGGTCCAGACGAATCCGGACACCGCTCCCGCGTCCATCATGCCCACGCCCAGCCAGAGGCAGTGGGAGGAGATGCGCGCCAGCTCGCTCATGATCATGCGGATCCACTGCGCGCGCTCCGGCACCTCGATGCCGGCCAGCTTTTCCACCGCCAGGCACCACGCCACGTTGTTGGAGTAGGGCGACAGGTAGTCCATGCGGTCGGTGTACGGCATGAACTCCTGGTACGTCTTCGACTCGGCCAGCTTCTCGATGCCGCGGTGCAGGTAGCCGATGTCGAGGACCGACTTCTCGATGGTCTCCCCGTCGAGCTTCACGACGCAGCGCAGGACCCCGTGCGTGGCCGGGTGCTGCGGGCCGATGTTGAGGATCATCTCGTTCTCCAGCGGATCCACCTCGGACTTCTGGGTCGCGGGCGGCTCCCCGTCGCCTCGCGCGGCCGCCTGTTTCTCTTCGAGCCACGCGTGCTTGCTCTCCAGCCGCTCGTAGATCTTCTCGTTGTGCTTCGGCCAGAACCGGAACTGGTCGCCAAGGTCGTGCCCGGGAAAGTCGGGTTTCTGAGGCTGAGCCATACTGCGTGTGCGTCTGTGCGCTAGAACGTTCGAACGTTGAATGTTGCAACGTTCCAACGCTATTCGGAGTCGGAATCGGTGGACGGCTCCTCGTAACTCTTGGCGGGCTGGGAGCCGTGGGCGGCGGCGAAGGGGTCCATCGTAAGCTCGCCGTCCGGGGTCTGCGGCGGCAGGGGCAGGGAGCCCGGCACGCCGAGCTGCGGAAATTCTTTGCGCAGCGGGTGGTAGTCGAAGTCCTCCGGCATGTACATGCGCCGAGGATCCGGGTGGTCGACGAACGTGAAGCCGAACATGTCGTAGGCTTCTCGCTCGTTCCAGTTGGCGGCGCGGTAGACCTCCGTCACGCTCGGCACCCGCATGTCGGCCTCGTCGACCCGCACCTTGAGGCGGATGCGCTTCTGCCGCTCGGTGCTCACAATGTTGTAGAAGACCTCGTACCGGTCCTCTTCGGTGAAGCGGTCCATGCCGCCGAGGTCCACGAAGTAGTCAAAGTTCTCTTCCTCCTTGAGGAAGCGGCAGACCTCCCGGATGCGACGCTTCTCCACGTACACGGTGTCCTCGTTGGCGTACCGCTCGATGTCGTGGACGTCGGCCCCGAATTGGTCCCGCAGGGCATCGATGACGTCGGGGACGCGGGTCGTATCCTTCGCGTGGGGATTATCGGTCTCCCGCTCAGGATGCGGCTCGTGGGTCGGGGTGTAGTGAAAGCGAAGCTCCTCGGGATCCTTGGGATCCGAGGCGTGGGGGTCGTCAGGCTTGCTCATCGGCGAGGCAGGGGCTTGGGACGTTGCGGTGGGGCGCCGTCGATGAAACACGCAGCGAACCAGCGGAGCTACGCGACGACGGGCTCCGGCGCCGTCGACGCATCATCGGCGTCGTCAGTCGCCGTGTCCGGCGCCTCGAGCGTCACGTCCGGGGATTGGGGCTTTTCGAGCTGGCCCGGGAACCGGTCCGTGTTCTCCGGCATGATAGGGGCCCGCGCGTCGGCGGCGCCGTGCGTGTAGTCCTGCACGACGGAGTACTCGTTGCGCACCTTCTCCTGAATGTCCATCAGGGCGTGCAGCACCGACTCGGGGCGCGGCGGGCAGCCCGAGATGTAGACATCGACGGGCAGGAAGTTGTCGACGCCCTGCACCACGCCGTAGCAGCGATGCATGCCGCCGGTGGAGGCACAGGCGCCCATCGCGACGCACCATTTGGGGTCGCCCATCTGGTCCCACACGCGGCGGATGGCGTGGCTCATCTTGTAGGAGCACCAGCCGGCCACGATCATGAGGTCGGCCTGGCGCGGGGAGAACCGCATCGCCTCGCTGCCGAAGCGGGCCGAGTCGTATTTCGGACCCGCAAAGCCCATCATCTCGATGGCACAACAGGCCAGCCCCATCGGCATGGGCATCATGGAGTTCGAGCGAGCCCAGTTCAAAAAGGCATCGACGCGGGTGGTGAAAAAGCCTTGCCCGTTGCTTCCAGAAGACGTTCCAGCCATGGCAGTATGTAGGCGGTTGGGAGAGATCCGGCGGTCCAGCAGATGTCCGTCGTGCCGAGGGACGCGCGACCGAGTTTGCTTTGTCGGGCGATCTAAATGACGCAGGCTCCCCTCCTGTTTCCGTCCCGCATGAAATTACGACGTGCGTCAACATTCGCCAGCGACCGCTCACTGCTCGCATCAACCCTTCGTCCGCAGACCAACGGCGGACGGGTGCAGTGATTTTCTCGTCAGTCCTCGCCTCGACTGCGACGCGCGAGGCTGTGATCCCTCCCGTAGTGTCGGCGGGCGCTCACTTTTCAAAGTCCAGTCCGCCCTTCTTCACGTCATAGAGAAGCCCCACGAGAAGAATAATGGTGAAGAGAGAGATGACCACAATCGACCCAAGTGCCGCGCCGCTGTCCACGAAGTCGTGAAAGCTGGCGGCCCACGGCCACATGAACACGACCTCCACGTCGAACACGATGAAGATCATGGCCACGAGGTAGAACTTGACCGAGTAGCGCTCATGGGCGCTGCCGACCGGGTCCATGCCGCTCTCGTAGGGCATGGTCTTCGTTCCGCTGGGTCGGCTGGGCCCCACGTACGCGGCAGCCGCCAGCAGGGTGAGGGCCAGTCCAAGGGCCAGCGCAATCATGAGAAACAGCGGCACAAAGTCGCCAAACATGGCCGGGGACGGGAAGACGATTGGGAAATGACGGATGGCGTTTCTGCGCACA
>JBDGQM010000116.1:0-2920 GCA_042219065.1 Salinibacter sp. | reverse complement strand
CAGCAGGTAGTTCTATTCAAAGAACAATCTGAGCCTGCAATTTCTCGGCTCACTGGCTGTGAGGTACGGATGCAAAGAACAGAAGGGCGTTGCAAGCTGGCGCCCCAAGCGAGCGGGCTGAAGAATTCACAGAAGAAGGGTTGCCTCTCAACCACCGTTTGTCGGCGCTGAACGGAGTTCCTTACGGCTCAACAATAACAGCACCTATCGGTGCCCGCTTGATACTTTGACGCCGGAAACCTACCGTACATAGCACGCTTATTGAGCACATCCTCTTCGGGGTCGTGCTATCGTGGCACGGCGGCGGTCCCGACTGCCATCGGGGCCGTGTCTCGGGGAAAGCCCGGTGAAACTCCGGCCCCGAAAGCGTTCGGGGCAACGGTGAAAGCCCGAATGCCCGCTCGAAGAGCGATCACGCCTCCTGGTTTCCCTTCGGGGTCGGCAGGAGGACCCTGCGCGTTACAAGGGTACGTGGTCCGCGACGTAGAACTGATCGTTGGCGCTGGTAGGGCATTCTGTGTGGTCTGCTCCCGCTGCACGAATGTGCCCCGCCCGTCTAAAATCACTTCTCCCCAGCGCGCCCCGGCCCTCAACGCGCCCAACCGTCCGAGGTCTTTTATTTCATTCGAGCGCCCCGTTATGTCCCAGACATCCTCCTCGTCAACCGAGTCTTCTTCCGACGTTACTGCCTCCCCTCAGGAATCCTCCAACGGACACGCGTCCAATGGACTGAGCGTCTCAACCCAGCCGGCCAAAAACGGATCGGGTCAGTATTCGCTTTCGGAGAGCGACCTCATTACGGACGATCGGACGAACGAGGACATCTTCGAAACGGATATTTCCGAAGAGGTCTACGAACAGAACTATCAATACGGCACCGACGACCGCGTGCCGGACACCTGGTACCGCAATGCGCGGGCCATGGCCTCGGTCGAAGACGATCCGGCCGTGTGGACCCAGCGCTTTTATCAGCTCCTGAGCGGGCAGGGATTGGACACCGGCCCGTTCCCCTTTACCCCCGGCGGCCGCATCTTTGCGAATGCGGGCACGGGCCTTGGCAAAGCCACGCTAATTAATTGTTTTGTCAGTGGTTTTCAAGGATATGACCAGGACTCGATGGACGAGATCCAGGCGGAGCTGACCCGCCAGGCCAAGATCCTCGCCTCCGAGGGCGGCTACGGCTTCTGCGCCCACGTCATGCGCCCCCGCGGCGCGCGCATCGGCGGCGTCGGCTCCATGACGCCCGGGGCGGTGCAGATGCTCGACGTCTGGAATAAGCAGGCCGCCACCATCGTCGCCGGCTCCGGCATGAAGTCCGACCGCGACGACGTGAAGGACAAGATCCGGAAGGGCGCGCAGATGGTGACGATGGGCATCTGGCACCCCGACGTGATCGAGTTCATCGAGGCGAAGCAGGAGCCCGGGCGCCTCCACAAGTTCAACATGTCGGTGCTCGTCAACGACGCGTTCATGGAGGCGGTGCGGAACGACGACAAATGGGCGCTCCGCTTCCCGGACTACGAGAACGAGAAGGAGTTCTACAAGGAGCACTGGGACGGCAACCTGAAGGCCTACCAGGAGAAGGGCGGCACCGTGAAGACGTGGCGCGACCCGGCCACCGGCGAGCCCGCCGTCTACGAGGCGCGGGAGATCTGGGACAAGATCATGAACTCGACGTACGAACGAAATGAGCCGGGTGTCATATTCGTCGACACGATCAATAAGGAAAACAATCTCAACTACGTCGAGCACATCAACGCAACCAATCCCTGCGTGACGGGGGACACCTGGATTATGACGAGCACTGGTCCCCGTCAGGTAAGACAGTTGCTCGATGAGCCGTTCGAGGCCGTTGTGGATGGCGAAGTATACCCGGCGACGAACTTCTTCCAAACGGGGACGAAAGACGTTCTTCGCCTGGAGACGAAAGAAGGCTACGAACTCCGTCTCACGAAGGACCATGAGGTTCGGGTTGCTACAGACGTAAGTCGATACTCCATTGAGAAGGAGTGGAGAGAGGCGCAAAACCTTGAGCCCGGGGATAAGGTCGTTCTCCACAACCACAGAGATGCTGCTTCCTGGAGCGGGGCTGGCGATGCTAAAGAGGGGTATCTTGCCGGACTGTTCGTTGGTGATGGGAGTGTCGGCTTCAACGGACCCGTTCTGTCTGTTTGGGAGGACGGCCATTCTGCTTCTATTCGGGGGGAAGTCAAGAAGTGCGTGCAGCCCATGGATAAGCGCTCCGACTTTAGCGGATGGCACTCTCTAGACGAGAGAAACGAACATCGCTTGGGTCTCGCGGCCATTGATCGGATGCTGGAGCGCTTCGACTTGACCAACAAGAGCATCGGCCCGAAGGTCGAGGAGGCATCTTCGGAATTCTATCGTGGATTCCTGAGAGGGTTTTTCGATGCTGACGGAAGCGTTCAGGGCTCCCAGACGAAGGGGGTGTCTGTTCGGCTTCCTCAAAGCGATCTGGACCGACTGAAGGCCGTCCAGCGGATGCTACTTCGCCTGGGAATAGCCTCGACCATTTATCAGAACCGCCGTGAGGAAGGCGAACGCGAACTTCCGAATGGCAAAGGAGGCACGGACCTTTACAACATCCAGGCGCAGCATGAGCTCGTAATCAGCAACGACAACCTCCAGCAGTTCGCGGACCGCGTTGGGTTTGCGCATGACGGAAAGCAAGATCGCCTGGATACCGCTCTCGACAGCTACATGCGGGCCATGAACCGTGAGCGCTTTGTCGCTACGGTTCAGTCCGTCGAGCAGGATGGCACGGAGCCGGTCTACGATTCGACCGTCGAAGAGGTACATAGCTTCGATGCCAATGGGGTCTACGTCCACAATTGCGGCGAGCAAGTCCTCCCCGTCGGCGGCGTATGCCTGTTGGGCAACCTGAACGTGACGCAGCTCG
>JBDGQM010000115.1:0-5459 GCA_042219065.1 Salinibacter sp. | reverse complement strand
TGACGTGCCCTTAATTCGGGTTTTGAGATCGCGCACCACACCAACAAAGTATTGACAGCCCACTACATCTTCTCCAGCTCTCATGTCCACTCCCTCAACCATGAACGCCTGGGTCCTCGACGACTTCGGGGAGCCCGAGGTCTTCGAACCACGAGAGCAGCCCGTGCCCGAGATCGATGCTCACCAGGTGCTCGTCCGGGTCCACGCCACGAGCGTGAATCCCGTCGACTACAAGATCCGGCGGGGCGACGCGGCCGCCCTGTGCCCGCCGCAGCCCGCCGTGCTGCACGGCGACGTGGCCGGGACCGTCGAGGCGGTAGGCGCAGAGGTCTCCGACTTTGCCCCGGGCGACGCCGTATATGGGTGCGCGGGCGGATTCCCCGGCGCCCCCCACGGCGCCCTGGCCGACTACATGCCCTGCGACGCGCGCCTGCTCGCCCCGATGCCCGATCCGCTCTCGTTCGGTGAGGCGGCCGCGCTCCCGCTCGTGGCCCTAACGGCCTGGGAGGGGGTTCTCGACAAGGGGAACGCGCGCACGCTTCAGCGCGTCCTCGTCCACGGCGCCACCGGGGGCGTGGGGCACGTGGGCCTGCAACTCGCCAAGTGGCGCCACTGCGAGGTCGCCGTGACGGCCTCGTCGCAGCAGAAGCTCGAGATCGGGGCCGACCTCGGGGCCGACATGCTCATCAACTACGAAGAGGAATCGATCGAGGCGTACGTGGAGCGGTGCACTGGGGGGGAGGGCTTCGATCTCGTGTTCGACACAGTGGCCGGCGAAAACCTCCGTCGCTCCATCGAGGCCGCTCGTCTGAACGGCGCCGTCGCCACGGTTGGGGCGGCCGGCGAAAACCTCCTCCGTCCCGCCCAGCAGAAGGGCCTGTCGCTCCACCTCGTGTCGATGTTGATCCCCATGCTGCACGACTTCGACCGGGCTCACCACGGTGAAATTCTGGAATGGACGGCCTCGCTGGTCGAGGAGGGCCACCTGCGCCCCCTGGTGGACGACCGAAGCTTTGCCTTCGATGAGATCGGCGACGCCCACGCCTACGCGGAAGCCGGCGAGCAGATTGGCAAAGTAGTTGTCCACCATCCGGATGCCTGAACGCACAGCGGTCTGGTGCCGCCCTGCCACTGAAGGTCGGGCGTCGTCCCTGCGTCTGTTGCAGCCTTTTCAGCAATTCCGGACAACATCGCGCGCCTGTGCAGCATACACGTGCTTGAGCGAATGATATGCTCTGTGGCTTTCCCTTCACCGACCCCCCTCTGGCCTGATGTCCATTGACCTTTCGTTTACCGACACGTTCGCGCAGCGTCACATCGGCCCCACCGACGCCGACGTGGACGCGATGCTCGACACGCTCGGCTACGAGTCGCTCGACGCGCTCGTCGACGCGACGATTCCGGACTCGATCCGGACCGACGACCCGCTCGACCTCCCGCCCGCCATCACCGAACAGCAGGTCCTGGCGGACGCCGAGGCGGCCGGCGAGAAAAACGAAAACTGGCGCTCCTTCATCGGCATGGGCTACCACGGGACCCACACCCCGCCCGTGATCCAGCGCAACATCCTGGAGAATCCCGCCTGGTACACGCAGTACACGCCGTACCAGTCCGAGATCGCGCAGGGCCGCCTGGAGGCACTCCTCAACTTTCAGGACATGACGATCGACCTGACGGGCATGGAGATCGCCAACGCGTCGCTGCTCGACGAGGCGACCGCCGCCGCGGAGGCGATGATGATGCTGGAGCGGGTCGACCGCCGCAGCGATGCCTCCACCTTTTACGTGTCCGAGGACTGCCACCCGCAGACGATTGAGGTGATCAAGGGCCGCGCCGAGCCCATTGGGGTCGACATCATCGTGGAGGACCCGGCGAACTTCGTCTTCGGCGACGATACGTTCGGCGCGCTGGTGCAGTACCCGACCACCGACGGGGCGGTGCGCGACTACCGGGACGTGGCGGAGCGGGCGCACGACGCCGACGCGTACGTGGCCGTGGCCGCCGATCTGCTCAGCCTGACGCTGCTGGAGGCGCCGGGCGAGTGGGGGGCGGACGTGGTCGTCGGCTCTACGCAGCGCTTCGGCGTGCCGATGGGCTACGGCGGCCCGCACGCCGCCTACTTTGCCACCCGCGAGCGCTTTCAGCGGCAAGTGCCCGGCCGCATGATCGGGGTTACCAAGGACGCCGACGGCGAGATGGCGCTCCGCATGGCCCTGCAGACGCGCGAGCAGCACATCCGACGGGGCCGCGCCACCTCCAACATCTGCACCGCCCAGGTGCTGCTGGCCGTCATGGCGTCGATGTACGCCGTGTACCATGGGCCGGACGGGCTGCGCGACATTGCCACCCGCATCCACGACCTCACGAAGACGCTGGCGGAGGGGCTCACCCGGCTCGGCCACACCGTCCGCCACGATGCTTTCTTCGACACGCTGCGCGTGGACCTGCAGGACGCGACGCAGGATCAGGTCCGCGAGCGGGCCCGGGCCCACGAGCTCAACCTCCGCTACTACGACGACGGGTCGGTGGGCGTGGCCCTGGACCAGACGACCAGTGCCGAGGATCTGGACGCCCTCTTCACTGTCTTCGGCGCCACGAACGGACAGCGCCGCTACGCCGAGGACATTGCCGCCGACCTGGAGAGTGGCTACGACGGACCGGTGCCGCGCCGCACGAGCTACCTCGACCACCCGGTCTTCAACTCGTACCACTCCGAGGAGGAGATCACGCGCTACATGCACTCCCTGGCGGACAAGGACCTCTCCCTCGTCCACAGCATGATTCCGCTCGGGTCGTGCACCATGAAGCTGAACCCGACGGCGGCCCTCGAGCCGATCTCGAACCCGCAGTTTGCCAACCTGCACCCCTTCGCTCCGAAGGAGCAGGCCGAGGGCTATCATCAAGTGATCGAGGAACTGTCGGATCAGCTGACGGAGATCACGGGCTTCGACGACGTGTCGCTCCAGCCCAACTCCGGCGCGTCCGGCGAGTACACCGGGCTGCTCATCATTCAGGCCTACCACGAGGCCCGCGGCGAGGAGCAGCGCGACGTGTGCCTGGTGCCGGAGTCGGCCCACGGCACGAATCCCGCCAGCGCCAACATGGCCGGGATGGACGTGATCACGATCGACTGCGACGACAACGGCGACGTGGACCTCGACGACCTGCGCGCGCAGGCCGAGGCCAACAGCGACCGCCTCGCCGCCGCGATGATTACGTACCCGTCCACCCACGGCGTCTTTGAGGAGCACGTCGAAGACATCTGCGACGTGGTTCACGAGCACGGCGGGCAGGTCTACCTCGACGGCGCCAACGTGAACGCGCAGGTGGGCCTCTGCCGCCCCCGCGAGTACGGCGTGGACGTGTGCCACCTCAACCTGCACAAGACGTTCAGCATTCCGCACGGCGGCGGCGGACCCGGCGTCGGGCCCGTCTGCACGGCCGAGCACCTGACCCCCTTCCTCCCCGGCCACCCCGTGGTGGAGACGGGCGGCGACGAGAGCATTCCCGCCATCGCCGCGGCCCCCTACGGCAGCGCCCTCATCCTGCTCATCTCGTGGGCCTACATCAAGCTGCTGGGCCCCGACGGCCTGACGAAGGCCTCGAAGACGGCCCTCCTGAACGCCAACTACGTGGCCGATCAGCTGTCGGACCACTACGACATCGTCTTCCGCGGGTCGAATGACCGGGTGGCGCACGAGTTCATCCTCGACCTGCGCCCGTTCCGGGACGAGCTCGACGTGACCGAGCAGGACGTGGCAAAGCGGCTTATGGACTACGGCTTCCACGCCCCCACCATGTCCTGGCCGGTGGTGGGCACCCTCATGGTGGAGCCGACCGAGAGCGAGTCGAAGGCGGAGCTGGATCGCCTCTGCACGGCGTTCAAGTCGATCCGCAGCGAGATTGAAGCCGTGGAGAATGGCACATTCGACGTCGACGAGAGCACGCTCAAGCAGGCGCCCCACACCGCGGAGCTCGTGGTGGCCGACGAGTGGGATCAGGCCTACAGCCGCGAAACCGCGGCGTACCCGACCGAGTGGGTCCGCGAGAACAAGTTCTGGCCCAGCGTCCGCCGCGTGAACGATGCGTACGGCGACCGCAACCTGTTCTGCTCCTGCCCGCCGTCGGACGCCTACGAGGCGGAGGAGGAAGAGGAGCTGGAGGCCGCGCTCCAGGCGTAGGGATCCGCCCGTCGTTTCAACCCGTGCGCCTCCCGTCCCTGCCGTGGCGGGAGGCGTTTTGTGTTTGGGATGTCCCTCCCTCTATCTCACACGTCCGTTCCCACATGCATGATTGAGATCACGCGCGGCGACCTGTTCGCGGCCGACGTGGCGGCCCTCGTGAACCCGGTCAACGGGGTCGGCGTCATGAAGCGGGGGCTGTCCCGCCAGTTCAAGACCCGGTTTCCGGAGAACCACGAGCAGTACCAGGCGGCCTGCACCCCCGATCCGCTGGCACCCGGGACGGTGCTGGTTCACGATCGCGGGGGCCTGTTCGGCGACGCGGACCGGCCCCGCTACGTCCTGAACGTCGTGACGAAACAGCACTGGAGCGATCTCTCGGGCCGCGACCACATCGAGGCGGGCGTCGCGGAGGTGGCCGCGACGGTGCAGGCCCGCGCCATTGATTCCCTCGCCGTTCCGGCCCTCGGGTGCGGCGGGGGCGGGCTCGACTGGACCGACGTGCGGCCGATACTGACATCCCGACTTGCGCCGCTCTCCGATACGCGCGTGCTCCTCTTTGCCCCCCGGTCCTCGGCGCCTCCCGACGACCCCGGGGCCGAAGATGCGGAACCTCCCTCAGCCGCCCCTGATCTGACGCAGGGACGGGCACTGCTGCTTCTGCTCCTCGACGCCTGCGGGGGCGGAGACGAGGCCCCTACGATCCACGCGACACACAACCTCGCGTACCTGCTCCAGTGTGCGGGCGAACCCCTCCACCTTTGCTTCGAGCCCGCCCCGCACGGCCTGCAGGCGTCCGGCCTCGACGCCGTCCTCGACCGGATGGACGGCCACTTCCTGGACCGGACGTCGACCGACGACGAAGAGCGCCTTCGTCCTCGCCCGGCCGCCGTAACTCGGGCGGAGGCGACTGTGTCCTCAGCGCCGGACGCCGCGACCCGGCTCCGCCGCACGCGGCAGGTGATCGGCGAGGCCCCGTCGGACGAAGCCCTGGAGCGTCTTGCGACGGTGCTCTGGATCGTGCGTCACGACCCGGAGGCCCGTCGGGCACCCACGCCGGTGGTGCGGACCGTGCACGACTGGAGCCGCCGGACGGCCACTCGCTTCTCCGCGGAGCAGATCGCCGCCGCCTGGACCCGGCTCCGCGAACACGGGTGGCTCCGGTCAGACTCCGCAGAGAGCGAAACGTCCCCTTCTTCGCCTTCTTGAGCCTTCGGGAGGGGCCGGAGGAAACGACGGCGGTCAACGAGACGCTGCTCTCGCTCGAACAGGCCTTCC
>JBDGQM010000114.1:8952-11488 GCA_042219065.1 Salinibacter sp. | reverse complement strand
CTGGCCACCGATACGACTGCGTACGACGCCACCCGGTGGTGGACCGCGTACGAGGACCCGGCCCTCACGGCCCTCGTCGACACCGCCCTCGCCGCCAACCTCGACCTCCAGTCGGCCCAGGCGCGCGTTGAAGAATTGGCCGCGCAGTTTCGGATCGCCCGCGCGCCGCTCTTTCCCAGCGTCACGGCCAACGCGCAGGGCAACTACCAGAACCAGCCCGCCAACACGGGCATCGGGGGCGCCATCGGTGGGGGACGCGGTCCGGATCGCTTCGAGTTTACCGACTACCAGGCCTCACTGGGCCTCTCGTACGAGATCGACTTCTGGGGCCGCGTGCGCAGCCAGCGAAAGGCGGCCCTCAGCCAGTACTTCGCGACGGCCGCGGACCTGCAGACCGCCCGCCTCTCGGTCATCAGCCAGACGATCTCGACGTACGCACAGATCGCGTCCCTGCAGCGACAGGTGCGTCTCGGGCAGCGAGCCATCGGTCTGCTGAAGGAGCGCGTGAACGTGACAGAGGACCGCTACGCCCGCGGCCTCGTGCCGTCGTTTCAGCTCTACACGGTCCGACAGACCCTGCAGGCCGCCCAGGCGGACCAGCCGGCGCTGGAGAACCAGCTGTACGAGGCGCAGAGCCGCCTCGCCACGCTCCTGGGCCGCTTCGCCGGGGAGCAGCGCGCCCTTCTCCCCGACTCGATGACGGTGCCCCTCGCCCCCGAGCCGGTCCCTGCGGGCCTCCCGTCGGACCTGCTGATGCAGCGGCCCGACGTGCGGGGGGCGGCGCTCCGGCTGGAGGCGGCCCGGCAGGAGATCGGCGTGGCGCGGGCCGAGATGCTGCCGAGCCTCTCGCTGACCGGCCAGGGCGGCACGCAAAGCAGCGCGCTCACCGATCTCGTCGACCCGGGTCAGGCCTTCGCAACCTTCGTCGGCCAGCTGACGGCGCCCCTGTTTCAGGGCGGGCGGCTCCGCGCCAACCTGAGCGCCGCGGAGGCGCGCTACAAGCAGCAGGCGGCCACCTACCAGCAAACCGTCCTCACCGCCTTCCAGGAAGTGAAGGCGTCCCTGGTAGCGTACGAGAAGCAGCGGCAACGGTACCGCGAGGTGCAGCAGCAGGTGGAGACGGCCAAGAATGCGGTCCAGACCCAGCGGGATCGCTACGAGCGGGGCGTGGGCGACGTGCTGTCGCTCCTCGACGCCGAGCGGACCCTCGTGCAGGCGCAGACGCGCCTCGCCGGGGTGCGGCTGGCCGTCGTGAACGCGCGCCTTGCGCTCCACCGTGCGCTCGGCGGCCCCTGGACGGACGCCGAGTCGCCCGACGATCCGCGCCTCTTGCAGTAGCCGACGATCGTTTGCCCCGTCGGCGCTCTCTATTTCGACTGACCCATTCGATCTATGGACTTTAGCAGCCTCAAGTGGCCCCTTATCGGAGGGAGCATCCTTCTCGGTGCCACCCTCGTGATCGTTTTGCTCACCGTGTTCGCCCCGGAGCCGGAGACGAGCGAGCCGCCCCCGCAGTCGCCCCTCGTGTCGACGACGCCGGTCGAGGTGCGGGCGGGAAGCCTGCTCGTGCGCGGTACCGGCACGGTTCGGCCCGTCCGGGAGATTCAGTTGACGGCGGAGGTGGGCGGGCGCCTCGTCGACGTCTCCGATGCGCTCGTGAGCGGCGGTCGGTTTGAGGCCGGGGCGACGCTGGCCCGCATCGATCCCGCCGACTACCAGAGCGCCGTGCAGCAGGCCCAGGCGCAGGTGACCCAGGCGAAGGTGCAGCTCCTGCAGGCCCAGGAGGAGGCCGGAGCGGCGCGGGAGGACTACCAGCGCATCGAGGACCGCACGGGGGCGGTTCCCGAGCCCGACAGCACAGAGCTCGGTCGGCTTGTCTTCAACGAGCCCCAGTTGGCCCAAGCCCAGTCGAACCTCGAAAGCGCCCGGGCCGCCCTCAAAAATGCGAAGACCAATCTCGAGCGCACGCGGCTTCAGGTGCCGTTCGACGGCATGGTGCGCACCAAGCAGGCCGACCTCGGGGCGTACGTGGCGCCCGGCACGCCCGTGGCCACCGTGTACGGCACGGAGGCCGCGGAAATTGTGGTCTCGCTCCCCTCCCGCAAGGCCGCGCTCATCCAAAACCTCTGGGCGATGAGCGGACAGCCCTCGGACGCCCAGCTCTCGGCCACCGTGACGAGCTCGTACGGCGACCAGACGTTCTCATGGGAGGGGCGGGTCCACCGGGTCGAGGGCGCCATCGACACGCAGACCCGCACGATCGACGTGGTGGTGCGCGTGCCCGACCCGTACAGCCAGACGCCGACGGTGGCGTCGCGGCGGCCCGAGCAGCCGCCCGAACGGACGCGTCCGCCCCTGGCCATCGGGACGTACACGACGGTCGACATTGAAGGGCGCCGGGACGGGACCTATCACGCGGTGCCGCGCCGCGCCGTCCACACCCGCGCGCCGGACCAGCCCCCGGTCGTGTGGACGGCCGTCGGCGACTCGATGCTGGTCGAGCGCACGGTCGAGCCGATCCAGACGGTGGAGGAAA
>JBDGQM010000114.1:0-8852 GCA_042219065.1 Salinibacter sp. | reverse complement strand
GGCGACTCGATGCTGGTCGAGCGCACGGTCGAGCCGATCCAGACGGTGGAGGAAAAAACCTATCTCGCCTCGACGCTCGACCCGGACACCCGCGTAATCACGACCGATCTGCGCGTCCAAACCGATAGTATGCAGGTTCGCGTGAGCCAATAGAAGATTCGCAGATTGAAAATTTGGCACTCGCCTCCGCCAATCTGCCCATCTGGAATTTTCCGATCTTCAACCGATGAACAAAGTGATTTCCTGGTTCGCCCGCAACGGCGTGGCGGCCAACCTCTTGATGCTGTTGCTGCTCCTGGGCGGCGGGGCGGCGGCGTTTACGACCGTCCAGGAGGTCTTCCCCGAGTTCAGCCTCGACGCGGTGCAGATTCAGGTCACCTACCCCGGCGGCTCGCCCGAGGAGGTGGAGCAGTCCATCGTGCGCCGCATCGAGGACCGCATCGAGGGCGTCGAAGGCATCGACCGCATCCTCGGCACCGCCACCGAGAACGCCGGCGTGGTGACCGCGGAGCTGAAGCGCGGCACCGACCTCTCGCGGGCCCGCACCGACATCAAGTCGGAGGTGGACCGCATCACTGCGTTCCCCGCGGAGGCCGAACAGCCGATCGTCACGGAGGTGACCAACCGCCAGCAGGCGCTCCAGATCGCCCTCTACGGCGACGCCAGCGAGCGGACGCTGAAGGAACTCGCCCAGCGCGTGAAAGACGATCTCACGCGCAACCCGCAGATCTCGTTTGTGCGCATCGGGGGCGTGCGGGACTACGAGATTTCGGTGGAGGCGTCCCGCGAGTCCCTCCGCAAGCACGACATGAGCCTCGCCGACGTGTCGCGGATCGTGCGGGAGGGCAGTCTCGACCTGCCGGGCGGGAGCGTGGAGACGGAGGAAGAAGAAATCGTCATTCGAACAGAGGGGGAGAACTACACGAAGAAGGACTTTGAGAACATCGTTGCCCTCACGCGCAACGACGGCACGAAGGTGCGCCTCGGCGACATCGCGACGGTGCAGGACGGATTCGCCGAAAACAACGACCTCATCACCCGCTTCAACGGCAAGCCGGCCGCGATTCTCAACGTGTTTCGCACGGGCGAGGAGCAGGTGCTCAAGATCGAGGAGACGGTCAAGACGTATCTCAACGAGGACCTCCAGGCCGCCCTCCCCGCCGGCGTCCAGGCCTCGATCTGGCAGAATCAGGCGGAGAGCCTTCGCAACCGGCTCAACCTGTTGATCGAAAATGGCATTCTGGGGCTCGTGCTCGTCATCCTCACGCTTACGCTCTTCCTGGCCCCCCGGCTGGCCTTCTGGACTTCGGTCGGCATCTTCCTGTCGTTCAGCGGCACGTTCATCGTCATGCAGTACCTGGACGTGTCGATCAACCTGCTGTCCCTCTTCGGCTTCATTCTCTCCATCGGCATCGTCGTCGACGACGCCATCGTGGTGGGCGAGAACGTGTACGCCGAGCAGGAGAACAAGGGCGATCCGCTGGAGGCCTCCATCCGCGGCACCCAGCGGGTCGGCATCCCCGTCATCTTCGCCGTCCTGACGACCGTCGCGGCCTTTACGCCGCTGCTCTTCATCGGCGGCACGATCGGCAAGTTTCTGGGCGACATCCCGACGATCGTCATCATCGTCCTGCTGCTCTCGCTCGTGGAGGTCCTGCTTATTCTTCCGTACCACCTCTCAGAACGCCCCGACCGAGAGACGTCCGAGGGAGGAAGTACTCCTGGGGTGCGCCCGGACCAGGAGGCGGGCACGCCCAACCTCGCGATCCGCACGCTCAACCGGGTGCGGCGGTGGGTGGCCGCGCAGCTGTGGACGTTCGTGCGGGGCCCGCTCACCACGGCCCTCCGCTTTGCCACCCGCCACTACGGCGTCACCATCGTGGCGGGCGTGTCGATGCTCGTCGTCTCCTTCAGCTTCGTCGGCAACGGGTACATCGGGTTCTCCTTCTTCCCCAGCGTGCAGGGCAAGCTGGTGACGGCCCAGCTGGAGATGCCCGTGGGCACCACGCCGGCGGCCACCGAGCGCATGACCGCCCGGCTGCAGGAGACCGGCTACGAGGCCATTCAGGACCTCGAAGAGAAGGCCGGGCAGACCCTCGTCGAAAACGTGTACGTGACGGTCGGCCGGCAGCCCCAGGCCAACAGCAGCCCCGACCAGGGCGGCTTTACCGCCACGAAGGCGAACGTGGCCGAGGTCAGCTTCGAGATGATCGACCCGGAGAAGCGAGACATCACGTCCGCGCAGTTTGAGGAGCAATGGCGGGAGGCGACCGGCCGCGTGCCCAACGTGCGCTCCCTCTCCTTCACCTCCGACGTCGTGTCGGTGGGCAAGCCGGTCTCGGTCGAGCTGTCGGCCCCCACGTCTCAGAAGCTCGACCGGACGGTGGCGGCCGTGAAGGACTCGCTGCGTCGGTTTGGGGGCGTGTTCGACATCCAATCGGACCAGGAGAAGGGCAAGCGCGAGCTGGAGCTGGAACTAAAGCCGGGCGCCCGCACGCTCGGCCTCTCGCTCGAGGACCTCGCCGGCCAGGTGCGCGCCGCCTTCTTTGGGCTCGAGTCGTACCGCCTGCAGCGCGGGCAGAACGAGGTCCGCGTCTACGCCCGCCTGCCCAACGACCAGCGCAATTCCATCGAGGACCTGAACGACTACCGCATCCGCACGGCCGCCGGGGCCCAGGTGCCCCTGGAGGAGGTGGCGAACGTGTCGTTTGGCTACAGCCCCTCGCAGATCAACCGGCAGGACGGCCGCCGGGTCGTCACGGTGACGGCCGACGTCGATCCGGGCGTCACGACGGGAAACGCTGTGACGTCGAGCCTGAAGGCAAGCGTGCTTCCCAACGTTCAGCGCGAGATCCCGGGGATGACCTACCAGTTCGGCGGGCAGCAGCGGCAGCAGCGGAAGGCGCAGAGTTCGCTCATCATCGGCTTTCTGCTGGCCCTGTTCGCCATCTACGCCCTGCTGGCCATTCCCTTCCGGTCTTACCTCCAGCCGCTCGTCATCATGAGCACCATTCCGTTCGGCTGGATCGGGGCCCTCCTGGGCCACCTGCTGCTCGACATCCAGCTCGGCCTGCTCAGCGTCTTCGGCATCGTGGGCCTCAGCGGCGTCATCGTGAACGACGCCCTCGTGATGCTCGATTTTGCCAACGAGGAGCGCGCGACGGGAAGCGACTGGCCCGACGCGCTGGTGCGGGCCGGGCAGATGCGCTTCCGCCCCATCCTGCTCACGTCGCTGACCACGTTCCTGGGCCTCTTCCCCATCATCATCGAGCAGAGCGTGCAGGCGCAGTTCCTGATCCCGATGGCCGTGAGCTTAGGCGTGGGCATCGTCTTCGGCACCGCCGTGCTCATGTTCATGGTGCCGTCGCTTGCCATGCTCCAGGACCACGCTGTCGGCTGGGTGCAGACCCGCCTCCTCGGCTACGACGAGCCGCAGAAGCACTTTGGGCCGTACGAAGCCCAATCCTGAGGCGAGGAGCGAACGAACGCTCCTCGGCAGTAGAGGTGTGCTCGGAACAGAATCAGGCTCGGAGGAGCGGTCTCCCTCGACGCACCCGGCCCCCGTTTCGAAGCGGAACCGGCACTTCTGACCCGGGGAGTCCGGCACGGCCATCCCCGTGAGCAGTCCCGTCCAGCATCCTCCCAGTTGTTCGTCCTTCCGGCGCCAGGACCAGGCCGCAGGGCCGTCCGTGTCTCGTCTTCTCTCCAGGGTCCAGCCCTGCTCCGGGGCTGCTTCCCGGGCCGGGTGGCCAGCTCCGACGCGCTGTGGGGCCAGCACCCTTCACGTGCTTCTCGCCCTCCTCGCCGTGGACGAGGGAAATGCTGAGTCCGGCAGGGACCCTTGAGGAGTTGTCCCGGCCGCCCCGAAGGGAAGGGTGATTCAAGAGGCGTAGAGAGTTTCTGTGCTTCCGCGCCCAGCACAGGGGCCCCCTCGGCGGGCACGGTCGTCCGCGAATCCGTCGGCTCGATTGGCGCGCTGAGCTCGACGGGCGACCAACCGCACCGCCCCGCCCACGGGCAAGACGATCGGCACGGCAGACGCGGCCACCCACATGGCGTGCCGCAGCACCGCGCTACGGCGACGCGGCCCCCAGGCAATCCCGGCCGCGACCGCCACCACGACCGGTCCCTCGGCGAGGACCTCTCCCATCGCCCCGAAGGACCTTGTATCCGTTCGTCTCCGCACGTATCTTCATCCCATCTCTACGGTTGCACCCTCTCGCACAGACTCTGCCACCAAACTTGCCAGATCCATGATCCGTCGTCGAGTGCTTTCAGTTCTTCTCGTCGCAGGGCTGGTGATCGGGTGCGTGAACATGTCTTCGACGGTCACCATCCGCCCTAACGGCAGTGGTACGATCACCGAGCGCGTGACCGTCAGCTCAAAGCTTGCGTCGATGATGCGGGGAATGCAGCAGATGGGCGACTCTACGGGTACGTCGCAGAAGCTCTTCAGCAAAAAAGACGTGCGGGCACGGGCCGACTCGCTCTCGGGGGTGCGCCTGAAGTCGACGAAAATGATTTCCACCCTCGAGAAGGAGGGCTACCAGGCCGTCTACGCTTTCGGCAACATAAACGAGGCGCAGCTCAGCCCCTCCCCGGACGACGTGATGCCGGAGCGCGCCTCCCAGAAGAGTGGCGAGGGCGGTCCCTCCGAGCTTCTCTCGCAGATCGACATGTCGTTCACGCCAGGCACCCCGGCCACGCTCACCATCACAATGCCGCGTGACACCTCCGGGGAGGAAGGGCTGACGGGGGACTCGTTCTCCATGAACACACCGGGAGAAGGCCCGCCCTCGGATCAGCAACTGCGCATGATGCGTCAGATGATGACAGATACCGGATTCCGCCTAGCGGTAACCATCGACGGAGAGATCGTTGGGACGAACGCCACGCACCGCTCCGGATCGACGATCACACTGATGGAAATGGACTTCGGGACCCTGGCGCGGGACTCGTCGGCCTTCGCTCAACTCATGGTTAACGACCAGCAGCCGGAGTCTCCCCAGGCCGCCATCGACAGTCTCAATGCGCTGCCCGGCGTCAACATCGAGCCTCAGCGGACGGTTACGGTCCGCTTTCGGTAGGGGCCCGGTTGCCCCCGCAGACGAGCGAGCGCCGGGCGTCATCGGGACCGCGCTTGCCACTCGCCGCGCGCTCGCTGTGCCGCGTCGAGCATCGGACAAGGAAGAGTCAGGTCCGCCGTGGTCGCAGGCCGTCCCGTCTCGCCGGAGATGCCGGGGAGCGCACCTCCGCCGCGCCATGGCGACGACCGAGACGCTCGAAGAGGCAGCCGATGCTCTCGGCACCGCCCCACCACACGTTGCCAGAAGCGGCAGAAGTACGACCTCGTCTGACTCTCCATTCTCCCCTTGCATCTTGCGTGACGCCGGAGCGAATAGACGCCGTGCCACGTCGCGTTTCCCGTGTGTCGCGGGTCGCACCGGGCTGGATTGGGCGTTCCGTGCTCCGTTGCCAACGCCTGACAGCCCGTGCGAACGGCAGTGTCGTGGAGGTGTACAGTAACCGCGATCATGCTGTCTGAGCCCCCCTTCGCGACTCTTACACTGCTCCCGTTCCGCCTTGGAAGCCACTAGCTCTCCATCCACCTCCGGCACCTCGTCTCAGGAGCTCGCCCGCGACCTCGGCTTCCTGGAGGCCTATACCATCGGCGTCGGCACCATGATCGGGGCGGGCATCTTCGTGCTCCCCGGCATCGTTGCCGAGAACGCCGGGCCGGCTGGCATGATCTCGTTTCTCATCGGTGGCCTCGTCTCCCTACTGACGGCCCTCTCCCTCTCGGAGCTGGCCACCGGCATGCCCCGGGCCGGCGGCAGCTACTACTACGTCAACACCGCCCTCGGCAGCTTCTTTGGCAGCGTCGTGGGCTGGAGCATGTGGGGCGGCCTCATGTTCGCCACGGCCTTCTACATGCTGGGCTTTGGGCAGTACCTGACGTACTTCGTGCCCCTGGGCGACACCGGCGTGGCCATCGCCGCGCTCCTCATGGCGGCGCTGCTGGTGGGGGTGAACTATCGCGGGGTCAAGGAAACGGGCTCGCTCCAGAACCTGATCGTGATTCTGCTGATCGGGTTTATTCTGGTCTTCCTCGTGTTTGGGGTGTTCAACGTCGACATGGAGACGTTCCGTCCCTTCAACCCAGACGGGTGGGGCGCCGTCGCCTCCACCGCCGCCACCGTCTACGTCACGTTCATCGGCTTCGAGGTGATTGCCACGAGCGCCGAGGAGATCAAAAATCCGGGGCGCAACCTGCCGCTGTCGATGATTGCCTCGGTGCTCACGCCCACCGTGTTCTACGTACTCGTGATGTTGGTGTCCACCGGAGTGCTGCCAATCAACGAGCTCATTCCGGAGAATACGAACATTCCGGTCGCCGACGTAGCGGAACAGTACTTGGGGACCGCCGGGGCGCTCATGATGGTGATCGGGGCCGTGCTGGCCACGGTGTCCAGCGCCAACGCGTCGATCCTCTCGGCCGCCCGCGTCAACTTCGCGATGGGCCGGGACAAGATCCTGACGCCGTGGCTCAACAACATTCACCCGGACTACCGGACGCCCTACCGCGCCATCCTCGTGACCGGGGCCGTCATTCTCGGGCTCATCGCCCTCGGCGTCGGCATCGAGACGCTGGCCGACGTGGCAAGCTTCGCCTACCTGGTGACGTACGCCCTGGTCCACGTGGCCGTTTTCGTCATGCGCCGGGCCGAGCCGGAGGCGTACGACCCGGCGTTCCGGCTGCCGGGCCTGGCCTATCCCATCGTGCCAATTCTCGGATTTGTGTCCTGTATCGTCATCGTCGGGCAGATGCGCCCGATCGTGCTCGCGATTGGGGGCGTCATCGTTCTGGTCGGTGTGGTGTGGTACCTGGCCTACGCCCGCACCCGCGCCGTCAAGCCGAGCCTGGTGGGGGAGGCCATCGCGGCGGAAGGCGGGCGCCGCGCACCGCCGAGCGGTCGGTACCGGGTCGTCATTCCGGTCGCCAACCCCAACACCGAGCGCTTTCTGCTGCGCCTCGGGGCGGCCATCGCCTCGGGCCACGCCGGGGCCAACGGCCAGGAGGCCGAGCTCATCGCTGTCAGCGTGATCGAGGTGCCCCAGCAGACCTCGCTGCAACAGGGCATCAAGTACGAGGAGGAGCGGGTAGAACGCCAGCGGGAGCTCCTCGAGAACGCCCGCGACATGGCGGAGGACCTGGGCGTGGGCATCCGGACGCGAGCCCTCGTGGGGCGCAGCGTGGGCGACGCGGTCCTGGATGTCGTCCAGGAGGAGCGGGCCTCGCACGTCGTGCTCGGCTGGAGCGGCCAGCGCAAGCGGGTCGAGCACATTCTAGGGACGAACATCGACCCGATCGTGGAGGAAACCTCCTGCGAGCTTACGCTGGTGAAGAAGGGGCCGGACGAGCACGTCGGGCGCGTCGTCGCGCTGGTGGGCGAGGGGCCGTACGCGCAGATCGCCGCGCGCCGGGCCGCGGAGTTCGCCCGGAGCGACCCGGACGCCGACCTGACGCTCCTCAACGTGCAGGCCACCGCGGACGACGGCGAATACGACCCTGAGGCCGAAGGCCGGGCCCTCATTGCGTCGGTGGCCAAGGAGGCCGAGATCCAACGGGACTACGCGGAACGGGTGCTCGTGACGGACGGCGACATTCGGGACGCCCTGCTCGACGCCGTGGACGAGTACGACACGATCTGCGTGGGGGCCACCCGGAGCACGGCCGTGGCGCAGGCCCTCTTCGGCTCCATTCCGGAAGAGGTGGGTGAGAAGAGTGAGGGCACTGTGGCCCTCGCCCGCGGCGCGCTCTACAAGCCGCGGTCAGTGACACAGGGGGTGGTGGATGTGTTGTCCAAGTAAAGTGGTGGAAATACGTTAAGCACGCGTCCGATGGTATGAAGTTGTTTTTGTAAAGAACCTCTGCCAATCTGCATGCCGGTAGATTGCCCTCTGCTTCGCCATGCTGGGAAAGCAGTCCCCTGTGTTGGGGGCCTCCTACACCGATCGGTGTCCATTTTGGCGGCCCCAAAATGGACGAAAAGGGCTTGGCTGGCAGAAAATGGCCTGAGTGCCCCGCTCGCTCCACAGCCCGGAGACTACTTCCTCCCTCCGGTCGGGGCGCTGAAATTTATCAAACTCACCCTCCATTTGTCGGGCTCAGCCCAAGACTACATCCTCGCTTCGCTCAGGGCGCGGGCATGATAAATTTCGGTCGTTCCGCGATCGGGGGCCTCCGGGCGGCCATTTTCTGAAGGCCGGGGTCGGCTATCGGAGGATCTCTGATATCCAGTCAGGTGAGGCTTCTCATCAGAGCAAACAACTTCACACTGTTGGCACGTGTCCGAACGCCCCAGCGGTTATCCCGCCCAGCGATTGCGTGGCGATGACTACTCCCAGTGACGCCTCCGCATCGGAGACGGAGCCGCAGGAGCTTGAACGGACGCTCGGGCTCCTCCCGGCGCTGGCCATTGGCACGGGGACCATGGTGGGGACGGGCATCTTCGTGTTTCCGGGGCTCGCGGCGGGTTGAGGAACGCTCCCATCGTGGGGCCAGTCGGGGCGTCCAGACCGTTGCCCGAGAGCCAGCGCCCCCCCGTCGGGGCCGTCGACCAGCACCATGACGCCCTCGAGCAGATCCCGGTCGGGCCCCGCAGGCCTAAGGGCCACGTCCAATGTTGGCTCAGTCCCCAGCACTCGCTCAGCCGGTGAGGAGCCGTTTTGCCGTGTCGACCGCGCCCGGCTGGGCCGCAACGAGGTACCGGTGACCTGACTGGAGACGCGTGTTGGGCTGGGGCACCCTGTCTTCCGTGATGTCGAAGACGACGTGACTTCCGTCCGGG
>JBDGQM010000113.1:0-24383 GCA_042219065.1 Salinibacter sp. | reverse complement strand
GCGTGGAAGTAGGACGCGTAAAGGTCGGTATCGGACGATTGGGCCGTGTCCTGATCCACCACGCGCTGGTCGGTGAAGAAGAGGCTGCCCATAGCCCCCACCTGATGGGTGGTGTAGTCGAGGCCCAGTGCGTCGAGGTTGTACTCTGTGCCCTCCTGAAGGGCCTTCGCGTAGTCTTCCAGCTCCCGGTAGATCCGATCCTTCTCGGCCGCGATCTTTGAGAGAATGGCGTGCCCGGCGCGCATGGCCAGCGGATTTCCGCTGAGCGTGCCCGCCTGATAGACCGGACCGGTGGGCGAGACGTAATCCATGATCTCTTGTCGCCCGCCGTACGCCCCGACCGGCAGACCGCCCCCAATGATCTTCCCCAGGCAGGTCAGGTCCGGCGTCACCCCGTAGCGCTCCTGCACCCCGCCGGGCGCCACGCGGAAGCCGGTCATCACCTCGTCGAAGATGAGAACGATGTCGTGGGCGTCGCAGAGCTCCCGGAGGCCCTCCAGAAATCCTGGCTCCGGCGGAATGCATCCCATGTTGCCCGCGATCGGCTCCACGACAATGCAGGCGACCTCGCCCTGATTGGCCTCCACGAGGCGCTGCACGTGGTCGATGTCGTTGTACTGGGCCAGGAGCGTGTCTTTGGCGTTCCCTTCCGTCACGCCCGGCGAGTCGGGCTCGCTGAGCGTCATGGCGCCGCTCCCCGCGGCGATGAGAAAGAAATCGCCGTGGCCGTGGTAGTTGCCCTCGAACTTGATGATCTTGTCGCGCCCGGTGTAGCCGCGGGCCAGTCGGGCGGCGCTCATGGTGGCCTCCGTGCCGGAGTTGACCATTCGTACCTTCTCGACGGACGGAACGAGGTCGCAGACCAGCTCCGCCACCTCAATCTCAATCTCCGTCGGGGCGCCGAACGACGTCGACGCCTCGGCCTGCTCCTGCACGGCCTCCACCACGTCCGGGTGAGCGTGGCCGAAGATCATAGGCCCCCAAGAGCCCACGTAGTCGAGATACTCGTTGCCGTCGGCGTCCTTCAGGTACGCCCCTTCGGCCTCCTCTATGAAGAGAGGCGTGCCGCCCACGCTGTCGAAGGCGCGAGCGGGCGAGTTGACGCCGCCGGGAATGGTGTGCTGGGCGCGCTCGTAGAACCGCCGACTGTTCTGGAGATCGAGGTCGGAGGGAGCAACTTCCATGGGCAAAGCAAGGGGGTCACTGACACGTACAGCGTTCGCGCCCTGAGAGGGCACGGGGATCACTCCGCCCCAGCCCGCTCGACCCGGCGATACAGCGTGTGGATGCGTTGCTCGCCGTTTTCGTCAACGCGGGATGGGGCTCGGGACTCCACAAAGTCTGTATTGAGAGTCTCGGCTTCAAGGTCCGAGGGATGGACGCGTATTCCATTATCGTCGCGTCCCTGCCCCGCTTCCGACGCGGTCGACCCGTCCGATTCCTCCGGCGCCGCCGGAGCCATGAGATACGTCCATCCGCCGGGCGAGACGAGGCCGTGTACCGTCCGCAGCAGCTCCTCCAGTTGCGTCGGCGAGTCCACGAGGGCCTCCGTCCGGTCGACAATCACCCAGTCGAACGTCTCGTCCAGGGCGGGGAGGGCCTCTAGGGAGCGCTGCTGCACACAGGACGTGGCGGTCTCGTCGTCCACGAGGTCGCGAACGGCGGCCCGTGTGGTCTGCACGGCGTCAGGCCGGGGGTCGCAGGCGTGCACCGGAAAGCCGAGCCGGAGGAGCGCCTCGGTGTGGCGGCCCGTCCCGCAGCCCACGTGCAGCATGGAATTCGACACCGGGACGGACGCCAGGGTTCGGAGCAGACGGTCGGACAACGAGTCAGCCATCGCTGATGCGCACATTGACTAAGAAGAATTGCGTGCGTGGCGCGGACAGGGCCGGCACCTCGGGGGATGCTACGAGCTACCGTCCGACGGCGATTCCGAGCCCTGAGGGACCGGAGGGTCCGGACGCGTCGACGAGGGATCGGACGGGGCGTCCGGCTCGGCCGACTGGTTGGGCAGGGTCCAGCGCCGGGCCTCCTGCCCGGACCCGCACTCCGGACAGGACGACGATTGCCCGTTCAGGCCGTGCCGCGGGCGTTGGTGGTACGGGCGGAGGGGGTAACCCTGCGACTGTCCATCGCCCCCGAACCGGAGCTGGTTCACGTCGACCGGCAGATCGAGTTGCGCGGCGGTGGCCTCGCCCAGCGCCTCGATGAAGAGCGGGTGCGTGTTGAGGCTGGCGGTCACCTCGAAATGATCGATGCCCTGCGCTTCGGCCCGGGCACGCACGGAAATGTCGAGGTCGTAGCTGGTGTTCACGTGGTCCGTCACAAAGCTGATCGGGACGATCAGCACCGACCGCCGGCCCCGCTCCCCAAGGGTTTCGATCGTGTCCGGCGTGGACGGCGAAAGCCAGCTGTTCGGCCCCATCACGCTCTGAAACGTCGTGTGAAAGGGCCGGTCTCGGTTCCGGTGCCGCATGACCTGCTCCACCGTCGAGTGCACGTGACAGCAGTACGGATTGCCCTGCTTCCCCCGCGCCCCGAATACAGTGTCGTGGGCACTAAACACAAGCACGACCTCGCCGCGGACGGTGCGCGGAAAGCGCTGGAGGGCCTGGTCGATCCGCTCCGAGACCGCCTGGACGTATTTGGGGTTGGCGGCGTACTCGGGCACCACCGTCGTGGGCCAGGACGCCCGCTCGTCCGCAGCGCCCAAGGCCGTCCAGTACGCCAGCGCGGACCCCGTGGTGGAGGTCGAGAACTGGGGATAGGCGGGCAGCAGCACCACCTTGTCGACCCCGTCGGCGGCCATCTCCGCCGCGGCCTCCTCCATGAACGGGTGGCCGTACCGCATCGCCGAGTACGTACGGAACTCAACGCCCGTGGGCTGTCCGTACTGGCTGGCGAGGTGTCCCTGAAGCGACTGGGCCTGCTCGCGCGCCAGCCGCGTGAGCGGGGACCCGCCCCCGATCATCTCGTATCGCTCGCGCAGGGTTTGGGCCCGCACGTACGCTGCTGATTTGGCCAGCCAGTGGCGCAGGCGCCCCTCCACCGGCAGATCGAAGAGGAGCGGGTCCATCAGCAGATTGTACAGAAACGGCTCCACGTCGTCGAGCGACGCCGGGCCGCCGAGATTAAACACGACGACGCCCACACAATCCCCCTCCACAATCCGAAGCGACGACTCAGAACCGACATCCTCGAACGAGGACCAGCTGGGATCGTGGAGACGAAGAAAGTCGAGTGGAGTCATACAGACCGGCGGGAGGCTCAGCGACCGGGGACAATTTCGGACTGACAGCGCTCAATTTGTGCGCTGCCCCCCGCTTTTCAGTTCCAGTACCGGGTTGAACTTTGCCCTAAAACCTGCTCTCATCGGTGTCTTCACACGGTGCTGTCGGGGGCGTCTTCCTCGCCGACCTCGAACCAGTCGCGGGCCGTGAAATACCACTGTGCATCGGCCTCGGGCGTCCCGGGGTCGGGCGAATAGTCGTACGGCCACTGCACCTGCGGCGGCATGCTCATCAGAATGCTCTCCGTGCGCCCGTCGGACTCGAGGCCAAATTTCGTGCCCCGGTCGTAGACGAGGTTGAACTCCACGTACCGCCCCCGCCGAACCCGCTGGAAGGCCTTCTCGCGCTGGCCATACGGCTCGTCCGTGCGCCGCTCCACGATCGGCAGATAGGACTCCAGAAAAGATCGGCCCGCCTCCCGCGTGAAAAAGAAGAGGCCCTCCGGATCGTCTCGCAGATAGTCGTAAAAAATACCCCCCACCCCCCGTGCCTCGTCCCGGTGATCGAGGTAGAAGTAGTCGTCGCACGCCTGCTTGAACGCCGCGTAGTCGGCAACGTCGTGCTCCTCGCAGACCTGCTTCCAGACGCGGTGGAAGTGCTGAGTGTCGTCGAGGCGCGGATAGTACGGCGTCAGGTCCGCGCCGCCCCCAAACCACTGATCTACGGGGTTCATGAGGTCCCCACCCAGCGCGAAATACCGGAAGTTGGCGTGGACGGTTGGCACGTGCGGCGACCGCGGGTGCACGACGAGGGACAGGCCGGTGGCGTAAAACGGCGCCCCTTCCACGTCGAACTCGCGGGCCATGCGGTCGGGAAGCGGCCCGTGAACCGCCGAGGTGTTGACTCCGCCCTTCTCGAACACGTCGCCCCCCTCTATGACGCCTGTAATGCCGCCGCCTCCCTCCTCCCGCGACCACCGATCCACCTGGAACGAGGCCCCGTCGTCCTGCTCATCGAGCGCCCGAACAATCCGGATCTGCAGGGCCTCTACGAACCGCTTCATGCGATGAGCCATGGGGATGTCGTCGCGGGGATCCTCGCGCAGCGTGTCGAGGCGTTCGAAGTCGTCGCCCATAGAGCAGTGATTGGCGTGCGTTGAAAAGAAGACGGTACTGGGGATCCGATACGGGTCGGGGAGATTGCACGTTCGATGCCTCCCCCCGCTCCCCGCCAATTTCACGCGCCGTCGGCCTCAGTGCGGACGGGCCTGGTCCAGCATGCGGCGAAGGGCGGCGCGCATGCCGTCGGAAAGGACCGCCGCCCAGCTTCTCGGCGGCGCCGCGACGATCGTTGTTCGGGCGGACTGTGCGGGATGATCGAACCGCAGGAGGGCATGGTGCAGCGCGATTGCCCCCGTCTCGGGCAACGAGGCGGCCCCGTAGCGCTGATCGCCCATCACCGGATGCCCCCGGCTGGTGGCCTGGAGGCGGATCTGGTGCGGCCGACCGGTCCCGAGCTCTACCTGAAGCAGCGTCCGATCGTCCTCGGACGCAAGCACCTGCCAGTCGAGCACAGCCCGCTTCCCGTCGGCGTGGTCGGGATCGACGAGCCGGGGCTGCCGGTCGGGCTTTGCGATGTAGTCGGTCCACGTGCCAATGCCCCGCAGCGTGCCCTCCACCATCACCACGTACCGCTTCTCCACCAGCCGCTTCCGAAACTGCCGGGACAGATGCCGGGCGGCGTCCGCGGTGCGTCCCAGCACCATAATTCCCGACGCGGGACGGTCGAGCCGGTGCACCAGCCCCAGAAACGGATCGTCGTCCGCCCCGTCGGCGACCCGCTGTTTGCCAAGCGACACCACATCGGGATCTCCCGTATGATCGGCCTGCGCCAGCAGACCGGGGGACTTGTCGACGACCAGCACGTGATCGTCCTGGTGGAGAATCTTCATGGATTGGATTGCCGGGTAGAACTACGATGCCAAATGCGTAAGATCGACATGCAGAGGTTTGCCCCTACATTCGCGTTCTGGAGAAAATAAAAATCGGGAGGCCACAGGGCTCGTCCGAAGAAAAGCTGAACAGTGAACATCTGTAGGAGACGCGAGATTCCCACGGCCGACCGCCGACTGTCCCCCACTACTGCACGACGCGGATCGTGCCGGTGCTCGTCGTCCCTCCCACCCGGAGCCGGTAGGGATACGCCCCCGACGCCCACTCCGCCGTTCGCAGCGACACGGTGTGCTCACCCGCGGCGTAGGACCCGTACTCGCGCCGGGCGACCCGACGTCCAAGCAGATCATAGACCGTAAGCGTGACGGAGCGGCGCTCTGCCAGTTGAAGGTCGAAGTGGGTCGTCGACCGCGCCGGATTCGGCCGGTTCACGCTGAGGACCGTCGTGGCCGGAGTGGTGGGCACGAGATTGGCGAGCCGGTCTGCAATCTCCGTCCGTTTCGGATACAAATGATCGCCCGGGCACGCCGTGGCCTTGACGTCGCGGTGACCGTAGACCGTACGGAGCGGCCCGTATCCGGGATAGGAACTGATTCCGTCCGGATCGATCTTCTGCCGCGCCGCAATCCAGGCGAAGAGGTCCGTAAAACCGTCGAGAAACGGCGAACGAGGCTGTTGGTTCTCCGGCGGATGGAAATAACCGAGCCCTCCGGTGCCCGCGCTCCCTTCGTTGAACCCGTCGTGGGCCCCCACCACGTCGCGCCGATCATTGCCGTCCTCCCGGCCCTGAAAAATCGCGCCCGTCTGGCAGACGAGGTAGTTGTAGCCGATGTCGATCCAGCCGTTGGTGTTCATGTGGAAGTCCTGAATGGCCCGCACGGCCGCCGCACAGTCCTCCCAGGTGTCCGCCGCGCCGGCCTCGGCCGTGGCGGTGTGGTGGATGGCGAGGTGAGAGACGGGATGATAGCGGTACTCGGCGGCTGGCGCCTGCGCGCCCCACTCGTCGCGCGTGTAGATGCGGGGCTTGGACGTATCGGGATCGGCCGTCGTCGGCGCCGGGATTCGCGCGTCCCGGGGCGCCGCCGGTCCGTCGGTCGAGTTGACGACGTACAGCGACAGCCGACGAAGACGCGGAGACGCCCGTTCCGATCCGCGGAGCGTAAGGCGGACCCGCACGTAGCGGGTGTCGGGCGTCGTGAGCACGAACCCGCCCGACACGTCTCCGGAGTACGCAGTGCTCTCCGGCCCCGCGTCGCCCGTCGTCGTGATCGCCCTTCGATGCGTGGGAGCCGTCCAGGAGCTCCACGTCTCGCCGTCGTCGCTGCTCCGAAGCGCCACGGCGACCGAGGTTCCTTCGGGCACCGCGGCGTCCCAGTGGAGCCCCACGCCATTGGCCGGGAACGGGAGTTCAATCGCACGGGATTCGACGCGTCCCTCCGACGCTCCGTCTCGCAACCGCACCGCCTCCCCAATCCGGACGCCCGCACGTGTCTTCGCCGTCTCGTGCCAGTCATCCTCCCGGATGTGAATGCGCTCCCGATCCACCGTTGTCTCTGATGACCGCGGATCCTGGCCGTGGGCATCGAGCCCAGTGCCCATCAGAAACACGACCACGCCAAGCAGGAATCGCCCGTCGAGGATGCACATGCCAACTGGGGGATCTGTGGAGACAAGCCTGCGCGCCCGCCCGTTTTCAATCGTGAACGGAGGACGAGTCGGACATCGGCCCTGACACGGGCCGGACGCGTCGTTGTGCCCCCTCGCCGTTCCGCAGAGAGAGGCCCGTCCTCCTGATCTGTTCGAAGAATGAAGCGATACGCTCCCCCAGACCGGACACTGCAATCGCATCTTGCCTCCAAAATGGACTCCCGCCTCCTACAGAGCAGACCGGTCGACGCCCACACGCCCATACAGTCCGGGCATGATTGGACGATCAGAGGCGGACGAGCCGCCTCCGCTCGAATTGAGCCCTACCATACGATCGCTCTGTCAGACCGGGCTGCGCTGCGCCGTCGTGGGGTCCAGATCGAGTCGATCGCTCAGCATGGCGTCGAGCCGGTCGTGGGTGTCGTTGTCCCGAACGTTGAAGGCAGGGAGGTCCGTCAGTGCGTCAAGGAGCGATACACCCGCGTCCGTATTGGTAGCCATTCCGGTCACCAAATCGGGATGGAGCATTTGAAAGGCTTTCTGCACGCCGAGGACAGCATAGGGATCGGAGGCGCAGAGGACGGTCATGGCGAGGGCCTCCTGCAGTTCTTCGACGGCGATGGAGCCGTTGTAGGGCTCGAGCGGGGAGGCCCCGATCTCGACCACGGCCACGTCGGCGGGGGGCTGGGCCATGCGGGACAGCAGTGGTCGCAGCGCCGCCCGATACTCGGCGTCCGGCACCACGGTGGACGGCAGGCCCGCGTCCACAAAGTCAAATCCCCAGTCGGCCCCGGCGTCCTCAATCGAGAGCACGTCACGGTAGCGGCCGGCCCCGCTCACCTTCGCCCCAAGCACGTCGAGTCCCATGCGCTTGAGCCGGCGCGTCACGATGCGGGCGGCCGTCGTCTTTCCGGCCGACATCGAGGTGCCGACGAACAGAACGGTGGGGGTGGTGAAGGCGGCCGCCTCGACGGGAGGAACGAACTCTTGCATCGTCACGGGCTCCCCGTTCCGCTGGACGTGCCCGTGGTACCGGAGTTCGAGGGGAGTCTGCACCAGCGTGGACCGCGAGGTGACCCGGCCAAAGAGGCCGCCGCGGGTGAGGGCGTGCATCACGCCGTCCTCGCGAATGTCGCGCCAGGAGCCGGTGAGCTCCAGGGTGGCCTCCCGTGTCCCGAAGGCGCCGACGACAGCGTCTCCCTCCGCCACCTCCATCTGGCGGCCCGTCGGCAGCTCAATCGTATGGTGGCCGGACGTGTCGCTCACGATGCCCATTACGTACTCGCCTCGGCCCCACGCGCCGGACGGACGGGGGGCAATGTCGAAGGGCGTGCTGTTGAGGTCCGTAATGCGCGCCAGCGATCCGAAGGTGCATCGGTCGTAGATCGGCGATTGGGACATGGGCGGGCGGGAAGCTTGTGAAGCGGGCGATGAGACGGGCTTCATGATCCCGTCGGGGAGGCAGTGTGCTCGGGATTCTCGTTCGGTTGGGCGGCGTCGGCGCGAGCGGGGGCGTCGGGAAGAGGCGGCTGTGCGAGCAGGAGAGCGAGCAGGGCGCTCCGCTCCACCATTTTGTCGAGGACACAAAACTCGTGCTCGGCGTGGGCCCCATCCCCAACCGCGCCGAGCCCGTCGAGCGTCGGGACGTACTGGCTGATCGTATTCGCATCGGAGACGCCCCCCGATCGCCCTTCGTCCAGCGTCACACCGAGGCGGTCCGCTGCGTGCTGCGCCCATTCCCACAGTCGGCGCGATTCGGGGGTCGGTTCCATCGGCATCCGACCGAACGAGCCCTCGACGGTGAGCGTGGTCCCGGGCGTCGTCGGGTCGAGATCGCGGATGGCCTGTTCGATCTCTTCGGCCTGCTCGCTCGTCTCGACGCGGACGTCCACCTCCGCCCTCCCGGCATCGGCCACGACGTTTGGCTGGGTCCCCCCACCGATCGTCCCCACGTTCACGGAGATGCCCGCCTCCGGCTCGTTCAGGTCGTGGAGGCGCTGCACCACGTGGGAGAGGGCCAGGATGGCGCTCGACCCGCTCTCCGGATCGAGCCCGGCGTGGGCACTCTCGCCCTGAATCTGGAGGACAAACCGCCCGCCGCCCTTGCGAGACGTCTTGAGCTTGCCGTCGAGGCCGAGCGCCGGCTCCAGCACGAAGGCCCGTTCTGCACACGGGGCGAGCCGCCGGAGGTGCCGGCGCGAGGTGGGGCTGCCCTGCTCCTCGTCGGAGTTGATAAAGACGAGGGGCACGACCTCAAGGTCAGCCCCGACGCTGCGCAGCGCCGCGAGGGAAAAGATCATCTGCGTCAATCCGCCTTTCATGTCGAACACGCCGGGGCCGCGGACGACATCGTCTTCCACCTCGAACGGCATGTCCTGGAGGGTGCCGAGGGGCCATACGGTGTCGCAGTGGCCAACGAGGAGCTGCACGGGCCGGTCGCGCGGCCGCCTCCCGGGACGGGCAAACAAGTGCCCACCCGTCTCTTCTGCCGGGAGATGCATCACCCGGTAGTCCAGGGTCCGCAGGAGACGAGACAGCACCGCCTGCACCTCGGCCTGCGCGTCGGGGACGTCGGTGGGCGACTCCGCCCGCACCAGTGCCTCCAGCACAGCCAGCATCTGAGCCCGATGGTCGTCCAGGTAGGTGCGGACGGACCGGGCCAGCTCCGGCGGGACGGATGGGTCCATGAGAACTGGGCATGTGGGTGCGACGGGCGTCTCGGGCGTTGCGGCAGGCCTACTTCTCAAACCCAGCGGGAAACGGAAATGCCTCCGTCTCGTCGATGGTCGCGTAGCGGTCGGGCGGGAGGTACGCGAGAAGAGGGTTGTCGCGGATCACCTGATCGTCCTCCCGCTCCGAGACCCGGAGGGCGCCCTTCTGCACGTGCACGGCCTCCACGGAGCCGATTACCAGACTGTTCTCCCCGAGGTTATCGACGTGTCGGTCCATCTCGCATTCCAGGTACAGGTAGGCGTCTTCCAGCAACACCCCATCGCCCTCCTGGGCGTCAATCGTCGGCAATTGATCGAGGGAGGGCTTCTGCCGAGACCCTTCGGGGTCCCCCACGCGGGGCGACGCCGCCAGACTGGCCAGCACGACCTGGGACGGTCGCGGGTAGCTCACTGTGTAGACGCCGGTGCGCACGGCATTCCGGTACGTCTTGTGGCGCGGGGTGCAGACAAACCCGAAGTAGTCGTCCCACCCCATCGGGGCGGCCATGTGCTTGGGGGCCAGGTTGTAGGTCTCCTCGTCCTCATTGCGGGTGCCGATGACGACCAGCGGGGACACCGTGTAAAACCGCTCCCAGAACGACGGCTCCGGATCGAGGCTGACGATGTCATCGTGCTCTGTGCGGTCCATTGGGGATCGGGGGATCAATGTTGGGCTGTTGGGCAGACATCCTCAACTTCGCAAAACACCAGACCGATCCGTAGGTGGGCACTGACCAGGTGCGTGTGGGACAGTAGAGCACAAAGATGTGGGGACGATCCTCGCTGATCGCAGAACCAGAGCCGCTTCTCAACTTCGACGGTCCCGGAATGTGCTGGATCGACACGCAAACAATCCCTGGGTCCGTCATCCCGCCCCCCGACGCGGGATCTTTCCGGGAAAGGCGCCGCCGTATTCGGAGAGATCCTGAGTCGAGCTCAGGACCGATGGCCTTCGAGTCCCGACTACTGTCGGGATGACGCGCCTTCAGTCGGAATTTTTCGGGACGATATTCCGGACTATTGAACAAGTCACCGGCACCCCTTATCCGGCCTATTCACTACGCCGGCGATTCCAAGGGATCGGTTTCGGGGAAAACGGACCGCGGTGAGTAAGACGCGCGGCAGTGCGTCCTGCGTTTACGGAATGGGACAGGCTTCGTAGTGGAGCATTGCATCCGGTATCGGCAGCGGAGACAAGGAAGACGTCTTTCCGGGGATCAGGACTGCCGGCTGCCCGTCCCGGGCCGCTACTCGCCCTCCGACGCCATAACGGTGAGGGTGCCCTCCATGCCCATCTCGTGATGCTTCTGTCCGCCGGTCGTCTCGAAGCACGCGACGGTGTAGGTCCCGGCCTTCGACGCGGGGAGCGTAAAGGTCATGGAGCCGCTGCCGCCCGGGGGCAGCTCAAACTCGTTCTCGTGCCCCCCCTCTTCCTCTTCATCTCCCTCGTCCTCGTGTTCGTCGTCGCCGTGCCCCTCGGTCTGCTTGGTTTTCGTGATCGAGACGCCGCTGAACAGGTTTTGCTCAAACCCGTCCTGGTCGGCATCGATTGTGTCGCCGACCACGAAGTAGTGCTCCACGCTGCCCTCATTGGTGAACTGAAGGGTCACCTCCTGCCCGGCCGGCACGGTGACATCCGACGGCTCATAGGCGTAGTCCGTCATCGCAATCTCAATCGTGTCGGCCGTCGAGGCGGTCGTCTCAGCCTCATCGTCGGGCTGGTTCTCATCCCCTTGGCCGCAGGATACGAGGAAGAGGGCCAGTGCGCACGCCACGATGCTGCGTGCGAGAACGGTCCAGATCGAAGACGTCGAATGCATGAAACGTGGAAGTTGGTGATGGAAGAGAAGCGATCTTACAGAAACAGGGGAAGACTACCGTGAGGATTTCTTGAGGCCTCCGAGCGGGTTACGCTTAGCAGAGGCTGCGTGTTCGGATCCCCCGGGCTCTAATGATTCTCTAATCCATCTCTCATCAGCCTATAAGATCCCGTCCCGGGGGACGGTCGTGGGACGACTGAGATCTTGCCGCCCGTTGTCTCAGTCGCCACTACGACATGGATTGTTCGGTATTACGAAGCGTCCAGAACCTGTTTTGCGAGCAGATGCTAAGCCGAGACACAGTGGGCGAAGCTGCAAAATGGTGCCCAAATGAGCCCTGCACTCGAAAGCTTTCGGTGCCGGGCGAATGCAGAAGCCATTTTGCACGAGATCCACGAAGTCGCAGGCCGCAGATGTATGGCCAAACAGGTTCTCAGGGGCTTCTACTTGGGATTGTACTGAGCGCCCTGGCCTTCGGACGCCTCAGCGCAGAGACCGCACAGGCGCAGCCGCGCGGCCTGCCGGACACGCTCACGTTCGAGCGGGCGACGGCTCTGCTTCTGGACCGCAACCAGCTGCAGGCCGCTCGAGCCCGCGTGCAGGCCGAAGGGCAGGCGGCCCGGGCCGACGCCCTCTTCCCGAACCCGACGCTCGGGATCTCCGAAGAGCATACCCCGCTCCCCGGCGACGGGGCCGACGAATGGGCTCGGGCCATCGCCGAAGAAGCACAGACGGGGCGGCGAGGAGACGGAAAGATATTCGTGCTTCCGGTAACGAAGGCCATTGACGTGCGGACGCATGAGACTGGAGAGACCGTCGTATAAGTGGTGTCTCGTCCCCTCGTCCCGCAATCCTCTCATCCACCCCGCCTCCACCATGAGTGCCGCCCACCTCCACCTCGCCCTCAACCACATTCCCGTCCTCGGAACGCTATTCGGAATCCTATTGCTTGCGTACGGGCACTGGCGAGACCAACTGTCCCTCCAAAAAGCTACGCTCGGTTTCCTTGTCGGGATTGGGGCCGTCGCCGTGGCGGTCTACCTCACAGGCGAGCCCGCCGAGGAGGTTGTCGAGGGCGTGCCCGGGGTGTCCCACGAGGCCCTCGAAGTGCACGAGGAGTGGGGCTGGTACGCCGTCCTCGCAAGCAGTGCCACCGGCGTGGCCGCGCTCGGGGCCCTGCTGTACGGATGGATCCGGCAATCCCTCCCCCGGTGGACGGTGCGGGCCGTCCTGGTGCTCGCGCTGATCACCGGGGGAATCATGGCCTACACGGCGAACCTGGGCGGCAAAGTGCACCACCCCGAACTCCGCTCGGACGCCACCGTCGTCCAGAGCCCCGACGCCGGCGGACAGAACAACGCCGAGGGCGAGGATGAGTCGGATGAACACCGATAAATGAGATCCATCGTCCCCTTGCCCCTCTCCGGAAATGATTCGGCACTCAGGTGTACGGGAACGAAAACACTCCTCCAGAACCCTCCTCTTCCATGAAGACCCCGACAGACCATCACATCCTGCTCGTGGAGGACGAACCCGACGTGGCCTCCTTCGTCCAGCAGGGCCTGGAAGAAGAAGGCTACGAGGTGAGCTGGGTGGAGACCGGCCAGCGGGGGCTGGAGCACATTCGGCAGGCCGACATCGATCTCGTGCTGCTCGACATTCGCCTGCCGGATATCTCGGGGCTGGAGGTCTGCGAGCGGCTCCGCCTCCACCGTCCCAACCTGCCCGTGATGATGCTGACCGCGCTCGACGCCGTGGAGGATCGGGTGAAGGGCCTGCGCGCCGGGGCCGACGACTACCTGCCCAAGCCGTTTGCGTTCGACGAACTGATTGCCCGCATCGAGGCCCTCCTGCGCCGGGTGGAGCGGCCCCAGCAGTCCGGTGCCATGACGGACGGGCCGCTCCGGCTCGATCCCGGGGCCCGTACCTGCACGTACAACGGGGAGGACGTGGAGCTAACCGCCACCGAGTTTGACCTCCTGGCCTACCTGATGGCCCGAAACGGGCAGGCCCTGAGCCGCGACACCATTCACCAGGAGGTCTGGGGCCACGACTTCGATCGCGGCACGAACCTGATCGACGTGTACGTCAACTATGTGCGCCGGAAGCTCGACGAGGTGGGGTGCGATCCGCCCATCGAAACGGTGCGCGGCATCGGCTACCGGTACACCTCCTGCTCGGAGACAACCTCGTCCCCCGACCTGCATTCTGAATCGTCCTCCCCCAATGGCGTGACCGACGATTGATGATCCTCCTCTCCCTCCGTTCCGACGACGCGGGCGATGCCCCAGAGGACGATCATCTGTCCTTCCGGCGGCGCCTGCTGATGCGCATTGGCCCGGCGCTCGTGCTGGCCCTCGCGGCGCTGGTCCTAATCGCGTGGGGCAGTGCCTACGTGGTCGTGCACAAGAATGCGGCCGACGTTCTGGAAGCAGAAGTGAACGAGATGCGGGCCGATCTGAGTGGGCGCGACACGCTCGACGTGTCCGGCTACGCGTGGGACGAAGCCCACCATCGTCTGGCCGTCGATCGGGTCGATCCCATCTTCGTGCAGGTGTTTGCCCCGGACGGCCGCCTCGTCCGCCAGTCCGCCAACGTCGATTCCCTGTCGGCCGAGGTTCCGGCCCGCCGCCTGCCCGTTTATTCGGCGGGGGCCTGGCCCTCCCTCCACACGTTCGTGCTCAACGGCCAGTCCTTTTACCACCGCACGCGCCCCCTCCAGGCCTCGTCGGGCGAGACGATGGGATTCGTGCAAGTGGTCCGGCGGGTCCCCGAACACCGGTCCCTGCTCTGGGGCTTCGGCGCGGCGCTGGGGGGGCTCTGGCTTCTGCTCTCCGGCGGACTGCTGGCACTCGTGGCGTGGGCCGCCGGTCGGGTGCTGCGTCCCCTTCAGTCGATTACCAGGGTGGCCCGGTCTGTGACCTCCACGGACCTGGACGAGCGGGTCGACGTGCCGGCCTCGGCCGACCGCGAGACCGCCACCCTGGGCCGGGCCTTCAATGCGCTCCTCGACCGCATCGAAGAACACGTGTCGGCCCTGCGTGCCTTCACCGCCAACGCCGCCCACGAACTCCAGACCCCTCTCACGGCGCTGCAGGGACACGTGGAGCTGGCCCTGCGCCGCGAGCGGGACGCCGGCAGCTACCGCGAGACCCTCCGCCTGCTCGACCGCAAGCTCGGGGGACTGGCCCAGACCCTCCGCGCCCTGCTGACGCTCACGCGCCTCGATCGGGACGGCAGCCTGGAGCGGGAGCCGGTCAACTTTGCCGACCTTGCCGCCCGTGAGGCCGAGTCGTTCCGGGACACGGCCAACGAACAAGGAATCGAGCTTTCTGTGGAGACCCGCGACGTCTGGGTGCTGGGACAATCGGATTTGCTCCAAGAGACGGTCCGGAACCTGATCGATAACGCCGTCAAGTATACGCCTGAGGGCCGGGTGGACGTTGAGGTACGCCCCGTGGACGACGAACAGGCCGTCCTCACCTGCACCGACACCGGGGTCGGCATGACGAAGGCGGAATGTGACGAGGCCACGCGTCGCTTCTATCGCGGCGATGGCGCGGGCCAGGTGGCGGAGGGAAGCGGCCTCGGGCTGGCCCTGGCTCGGCGCATCATCGACAAGCACGAAGGGACGTTGCACCTCGACTCGTCCCCCGGAGAAGGAACGTGTGTGACCATACGCCTACCGACCGCATCGGCCTGAGCAACGGACCGAAGGCTGCACCAGCGGCGGCAAGCATCGTCGGCTCGGCGCCGATGAACCGGTCTTGATGGGAAGCATGCACCAGGGACCGGCAGCCACCGTCCGCTTCGTGTGGCGTCGCCCGCGGTAAACGAGGGCCGGGGCAGTGCATCTCAGTCGAAAAGGGTCGTCTGGATCCACGCCGTGCTGCATTGCCAGCGCCTACATGTGTAGCACAAAGTTCTGGAAGGCAAACAGGGCCGCGAAGGCGAGCGTGACCGCCGCCCCCACCGTCGCCCCCGACGCCTCCTCCAGCGCGTCGGGCACCAGCTCCGCGAACACCATCCAGATCATCGCCCCGGCGGCCAGGCCCAGTCCGATGGGCAGAAACGGCTCGAAGACGAGCACGAAGAGAAACGCCGGGAGGGCCATGAGCGGCTGCGGCAGGCTCGTGAAAATGCTCCAGCCCGCCGCCTTCCAGAGGGGCGTGCCCCGGGGAATGAGGACGAGGCTGATGGCGAGTCCTTCGGGGATGTTGTGGACGGCGATGGCGGCCGTGATGAAGATGCCCAGCTCGTCGCCGCCGCCGAAGGAGACGCCCACGCCCACGCCCTCGGCAAAGGAGTGGGCCGTCATCACGCCCAGGATGAGAAGCGCCTTGCGGGCGTCGGCCCCGGCCAGTTCGGCCACGTCGTGCTCCTCCTCCCTCGTAATGAAGGTGTTGGCGATCAGGATGAGGACCAGCCCGATCAGGAGGCCCGCCAGGGTGCGGCCGACGCCGAGCGCCGATCCTTCGGAGATGAGGCTGTGGCTAGCCGCGAGCATGAGCCCACCCGCGGCGGCATTGAACACGCCCAACCACCAGCCGCCAATCTCGCGTATGGCCAGAAAGGGTAGTGCCCCCAGACCTGTAGCGACGGCGGTGAGGAAGGCAGCAGAGACGACCGTCCAGACGCTGATTTCGATCATCGGGGCGTTGTATTGAAAGACATCGATACTAGGCGCCAAAAAAAGAGTTGCCCCGTGCTATTCCGCGGGCACCTCGTCCGTCTCCCGAACCGTCGAGAACCGGTCCATCAGTGTCGAGAGGGCGGTAAACGCGGTCTCATCAACGCGGTGGCGAACCATGGTCCCCTCCTTGCGGCGCTGGATGAGCCCCGCCTCCCGTAGCACCTTGAGGTGATGGGAAATCGTCGGCTGGCTCAGGTCGAAGTGGTCCATGAACTCGCAGACGCAGATCTCGCCGCCGCCGTGGTAGATGAGGTCCACCATGCGCAGCCGGACCGGACTGGCGAGGGCCTTGAGCTGGTCGGCGCGGGTCTCGATCGTCGATTCGGAAAGCATCTCCTCCGGCGACGCACCACACGGGCAGGAGGAAGGGACAGAATCAGCCATCGCAGAGGGAAACTGTTGGGGGAGGCTGTTATATTGTTGTTATTTTATATAGACAAACGTAAATATTGTTTCGGCTTCCCAAGCATTCACGGCCCCTTCGCCTCGCCCCAATGCTACGCTCAGGGAGATGCAGTTCGCGTGCAAACATTCACTGCGGCCGCGTCCACGAATCTGATCGCCCTCGGTCGGAGTGGCCAAAAGCTGTCGGTCCAGTCGGGAGCAGGGTGTCAGCCGACCACCGCCATGACGTTCTGTCCCAGGATGACGACGTCCGATGGGCTTCGCTGGGCCTGCACCGCAGAGGGCGCGGCCCCGAGCAGGCCGAAAAGCAGCGCGGCCGCCACGAGTCCTCGGTGGTAAGTCCTGAGTGATTGATCACTCACACCACACACTCAATTTGATGAGTACAGGTTTGGGCGTTCGTTCGAAGTTCACACGGTGAGACTCGCGGCGGAGAATCCTATAGCTGCTATGGCCCACTTTACGGGGACCTGGGCGGGCTACAGAAAAACGCTCCGCTCTCGGGTAGTGGTGCACATGGCCTGAGCAGCCCGGCTACGAGACGCTCGCGGCCGTTCTTCTCGGCAGGCGTTTTCCCGCCCAACAAAGACCGAGTATACTGTACGCGAACGGATGCCCCCGTATGCCTCCATACCTCCACGGCACGCCTCAGCCTCCGGGCGTTCATTCCATCTATTTCCTATATTTTCCACAGGGTCCGGCAGATTTCCATCGCGGAAACGTGGACGGAATCGTTTCTAGTCCCTACACTGTAAGGCATAGTGCCTTGATCGTGCGACCGACCAAACATTCTCTCTCGTTCCTCTCGCACAAGACCTCACGTTCTCATGGCCCAAGCAACCCGGACGCCCATTGCCAAGCATCTCGGTGACGAGACCGAGTACCTGCTCGACCACGAATGCGAGACCATCCCGAAGGACCAGCTTCACCTTCCCGGCTCCGACTTCGTCGACCGCGTCTGGAAGGACTCGGATCGTAGTCCGCGGGTCTTGCGGTCGATGCAGCAGATTTTCAACCACGGCCGCCTCGGCGGCTCCGGCTACCTCTCCATCCTGCCCGTCGATCAGGGCATTGAGCACTCCGCGGGCGTCTCGTTCGCCCCGAACCCGAAATACTTCGACCCGGAGAACATCGTCAAGCTCGCCATCGAGGGCGGCTGCAACGCGGTGGCCACCACCTACGGCGTGCTCGGCTCGGTGGCCCGGGACTACGCCCACAAGATTCCGTTTGTCCTCAAGATCAATCACAGCGAGCTGCTTTCGTACCCCAACCGGTACGATCAGGTGCCCTACGCCCGGGTGGAGGACGCCTACGAGATGGGCTGTGTCGGCGTCGGCGCCACGATCTACTGGGGCTCCGAGGAATCGAACCGCCAGCTCCAGGAGATCTCGAAGATCTTCTCGAAGGCCCACGAGCTGGGCATGACCACCATCCTCTGGTGCTACGTGCGCAATAAGGAGTTCGTCCTGAACGGCCAGAACTACGAGGGCTCGGCCGACCTCACGGGGCAGGCCAACCACCTCGGCGCTACCATCGAGGCGGACCTCATCAAGCAGAAGCAGCCCACGCTCACCGGCGGCTACCAGGCCATGCGCGACGAGAAAGATAGTGGATACGCGAAGGACCCGTCGCTCGTGGACGAAAAGCTGCTGACGGACCACCCCATCGACATGACGCGCTACCAGGTGGCCAACAACTACATGGGCCGCTGCGGCCTCATCAACTCCGGCGGGGCCAGCGGCGAGAACGACCTGCAGCAGGTCGTTCGCACCGCCGTCATCAACAAGCGGGCCGGCGGCATCGGCCTCATTACCGGCCGCAAGGCATTCCAGAAGCCGATGGACGACGGCATCGAAATCCTGAACGCGATCCAGGACGTCTACCTCGACGACGACATTACGATCGCGTAGAGCCTCGCCTGGACATCCGGCTCCGATACTCGGGGACGATCTCCACCGCGGAGGTCGTCCCCATTTTCATTGGCCCCCGTCCCGAATCCCGTGCCGGACCGTTCACGTTCGGCTTCCCGACAGTCGGTCGCCCTTCTTGCACAGCCGTATTCCCCTCATGTCCGACCCCGAGTCACCCAACCCGGATGCCGCGCCCCCGGCAGACCCGACGACCGAGTCGTCCCCCGACACGCCCCCGCTCGAGCCCTACACGGCCCACTATCCGCCGTGGGCGAAGGAGCTGGCCCGGAAGTATTTCACGAAGACCGTCTCGACGTTCATCCTCCACGGAGACATCCGAGACGTGGTGCCCACCGAGGACCGCGACGGCAATCGCATCTACCCGCCGCTCCGCCGCTTCCTCACGGACGACCTCTTCGCGGCCCGCGATGTCATCGTCTTCTACGACCGCAGCGCCGGCATCCACTTCGCGGACCCGGCCTCCCGGAAGGACTTCAACCGCGCCCTCGCCGGGCAGGACCCCCTCGCGGGCACCGACTATGCGGGCAATGTGCCGAAGGATCCCAGCAAGGTCTTCGAGCTGCTCGAGGACTACTTTCGGCTGCGCCTCTCGGACGGAACGCGGGTGGCCTGTGTGATCGACTACGCCGAGACGGTGGCCCCTATGGCCGAGGCGTCGATGTATTCGGCCCAGGACCGCCAGTCGCTCGTCTACCTCCAAAAGTGGTCCCGCGACTCGCTCTTCCTGGAGAGCGACTTTACGCTCACGCTCCTTACCGAAAACCTGACGGACCTGAACCAGCAGCTCGTTCAGAGCCCGAACACCGCCGAGATCTATGTGCCCATCCCCGAGGAGGCGGACCGGCAGGCATACATCGACTGGGCGCTGGAGGAGCGGGACGACCTCTTCCGCACCCATTCGGACGTCTCCCCCGAGGCCCTCGCCGGCAACAGCGCCGGCCTCAACTACACGCAGCTCCGGACCATCCTGGCCGACGTGCTGGAGAACCAGAACCGCCTCACGCCCGAAACGCTGTCCGGCCTCAAGAAGGAGTTCATTGAGGCGGAGGCGTACGGGATGCTCGAGTTCATCGAGACGGACAACTCGCTCGACCTCATCGCGGGCCACACGGCGGCGAAGGATCACCTGCGTCAGGCGGCCCAGGCGGTGCAGACGGGACAGCACGACATCCTCCCGATGGGCTATCTGGTGAGCGGCCCCGTGGGCTGCGGCAAAACGTTTTTGATCAACTGCTTCGCCGGGGAGATTGGCATTCCGATGGTGAAGCTCAAGAACTTTCGCTCCCAGTGGCAGGGCGTGACGGAGGGCAACCTGGAGAAAATTCTGAACCTGCTGGAGGCGATGACGCCGGTGGCCGTCATGATCGACGAGGCCGACGCGGCCCTCGGCAACCGCAACATGCGGGGCGACTCCGGCGTGAGCCAGCGCGTCTTTTCGCAGATCGTATCGTTTATGAGCGACCCCGCGCACCGGGGCAAAGTCATCTTCTTCCTCGTCACGGCCCGCCCCGACCTCATGCCGGTGGACCTGAAGCGCCAGGGCCGCGCCGAGGAGCACCTGTCGCTCTTCTACCCCCACACTCGCGAGGACCGGGAGGAGCTGTTGCAGGTGATGATGGACCGTACCGGCGTGGATCTCTCCATAGACGACGTGCCCCCGGACCTGCTGGAGGGCGAGCGGACGTACAGCGGGGCCGACATGGAGGCCATCTTGACCCGCGCTGCCTTTCGTGCCGACGGGTCGAACGACGGCACGGTGACGCCGGACGTTCTGCAGGACACGGTCAATGACTTTATCCCGCCTACCTATCCCACGGAGGTGGAGCTGCAGCAACTGGCCGCGGTGCTGGAGTGCACGAGCCGCGACCTGTTGCCCGAGCGGTTCCGGTCGATGGACCGGGGGGAGGTCGTGGAACGGCTCGAACAGCTCAAGCGGATGGTGGGGGGGCCCTCCGTGTGACTGGTGGCGAGTTTCCGGTCGTGCGACGAAGTGCATTCTTGGACGACGAGTCGGCTGTGCAGTACGATGAACGGGATGACACTGCGGCCGACGGCTCTTATACTGTGTCTGTCTCAACATTTGCGCTTCACTGGACGCCCGCGCCCCGCATGACTGCTTCTACATATCGCCGCTGCATTGGCCTTCTCATCTGCCTGGGCCTTCTGGGAACGATGTCCGCGACGCACGCCCAGGACTACGAGGTGCCGACGGTTACGGACACCTACGCCCTCGAAGACGCCCGGGTTGTCCAGGCCCCCGGCCAGGTGCTCGAATCGGCCACGGTCGTCGTGCGGGACGGGGTCATCGAGGCCGTCGGCGAAAATGCCGACGTTCCCTACGACGCCCGATCCATCGAGGCCGACTCGCTCGTCGTCTACGCGGGCTTTATCGATGGGCTCTCGCATGCAGGCGTGGAGATGCCCGACAAGAAGGAGGACAACGATGTTGAGGACCCGGGCAACCCGCCCCCCGACGCCGCTGGCGTCCAGCCCGACCGGTCGGTCCGCCCCTTCCTCGCCCCGGACGAATCGGACCTCGCTTCGCTCCGGAAAGTGGGCTTCACGGCCGGGCACGTCGTCCCCGAAGGCGGCATGCTTCCCGGCACCAGCGCCTACATCTTCTACGGGGGCGACACCGCGAACGACATGATGCTGGAGGCGAAGCCCACCCTCTTTGCCCAGATCAAGACGGCGTCGGGGTACGTGTATCCGGCCACCGACATGGCCGTAATCGCGAAGATGCGGCAGTTGTATCGCGAGGCCGAGCGGCGCCAGAAGCTTGAGGCAGCCTACGAACGAGATCCCACCGGTCGCCCGCAGCCGCCGAGCGATCCGCAGCACACGGCGCTCGTCCCCGTCCTGGACGGAGAGAAACCCTTTGCGTTCTACGCCGATGGGGCGCTGTCCCTCCACCGCATCCTGTCGTTGCGGCAGGAACTGGGCTTCCCCCTCATCCTCGCCGGCCTGGGGGAAAGCCACAAAATGATCAATGCCCTCCGCGGCACCGACGCCCCCCTCTTCCTGACCCTCGACCTTCCCGATGAGCCGAAGCGCTCGGCCGACAAAGACACCACGGTGGTCGACACGACCGATCAGCCGTCCAAGTACTACAAGCCCGACCTCCGCACGCCGTCCCACCAGGCGATGGACGAGGAAGAGACGAACCTGGAGCTCCGTCACGCCCTGGAACGCCAGAAGTACCTGGAGACCGCGGCCACACTCCACGATGAGGGCTTCGAGTTCGGCTTCACCACCCGCGAGGTGAAGCCCGGCGACGTGCGCAAGAACCTGCGAACGATGATCGATCAGGGCCTCCCCGAACAGACGGCCCTGGCCGCCCTCACGACGCGCCCCGCCGCCCAACTCGGCCTGGACGATCGGCTGGGCACCGTGGAGAAGGGCAAGATTGCCAACCTCGTCGTCACCGACGGCCCCTACTTCTCAGAGGATACGAAGGTGCAGCACGTATTCGTCGATGGTCAGCTGTACGACTACAGCTCAGACGGAGAAGAGGAGGGCAAAGTGACGGCCGATGTGTCCGCCGTCGTGGGCACGTGGTCGTACACCCTTGAGACGCCGGGCGGCGAGCTCTCCGGCACCATCACCATTGAGGGCGACCAGTCCGGCCTGGAGGGGACGTTCACCGGCCCGCAGGGCGAGAAACAGGAGCTTCAGTCCGTGTCGTTCGACGGCACCACCCTCTCATTCACTGTCGACTCCCCCCAGGGCGGCTCCGTGTCCGTCTCGGTGACGGTTGAGGGCGATACGTTCGAGGGCACCGCCTCCACCTCCGGCGGCTCCTTTCCCATCACCGGTGAACGCACCGGCACGCCGGGCAGATGACAGGTTCTCTCTGCCCTCGATCACCCAATTTTTTTCGATCCGACGACTCCCGTACGCTCCATGATGTCTGCGCTTCCCATTCGCCTCTCGTCTGCTCTCGGCGTCCTCCTCGCCGCCCTTCTGGTCGCCCCGCCCGCCACGGCCCAGGATCGTCTCCGGGCCGACGCCCCGAACGACTGGCTCATTCAGGACGCGACGGTTCTCACCGTCACAAATGGGACGATCGAAAATGGCGACATCCTCGTGCGGAACGGCGACATTGCACAGGTCGGGCAAGACCTCTCGGCCCCGAACGGCGTGGAGACGTACGACGCCAGCGGCGAGTACGTGATGCCCGGCATCGTGGAGGCGCACCAGCACATGGCCATCAGCGACGTCAACGAGGCCACCAATCAGGTAACCGCCGAGGTGGGCGTGGGCGACGTGCTTGACCCGTACGACATTGGCATCTACCGCGCGCTGGCGGGGGGCGTCACCACCGCCCACGTGATGCACGGCTCGGCCAACCCCATCGGGGGCCAAAACGAGACGATAAAGCTGCGCTACGGCGAGACGACCCCCGACTCGCTGAGGATGAAAGGCGCCCCTCGCACTGTGAAGTTCGCACTCGGCGAGAACCCAACCGGAATCTACGGCGAGAATCGCGATCAGGTGCCCCGTACCCGGATGGGGGTGGAGCAGGTCATTCGGAACGCCCTTACGAGGGCACAGCGCTACATGGACGCCAAGCAGGCGTACCAGAATGGCGAGCGAACCCAGCCGCCGCCCCACAGCGAGCGCCTGGAGGTGCTTGCGGGCGTCCTGCGGGGCGACATTCTGGTGCAGTGCCACGGCTACCGCGCCGACGAGCTGCTCATGCTGATGAAGGTGTTCGAGGACTTCGGCATCAAGAACCTTGTGTTTCACCACGTGAACGAAGGCTTCAAGATTGCCCCCGAACTCGCCGCGTTCGGCGACAACGGGGCCGGGGCCTCCGTCTTTTCGGACTGGTGGTCCTACAAGTTCGAGGTCTATTACTCCACCGCCTACAACGCCGCCATCCTCACCGAGAACGGCGTAAACACCTCGATCAACTCCGACATCCCGGGCGAGCAGCGCGACCTGTACCTCCAGGCCGCCAAGACGCAGCGCTACGGCGACCTGTCGGACACCCAGGCCCTCAAGCTCATCACCATCAATCCCGCCCGCCAGCTCGGCATCGCCGACCGCGTCGGCTCCATCGAAGAGGGCAAAGATGCCGACCTCGCCATCTTCAGCGAGCATCCGCTCTCCGTCTACACCCAGCCACAGCGGACGTACGTGGACGGCGTGATGCGCTTCGACCACGAGCAGGACCCCGACGACATGCGCCTCCGCGTGGACCCTGAGGGCACCGTAGAGCTGGCCCGGGACGGCTGGAGCCGCCACGCCGCCCACAGCTGCTTGAAGGGCGTGACCCAGCTCCGTGCCACCCGAAACGGCGTGATCCTCGAAAACGCGGGCCGGTAACGACCTGATTTCCGTCCCCCCTCTCAACCAAACGAGAGTCCTCTAATTTCTCTGTAGAGGCGTCCCGCCGAGACGCCTCCACCCCCAGGGTTTTGGCCCCTCAATCCTACAAACCGGACAGATTCGGGGGGACCCTCCTACTGATTCTCTGACTGCCTGCTGACTGACGTACTTTCCTATGCTTCCCCTCCACCCTCCGCGCTTTCAGCGTCTTTCCGCGGCCCTCGCGCTTCTCCTCGCCACTCTCTTGGCGTTGCCGGCCCACGCCCAGAAGCAGCCCGGATACCAGGGCCCATTCGCCCTTGCGAACGCCCAGATCATCGTCGCCCCCGGCGACACGATTGAAAGCGGCACCGTCGTGATCCGCGACGACTCGATTGCCGCCGTTGGCCCGAACGTCGAAGCGCCGGACGAGGCTCAGGTGATCGACAGTGAGAACCACACCGTCTACCCCGGCTTCATCGACAGCGGCACCCACCTCGGGCTCGCGGAGATCGGCTCGCTCCCCGAGACGCAAGACTACAACGAAATTGGCGAGTTGACGGCCCACATGAACGCCCTCACGGCCGTCAACCCGAATTCCGTGCACGTCCCTACGACGCGCGTTCACGGGATTACCTCGGTCATCACGGAGCCCGAGAACGGCATTCTGCCCGGCACGGC
>JBDGQM010000112.1:0-16814 GCA_042219065.1 Salinibacter sp. | reverse complement strand
CCTGTGGGGATGTTCAGTGGTGATTGATGCCGATCCATCGCCTACCTGACACGGCTACCTGACACGGCCGTCCCCTCCAGTGGTCCGGAGTCTCCGTCCTCTCCGCAACGATTTAACACCGTCGAGCCGGATCTTTTAGATTAATTACGGTCCCTGCAGCCTCCACCATGGATTCCCCACTGCAGGGTCGTCGGTTTCTAGCGCACTCTCCCGATTCCTCCCCCCGAAGGCGTCATGTCGACCTCAGATCCCTCCCGGCCAACTTTGGAGGGCAACTACAATCTCCTCTTCCAGTTTGCGTTCTGGCTGTTTGTCGGAGCCATCTCGTTCAGCGTGGCGGGCATGCTCCTCTTGCGGGTGTTTCCCTCCTCGATGACGATTTTCGGGCCGATCTACACAAAGCTGGTGAAGACGCCCACCTGGACGTTCATGACGATGCTGGCCCTGCTCCCGCTCCTGATGTACGGCCCCCTCCTGGGATGGAAGCGCATGAGCCTCATTGCGGTCTGGGGCTGCGTGATCGGCGGCGCCAGTGAGTTGATTGGCACGACGGGGTGGTTGACGGTTGGGGGCGTAGCGCTTCCATTCGGCGAGTACCAGTACACGCAGTGGCTCGGCCCCAAGATCGCGGGGCACGTGCCATACTTTATTCCTCCCTCGTGGTTCGCCATGTCGATCGTGTCGCTGGACTTGGCCCGTCGGGTAACGGATCGGCGGTGGAGCTATCTGTTGCTGGGAACCTTCTTCATGGTCCTCTGGGACGTCTCTCTCGATCCGGCCATGAACCGGGCTTTCCCGTTTTGGGAATACGGTGCCGACGGTGCGTACTTTGGGATGCCCCTTTCCAACTGGGGCGGATGGGCCGTGGTTACGTTCGTGATTCTGGTCGGGTACGAGTATATTGCGAAGGGCACTCCCATCGAAAACGAGTGGGCCCCTTGGGTGTACATCTTGAACTGCCTCTTTCCTCTCGCCATTTGCCTCCTTCGCGGCGTCTACCTGCCTGCGGTCATCGGAGTGGGTGCCACGGCGATCCCCTTTCTTCTGATGTGGCTCACAAGCCCGCGCTATGTGAAGCGCACCCTCTCGGTGTCGTACCGATAGCACAACTCGCCCTCGTCTCGCCCGTCTTGGACGAACGCCTTCCATGCCCACCCTCTCCCTCGACACCCGGACCGACGAAGACCAGTGGATCTGGGAGTCGTTTCGGTACCACTCCCGGACGTTTTCCCTGGCCGCCTATCTCCTGCCCCGGTCGGTTCAGATGTCCGTGGCCACCCTGTACCTCTACTGCCGCCGGGTCGACTCCATCGCGGACCAGCGGGTTCTGGAGGTGGGCCGGGAACGAGCCCTTCAGGAGGTCAAGCAGATGCGGGATCACCTGGACCGGACACTGTCCGGCCATCCGCCGTCGGACATGGTGCTCTGGGACCGCCTCGCCGAGGTCCACGAGCAGGCTTCCCTTCCCCGAGAGCCGATGTACGAACTCATCGAGGGCGCCCTGTGGGACCTGGAAGACCGTCCCATTTCGTCGAAAGAAGACCTGATTGATTACTCAAACCTGGTGGGGGGAAGCGTGGGGGCCATGATGCTGCCCTTCCTGGCCGACGCCGACCGGCACGACGCCCTAGAGCCTCCGGCCCGGCAACTGGGCATTGCCATGCAGATTACCAACATCGTCCGGGACGTGGGGGAAGACATCGACGACCTCGACCGGGTGTATCTGCCTGCGGACTGGCTGGACGCCCACGACGTATCGGTGGAGGCGCTTGAGGCGGCGCAGGTGGCGAATGGGTACCCGGCATTGATGGAGCGGGCCATGGAAACGGCCGAGCAATTCTACGAAAAGAGCTTCGACGGGATTTCGGCCCTGCCGTTTCGGACCCGTCATGGCATCCGCGCCGCCGCGCGCATGTACCGGGAGATTTTGAACGAGGTGCGGGCCAATCGCTACGACAACCTGAGCCAGCGCGCATACGTGTCTTTCCGCCGCAAGCTCTTCCTCCTGATGTACGACGGCTACGAGCGTCGCAAGCAGCAGGAATCCACGGCGACCTGAATGGCTCGTTCGCCCGCCCCCCGTTCGCGATAGCCCTCCGCTCCTGTGGCCCCGATCCGTCGGCTCGTTGAAGCCCTCCTCCGCTTCGGCCTGCGCCGCACGTTCCGACGGGTCTGCTGGGTGGGCGACTGGCCGCCGTCGCTCCCGGAGGGTCCCGTCATCGCCTACGCCAATCACCATCACTTCTACGATGGGCACCTGGCCTGGCTGCTGTTCTGTCGGCGACTGGACCGCCCGTCGACCATCTGGATGGCCGACTGGGAGCGGGCCCCCTTTTTCGCCGCCGTCGGCGCCCAGCCGTTCCCCGACGACGACCCTGCCGGACGCGCCGCGACCCTGCGCCGCACCGCGCGCCGATTCCGGGCTCAGCCCCGCACGGTCCTCGTGTACTATCCCGAGGGCGTCCTCCACGCGCCGGACGAAGGCCTCTACGCGTTCGACGAGTCGGCGACACAGCGGCTCGCCCGCCTGTACCCGGAGGCCACGTGGTGGCCCTACGCCGTGCACGTAACGTGGAGGGGCGAGGCCCAGCCGACGGCGTTTCTCACCGGGGGCACGCCGCACGACCCGGACGGAGACGAACGAGGCCGCCTCCAGCAGCTGCTGACCACTCTCCGCGACGGCTCCCCGACTCCGGCAACCACCCTGCTCCAGGGCCATCGAAGCTTCGAAGAGCACTGGAATCTTTCACTCATGTCGTCCTTCTTCGAGCGGTATCTGTAGCACCCTTTTGGTTTCCCCGCAACGCTCGTGGACAGAAGTGTGGCAGTCAGACGTTCTGCGCCTTTCTCGCCCGAACGTAAACGCATTGAAGCGTGTTGGGGCTGGTGTCTGCGACGGATGTCTCACAACCCTGCTCACAGCGCAGCCATGGGCCTCGTCCTTCTTCTTGCCATGATGACTGCCTCCCACTTTGCCCAGGTCACACAGACGGCCTACGCCCAGCAGGACGCCGACCGGCTCCGGACCCTGATGAAGGAGGCCTCCTCCCGGGCGGACAGCCTCCTGGTACGATACCGCCTGTATCCCCTGACTGAAGACGAGAGCGTGCTGGAAAACATCCCGTCATCGTTGTCGGCGGGATCGGCCCGCGAGTACGCGCTCCTCTCGGGGCTCTGGGCGTACCGGGCCGGGGAGGTCTCCTTCTTGTCCGCGATCCAGTACGGCCGTCGATCGACGAGCCTTCTGGAGAAGGCGAAGGAGAAAGCCCCCGAGGCCCCGTTTGTGCTACTCGTGGAGGGGCAATCGCTGTTGTTTCGGCCCTCCCTTGCAGGCAAAGACCCCGACGCCGCCGCAGAGCGATTTGCCCGGCTCAGCGAAATCGTGGCGGACAATGGAGTGGACGGCATTTCCCGAACGGAGGCGCAGGTCTGGCGGTGTCTGGCCCTCGAAGAGGCGGGCCGGTCGGACGAGGCCCAGGCCCTCCGTGAACGCTTGCAGTCTCGAGATCTCCCCTCCCTGTATCGTCAGTTCCTGGAGTCTCCGCCCGACGTGTAGCTCCGTTCCCCTCCACCTGCGCCCCCCGCTCCCCCATGACCGCCGAGGTTGTACGTCTCCTCCTAATCCCCCCACTTGCGATCGCCCACGGGGCGTTCTGGAGCATCCTGCTGGGCAACCTCGCCTACCTGCGTCGTCAGGAGTCGTCGACGTCCGCCCCGCTGCCCACCCTCTCGGTCTGTATTCCCGCCCGGAACGAGGCAGAAAACCTGCGACGGCTGGTGCCCACCCTTCGCGCCCAGGACTATCCGGAGCTGGAGATTCTCGTCTGGGATGACGGCTCGGAGGACGACACCTGGGACGTTCTCACCCACGCGGACGCCCCGCGGCTCACGCCCCTACGCGGGAGCGACCCACCTTCCGGCTGGGTGGGCAAGGTGCACGCGCTCTACCAGTGCACCCGCCGGGCCACCGGGGAGTGCTACCTGTTCCTGGACGCCGATGCGGAGCTGCGCCGTCCCGACGCCCTGCGGCAGTTGGTCGGCCGGCACCGCAACGCCTCCACGCGCCTGTCGTCGGGCTTCCCGACGCTGATGGGGAACGCCCTGCTCCTCGTGAGCCTCGTGCCCCATGCCATTCTCTCGAGTCTTCCCTGGCCCCTCGTGCCCCGCACCCAGATGGCCGGGCTGAGCGCCCTCAACGGGCAGTGCTGGCTCATCGACAGCGACGTGTACCACGCCCAGGAGCCGCACGAGGCGGTAAAAGATGCGGTCCTCGAAGACGTGGCCATCGGGCGCTACCTGAAGCAGGAGGGCATCCCCCCAACCCTGCTCGACGTGCAGGACCTGATCGCCGTTCACATGTACGACGGCTTCGGGGCCGCCTGGCGCGGCTTTCGAAAAAACGCCTACCTGCTGCTGGGCGGCACCCTCCCGCAGTTCCTCTTCATGTACAGCGGGTTCATCCTGTGCTGGCTGATCGCCCCGCTGCTCTCGCTCTGGTTTTTGGCGTCCCTGTACGGCCTCAAAATCGTCACCGACCGCGCCAGCGGCATGCCCGCTCTCGTGAGCCTGCTCGCCCCCGTCTCGTACCTGCTCGCCCTGGGACTCCAGTTGGACTCGGCCATTCATCATTGGAGGGATCAGGTCCAGTGGAAAGGGCGATCCGTCCCCAGCTCCGCCCGGTCTGCGGCATCGGCCGGGGACGCCGCGGACGCGCCCGCCCCGACCGATAGACAGGAATCCTATTAATCGTTACGTTCGGGGAAGCGGTTGCCCTCCACGCCAAACCTTGCTCCACTCCCATGCGCACCGGCCTCATTTTCTCCCTGCTTCTCGCGATCCTGGCCGTCATCTTCGCCCTGCAAAACCCCCAGCCGATGGACGTCAACCTGCTCTTCTTCAAGACGCAGGGCTCAACAGCGCTGATTCTCACTCTCACCTTCGGCTTCGGCGTAATCGTCGGCCTGTTGAGCACACTTCCCAAACAGTTGCGAACCCGGCGAAAGCTGAAAGAGCTCCGGAAGACGCAGGATACGGGATCAGAATCAGGCCCTTCCTCCGCAGCGCCAACCCCGTCGTCGGGCTCCTCCGGGTCCATGGGGGATGGGGACGAGTAACCTGCGCCTGCAGGGGCTGACGCGCCGGACCAGTCACCAGATGCTGCGCTCTCGTGCTCCGACGCCCTCCGCCGTTGTCGCCCGGGGCGCCCATCGCCGTCGTGGCCCCCGCCAGCGCCCCGCGGTCCCTGAGCACCTACCGGGACGGATTGGCCCGGCTCGACGAGACGTACGACGTCCGGTTCGCCTGGGCGCCGGGCGCGGAGCGTGGATACCTGGCGGCGCCCGACCCCGACCGCCTCGATGCTCTGCACCGCGCCTTCGCGGACCCTGAGATTCGGGCCATTGTCTGCGTGCGCGGCGGCTACGGGTGCCTGCGGCTGCTGCCGGACATTGACTGGGCCCTCGCGCGCAAAACCCCCACCCTGATCGTGGGCTACAGCGATGTGACGGCGCTCCACCTCGCCGCCTACCGCGAGGCGCGCCTCCCCGGGTTGTCCGGGCCGGTCGTGACGGAGTGGGCGCAGGCGGAGGCGGCGACCCTGGGGTCGTTTCGGGCGTGGAGCCGCGGCGAGAGGCCCAGCGTCGTCGACGCGTTCGACGCGACGCTCACCCCGCTGGCACCGGGCACCGCCACGGGACCGCTCCTCGGGGGCAACCTGTCTGTGCTCTCCCGCCTGCTTGGAACCCGCTTCGCACCGGCGTTCGACGGCGCGATCCTGGTGCTCGAAGAGGTGGCCGAGCCCCCCTATCGCGTCGATCGAATGTTCGCCCACCTCCAGCACGCGGGGGTGCTCGACGCCGTCGCGGGCGTGGTGCTCGGCGCCTTTTCCACAGGCGACCTCGACCCCGAAAAGCCGACGCTGTCCCTGGACACGGTGTTTGCGGACTACCTGGGGAATCGACCGTATCCCGTTGTGACGGGCCTCCCGTACGGGCACCGCCTGCCCCGCTGCTCCCTTCCCCTCGGGATGCCGGTCCGCCTCCACGCAACGGCGGACACTGCCTCGCTGACGGCTCAGTCTTCACTTGTAGTCCATCCTGAAGATGACTCCTGATCGCCCCCAGCATCGCTGGGTCACCGCGATCAGTGCTCCTCGTGTCTTTTGAGGTGCTGCGGCACGTCCTCCGGTTGGTACGAGCCGCAGGTGCACCCGGAAGAATGAACGCAGAAGCCCAGCCCCGAATGCGGACAGTATCCGATCATCGACGCCAGGGGGGACGCCAAAATTGGCAATTCCGGGGTCCGTCATGTTACTATTGCGTGCCCCCATTGCACACATTTGGGGGAATGCCGGGCATTCTGCGTCGGTGTCTGGCTCCCACCCCCCCCACGCGATCGGGAAGCCCTCTTCAGCTGCACCTGGCCACCCCGGAGGCAGCTCTTGTCCGTCTTCTGAACGACAGTCCGCAGGTTATGCCCTTTCAGACGCTCCAATTCCCGGATCACTTCCCGGACTTCTGGACGCTACTCGGTTCCCCCGACACGTACGAGGCGGAGGAGGCCTTCCGATCGAGGCTCGCCCGCACCGCCCGTCTCGGCATGCTTCTGGCCGGCCTCGTGGGACTGTTCGGGGTGGGCCTTCACTCGTTCGTGAGCCTCCTCACTGTCGGAACAGCAACCTGGGCACTTGCACCCCCCGTCCCCTCAAATGCGCTTCTGCTCTCCCACAACGGGGCGCTCGTGGGAGGCTGCATTCTGCTGGCGTTGCTGTCTCAGCGAGACGTTTCCCTCGCGGTCAGTCGCACCACGATGGCAGGTCTTTCGCTGAGTGCGGCTGCTGTTACCCTTCACGGCGATGCACTGACCGGCACCCTGGGAGGCGGACATCTCATTCTTGTATACCTGTTGGCCACGATTGCCGTGCCCTACAAGCCCTGGCAGGTCCTCGGGTTGGGCATCGGATTCAGCCTGCTCTACTGTGGCCTCGCTCCAGGCGGACTGCCGTGGGGCGGACCGCGTCTGCCCCTCACTCAGATTGCCCAGGGCCTCCCCCTCATGGCCGTCAGCACGGCCGTGATGACCGGGGCGGGCGCCCTTCTGTACGCCAACCGGCACGCCCGACATCGGGCCCAGCGGCAGGCACAACAGAAGCTCACCGATCGCGAGGAACTGCTGGACTCCATCGCCCAAACCGTGCCGGGTGGCATCTACCGGAGCGACACTGAACGAGAGGTGGTCTACGCCAATGAGGCCTTTCTGGACATGTTTGGGTACGATACACTTCCGCAGCTCCAAGAGGCGGAGTCGGCGAGCCTCTACGCGGATCCGGACGCCCGAGAACGCCTCATCGAGGCTGAGCGCGAGCAGGGCTCGATCGAGGGCACAGAGGTGACGTACGAGCGACGAGACGGATCCACCTTCACCGGCCTTCTCAACACGCGCGCCGTGCGGGACGAAGACGGAGAGATCAAGTATCACGACGGAGTGATCACCGACATCTCCGATCTAAGACGGAGAGAACAAGAACTGCGGGCGGCGAAGGACGAAGCGGAACGCGCCCACGCACTGCTCGAGACCCTCTTGAACAACGTGCCGGTCATGATCGACGTCTACGACGAGGACGGCTCGCTGCTGATGGTAAACGACCACTGGGAGGAAGTGCTTGGCTGGACCGCAGCCGAAATGAGAGAGCGGTCCTCTCCACTCGACCTTATCTTCTCGGACCCGGAGGCCCGGCGGAGTGGCGAGTCGCTGCTGGAGAACACCCCGGACGAGTGGCAGGACTTCCAGCTCCAGACCAAGTCCGGGCAGTCCGTGAACACCACCTGGACGACCGTGCGCCTGCCCGACGACCGGCGCGTCGGGATTGGGCTGGACATCACCAACCGGAAGGCCTATGAAGACGCCCTCCGCGATCAGCGCGACCGGTTCGAGACCCTGTTCGAAAACCTGCCCACCCCCGTCGTCCACGGTCGACTCCAGCGAAACGGGCAGGACTCGGTGACCATCCGCGACGTGAACGCTGCCTTCGAGGAGGTCTTTGGGCACGACGCCGAGGACATTCAGGACGAGAAGCTCGACGACTTGATCGTCCCCGCCGGCGACAAGGAGACTGCGCTGGAGCTGAACCAGCAGGTGATGGCCCACGGAACGCTCGAAACGGAGGTGGAACGAAGTACCGAAGACGGCCCCCGAATCTTTCGTCTGCAGGCGGCCCTCCGGGAGCGGACGGGAGGCGCCGCGGAGACGTATGCCATCTACTCCGACATCACCGAGCGAAAAAACATGGAGGAGAAGCTGCGGAGCCGGGAAGAATGGCTCCGCTCGATTACCCAGAACATCTCGGACGGCATCTTCCGGAGCACCCCGGATCGCGGGCTCGTCTACGCCAATCAGGCCTACGTGGACATGTTCGGCTACGACAGTGCGGAGGCGCTCTACGAGATTGACTCGGTCGACATGTATGCCGACCCCGAAGAACGAGAACGACTCTTGGAGATCGAGAACGAAGAAGGTGAGATCGATGGGGTCGAGGTTGAGTTTCAGCGCAAGGACGGATCGACCTTCGTCGGGCTCCTGAGCAGCACTGTGGTTCAAGGCGAGGACGGAACTCCCCAATACTACGACGGCGCCGTGACCGACATCACCGAACGGAAGCGACGGGAGCAGGAGCTCCAGGCCGCCAAGGACGACGCCGAAGAAGCCAACCGGCTCAAGTCGGCCTTCCTCGCCAACATGAGCCACGAAATTCGGACCCCACTCACCTCCATCATTGGCTTTGCCGAAGCGATCGGAGAGGCACTTTCCCGCTCCGCCGGGGCAGACGACGTGGCGGACGGTTCCGCCCCTGCAATCGAATCGATCGAGGAGGTCCGTCAGTTTGCCGAACTCATCGAACGGGGCGGCCAACGACTGCTGGAGACCCTCAACTCGGTGCTCGACCTCTCGAAACTGGAGGCTGGATCGATGCACCTCGAACTGCAACCGGTCGACGCGGCGCAGGAGGTGGAGGAGACCGTCGAATTGTTCGAACGGCGCGCGGCCGAGAAGAACGTGGCGATGGACGCCGACATTCCGGACACCCCGCTCTGGACCCGGGCCGACCGCGGGGCGCTGGAGCGCATCCTCCACAACCTGCTGAGCAACGCCGTGAAATTTACCGAGCCGGGCGGATCGGTGGTCGCACGGTCCTACGCCGGACCGGAGACCGTGACGTTCGAGATTGAGGACACCGGCGTGGGGATCGATCCCGACTTCCTGCCCAACCTCTTCAATGCCTTCGAGCAGGAATCGACGGGGCACGACCGCGACCACGAGGGCAGCGGCCTGGGCATGGCCGTGACGAAGCGGCTGGTCGAGCGGATGGACGGGGCGATTGAGGTGGACACCGAGCCCGACGAAGGAACGTGCTTCACGATCGAGTTGCCCGCTGCCTCTCCCCCCGCCTGAACGGACACGGCCGCTCAGCGCTCCGCCCTGGGGTTCAACCGCGTAGGGCAATCGAATGAACGCAAACCGTCGCTCCAAATGCCGATGGGGATCGTGCACAGGCTTTGATTTGGAGCCCATACTTCCGGAAGGGGAAGCCTGCCCATTCGGTCGGATAGGTCCCAAATCAAGTTTGGGACGACAAACGAGAGTGCTTTTTTGTGTCTCCACTGCCAGAAAGTAGATGTCTGAGCATCAGTCTGAATCTGTTGGCTATTGATGCGATTGCCCTGAGGTTCGACCGCGGCGGGGCGGAACCTCAGCCCAAGAGGCCCGAATAATAGGGACCGTATTTGGTTATTCCCCCCAACGCCGCTGCCGCGTCCGGCCGTGGCGTTCCTTTTTTGCCAGGTGCGGCAGTTCTCAATCGCGTATTACTGTTCCAACGACCCCCAGCAGTATGGCCGACGACGACATCGTCTACATGACCGAAGAGGGACTTGAGGACCTCAAAGAAGAACTGCATCGCCTGCGGACCGAGGAACGGTCGCGCATCGCCGACGAGATCGCCGAGGCGCGGGCCAAGGGCGATCTTTCGGAGAATGCCGAGTACGACGCGGCAAAGGAAGAACAGGGCAAGCTGGAAGCCCGGATCTCGGAGATTGAAGACACGATTGCACGAGCCCGGGTTGTCGACGAGTCGACCGTCGACGACAGCAAGGCCTACATCCTGTCCGACGTGACAGTCGAAAATCTCGACTCGGGCGACGAGCACACGTTCACGCTGGTCTCGGCGGAGGAGGCCGACATTTCTGAAAACAAAATCTCTGTGGACAGTCCCATCGGAGAAGGGCTCCTGGCGCAGGAGGAGGGCGACGAAGTCTCCATCGACGTGCCTGCCGGCACCACCCGATTCAAGATTAAGGACATCTCCCGGTAACGACGCTGCAGGCTTCCCCTCGTCACTGCGAACGTCGCCTGCCTACACCTAGGCGGCCCCGTCTCCACAGCTCCCCCGCCCTCCATTCTATGGCGCCTTCTGGAATCGACCTCCGCAGCGACACCGTCACCCGCCCGTCGGACGGCATGCGGCAGGCGATGTACGAGGCCGAGGTGGGCGACGATGTGTACGGCGAAGACCCCAGTGTGAACCGGCTGCAAAAACGGGTGGCGGCCCGGTTTGGGAAGGAGGCCGCGCTGTTCGTGCCGTCCGGCACCATGGCCAATCAGATCTGCCTCCACGTCCTCACCGAGCCGGGCGACGAAGTGATTCTGGAGCGGGGAAGTCACGTCTTCAACTACGAGTCCGGGGCCGCGGGGCTGCTGTCGGGCGTGCAACTGCACCCGCTCGACGGCGATCGGGGGCGGCTTGCCCCGGCGCAGGTGGAGGCGGCTGTACGCCCCGAGGCCGCGGTGGCGCCGCGATCACGCGTGGTCTCGATCGAGAACACGGCGAACAAGGCCGGCGGGGTGGTCTATTCGCGGGACCGAATCCAGGCCCTCGCGGAGGTCGCTCAGGCCCATGACCTGCACCTTCACTTCGACGGCGCCCGGCTCTGGAATGCCGCGACGGCCCTGGACGTCGACGAAGAGGCCCTGGTGGCCCCCGCCGACCTCGTGTGGGCTGCCCTCTCAAAGGGGCTCGGCGCGCCGGTCGGGTCGGTCCTTGCGGGCCCGGCGCCCCTCATCGACGACGCCCGGCGGACCCGAAAGCAGTTTGGCGGGGGCATGCGACAGGCCGGCATTCTTGCCGCGGCGGGGCTGTACGCCCTCGATCACCACCGGCCCCACCTCCACCGGGACCACGAAAAGGCCCAGCATTTCGCGGAGCGCCTGGCCGAGTGCCCACCCCTCTCCATCGATCCGGCCGACGTGGACACGAACATCGTGATTTTTGGGGTCCCGGACGGCACCGCCGCCGCGATCGTGGACGATCTTCAGGACGACGGCGTCCTGCTCACCCCCTTCGGCCCCTCCACCATCCGTGCCACGACGCACCGCGACGTGTCGATGGCGGAGGTGGACGAGGCCGCCGGGACCCTCCTTGCACATTTCGCCTAGTGCCGCGTCAACTACTATCTGACGGGTCGGACCCCCGATCTCAAAATTCCCCAAGACCGGCACGTCATTTCGAGCGCAGTCGAGAAATCTCCTTGAACAGGACCGCCGTCTTCTGGGAGGCTTCTCGACGCTGCTCGAAGCGACTTGCCCTGGGAATTTTGAGATCGCTGGTGACTCGACAAACTGAGCCTGACAGACCACTAGTCGGGTCCCCTCGTGGCCGTCGCGTGGGAAGACGGGCCCCGGCGGTCGAGATCTGCTACGGCACGATCCAGCGTCCCTCGAACGCCTCCTGCCCGGAATCCAGCCGAAATCGTGCGCGGTAGTGGCCCTCGGGGTGGAGGTGAAGCCAGTCGAACGCGTCAATGACGGTGCGCACGACGGCAAAGTATTGTCGCCCATCGGCCACGTCCGCCCGCGTGATCGGCTCCTCCGCCCCCGACGCTGGCAGACCATCGTCGGGGGCGTCGAGCGGCGTGCCGGGGGCCGGGGACTTGGGGTACAGGGCGAGGGCAGACGGATCCTCGGCCGCCCACATCTCGTCGGCCACGGCATCGTCCGTGTGGACCGTGGCTGTGCCCCAGAGTCGAATTTGCTCACTCGTGTCGGGGTCCCATCCGTGCCAGGCGATGCGGTCGTGGGCTCGAATGTCGTCGATCTTTTCCGCCCGGCGATCGGAGTGGAACGACAGCCGCCGGGCCTCCCGGGCTGCTCCCCGCAGGACGACGGACCGGAGCTGGGGCCGGTCGCCCTGTACGGTCCCGAAGGTAAGAATCCGGAAGGGAGCGCGGGAGTCGTCAGCGGCGCGTTCCATCCGCTGCCAGACCCGATCGCGCACGGTGTCGAGCTCTGTGTAGCGGTCCATGGCGCAAGGTCGGTTCGTTGAGAAGAGACTGGAGGAACGGGTCGGGACTCCGTTATCGAGTCACGTCGACGCGGAGGGGATCGCAGCCCGTCGCCGTGGCCTCGAGGGTGTCTCCCTCCTGCACCGGCCCCACCCCGGACGGGGTTCCCGTGTACAGCAGATCGCCCGGCGAGAGGGTAAAGATCTGCGAGCAGTAGGCCACCAGCGCCCGCACCGGAAAGATGAGGCGCCGGGTGCTGGCCTCCTGGCGCGTCTCCCCATTCACCGAGAGGCGGAGCGTGAGATCCTGGGCGTCCTCAATGTCCGACGCGGGCGTGAGGGGCCCCAGCGGGGCGAACGTGTCGAAGCCCTTGGCGACCGACCAGGGATGACGCCGCTCCTTCGCCGCCGCCTGCAGGTCGCGGGCCGTCATGTCGAGGCCCACGGCAAAGGCGGCGACGTGATCGAGCGCATCCTCGTGCGCAATGTTCTTTCCTTCTTTTCCGATAGCAGCCACCAACTCCACCTCGTGGTGAACGTCGTGGGACTGGGGCGGCAGCCGAACGGAGTCCCCCGTGCGGATGAGGGCGGACGGCGGCTTCAGAAAGACCATCGGCTCGTCCGGCACGTCCCGGTTCATTTCCTCGGCGTGGTCCGCATAATTGCGACCAATGCACAGGAGCTTGCCGACGGGGACGGGCTCGGACCGGGGGGGAAGGGTGATCTTCATGCGAAACGGAACGGGGTGTGAGTGATGACGGGGAACGGATAAGCGGACGGCGCGTGGTCTAGTCTCAGCACGAGATCAAACGGTCACTCTCGCGTCGGTACCCAATCCGGCGCTCCAAAGCAGAGACGCCTTATGTACGCAATTGTTGACGTCAAAGACAAGCAGTTCAAGGTCCGCGAGGACGATACCTTGTACGTCCCCTACCACTCGGACGCGGAGGCCGATCAGGAATTGACGCTGGATCGGGTCCTTCTCGTGTCCGATGGCGACGGCGACGTCACGCTCGGCACGCCGACGGTCGAGGATGCCTCGATCTCGGCCCGCGTGATGGAGCACGTAAAGGGCGACAAGGTGATCGTGTTTAAGAAGAAACGGCGCAAGCGGTACCGCGTAAAACGCGGTCACCGTCAGCAGTACACGCAGATCCAGATTGAATCGCTGAACGTGAACGGCGCGCCCTCCTCCGAGGCGACGGACGAAGACGTGGAGGCGGATGCCGATGCCGAGACGGACGAGGCCCCCGATGCGGAGGCCCCCTCCGACGAGGCGGAGGATTCCGGAGAGTCCGACGAGACAGAAGAGACCGACGAACCGACCGAACGAGACGCCGCCGAGGCGTAGATCGGCGCGTCCAATCGCACTAATTTGTGAATCAAACCCTGCGAGGTTGTTATGGCACACAAGAAAGCCATGGGGTCGACCGAGAACACGCGTGACTCCAATCCCAGCTATCTCGGCGTGAAGGCGTACGGCGGCGAGCACGTGCATTCCGGCAGCATCATCGTCCGCCAGCGCGGGACCAAGTTCCACCCCGGGCACAATGTCGGTCGTGGGAGCGACGACACGCTCTTCGCGAAGGACCACGGGGTCGTGAAGTTCTCCCGCAGCGGCGGCGACCGGAAGTACGTCCACGTCGTGCCGGAAGAGGCCTAACGTCGTAGTCCATTTTGCCCGGCAAAAAGCTCCTTCGCCGCTGTGCGAACGGAGCTTTTTGTGTTTTCGTCCCGGCTCCTGCCCGGAAGGCCGTCCCCCGATTCACGCCCAAAATCCATGTCCGCCCCTCCCATTCCGTCGTCGTACCGGTGGCCGGATCCTCCTGATGCAGTCGAGCTCCGGGCCTTTACCCACGGCCTCCAGCCCGAGCGCGTCCCCACAATGATGGAGCGCTTCACCGAGGACTGGCGCAGGTTTGGGGTGGACGCCTGGAACGAGGTGCCGAACCACTGGCGGCCCGAGAGCGACGACACGGTGGGATGGTGGACCCTTCCCACGTACCTCGGCGACCACTTCGTCGCCCCCCTCCTGGGCGCGCCCCCCGAGACCTGCATCCTGCAGCCGAGCGTGCACTGGACGATTCAGTGCCTCCTGTCGAGCCCCGAGGTTGCAGCCCGCGGCACCGACGTGGTGGTTCCCGAAACGGCGTTTCCCTCCGTCCTCCACAGCGTGAAGCAGTGGAGCTCCCTCCAGGACCTGACCCCGCACGTCATGGGGGCCACGGACGCCCAGCGGGTGGACCGACCCGCCGTCCTCGACGCCATCGGCCCCGACACGGCCCTCGTCGCCCTCAGTCACGTTGGGTTTACGACCGGGGCCCGCCTGCCGGCCTCCTTCCTTCGAGAAGTGGCCGACCGGGTGCACGCCCACGACGGCCTGTTTGTGCTCGACGGCTACCACGCTGCCGCCACCGGCCCCGTCGACGTCACGGAGCTTGGCTGCGACCTCTACGTGGGCGGCCTCCTCAAGGAAGCCTCTGGCTCGTCGGGCAACACCTTTCTGTATCTGCGGGAGGGACGGGAGCTCACCCCCCGCCTCACCGGCTGGTTCGGGGACGCGGCCCCGTTCGCGTTCCGGCCGGACCCCGCGCCCCACCCGGACGTGCGCCGTCGGTTCCTGGGCGGGACGACGGCCGTGGCCCCCATGTACCACGCCGTGGAGGGCGTCCGCCTGCTGCTCGACCTCGGGCTCGACGCCGTGCGGGCCCACTCGCTCCGCCTGACCGACCGCGCCATCGAGCACGCCGACGCCCTCGACCTCCCGCTCCGCTCCCCCCGGTCCCGGGATGAGCGCAGCGCCATGGCGCTCCTGGAGGTGTCAAGCGCCGAACGTCTCGTCGCCTACCTCAAGGACCACGACGTCTACACCGACAGCCGACGCGACGAGCTGATCCGAATGGCCCCCTTTGTCTGGAATACCCGCGACGACGTGGACCGCGCCTTCGAACGCATTGACACAGCCCTCTCCACAGACGCGCACCACAGCGTCCAGCTGGACGCCGCCGGGCCGGTTACGTAGACGCGGAGGACTCGCTGTCCAACGCGTCGCCGAGGGCATCCGTCGAGGCATCGAGGGGCGTTCCGGTGCGCGGATCGACCCGAAAAAAGGAAACCAGAGCGCGGAACAGCTCCTCGTGATGCCGGGCCATCGGCTCGGGCTCTTCGAAGAAGTGCTCCACCGCCACGGCAAAGAACTCGGACGGGGCCTCTGCCGCGTAGGGCCGAAGCATGGAGCGCCCCTGCTCGACGCGACGCATCTCGTCCCGCACGAGCGACTGCCAGTCCGGTGCCGAGACCGGATTGACCAGCGACGGCACCCCGTCGGCCCCCTCGTTGTCGAAGTCGAACAGATGGGCCAGCTCGTGGAGCACCACGTTGTTTCCGTCGCCCGGATCCCGCCAGCTGTGCTCCACGGCCGAGACGGTCAGGATGATGGGGCCCTGCTGGTGGGCCATGCCGTCGTAGCGGGCCGTCATGGTCCCGTGGTACGTCTCGTCGAAGCGCTCCGGATAAAACAGGATTGACCGGCTGCCGGGAGGCTCCCAGGAGGGCCGTCCGTGGAGCAGCACGGCAATGCCGGCCGCGACGCTCAGACGAAGCGTATCCGTCACCTCCACGTCCTGGACGCCCTCGAACGAATATTCCCCGAGGACAAACTGCACGTCGCGCTCGAATCGCTCCCGATCGGGGGGGTCCAGCTTGGGATACAGCGGCACATGCGTCCGGAGCCACCGTTGGTGCTCAGCCGCTAGTCCCCGTCGGGCCAGGCGCCACCGTCGCCACGGCCGCCGCAGCCCGATGAGGAGGATCAAAACGACGGGCACGAGCCCGAGCACCGGTCCCACCGGGGTCACTTCGTGCCCGATCACGCTCACACCGCCCCCAATGATGAGGGCAAGAAGCCCCATCGTAATCATCGAAGAGCGTCGGGCAATGCGCATAGGGCGGTGTGGATGGTGCGGAATTGAGGATTGGCCTCCTGGCCGTGGGACCTTAACAATGAGGGAAACGATCCCCGCCCGGGCGTGTGCCCCGGGCAACCGCGTGCTGAGTGTTTTCTTTACGGTGTGGTGGCTCGTCTGCCTCCGATCAACGAAAACACTTGACAAGCACGGGCGAGAGGGGGCGTGGGGGCACAGATGCACTGCTCCGGAGAGAGGCAAAAGCAGGCCTCAAGCCAAGATGCGATTGCGGTAGCGTGTGCCAGGGCAATCGCATGAACGCAAACCGTCGCTCCAAACACCGATGGCGGTCGGTGCCCATACTTCCGGAAGGGGAAGCCTGCCCATTCGGTCGGATGGGTCCCACACGAGCGAAGCGACTGATGCAATAAATCAAGTTTGGGACGACAAACGAGAGTGCTTTTTTGTGTCCCCACTGCCAGAAAATAGATGTCTGAGCATCAGTCTGAATCTGTTGGCTATTGATGCGATTGCCCTGTGGCGTACGCCCGACAGGACCCGTTTCCCTGCACTCAGCC
>JBDGQM010000111.1:0-4017 GCA_042219065.1 Salinibacter sp. | reverse complement strand
CTCGTCCAGCGAGTCAGGATACGTCTCCATGGAGGCGGTCGGGGTGGGGATACTAGGAGGGCGAAGCAGCAGGATGCGTGAGGAGTGATGCGTGACAGTGAGAGCGGGCGTCGACCTCCGATGCCCACGAGTCACGAATCACGCCTCACGTTTCACAAGCCGGAGCCGCAGGCGTTCGTTCCGGTGGCGGATACCTCCCTTCGCACGGCTCGACTCTGAAACGAACAATTGAGTCGGCTGCTCCAACGCTGAGCGCAAAACACGCCGTCCGTGTTACAATCCACGATGTCCACCGAAAATCCACACGCAGGATCGCCTGTGCGGCCGATCTGCTCCCTTCTGGTCGTCAGCCGTCTCTTACCGAGCCGTGCAGAAATTCCTGAAGATAACGCCTCTGGGTATGGGCGTTTGGGAGTGTGTGGACGTGGGAGAAAGAACGCCCGTACGCCCATACTCCCACACTCAGCCCCGTTCCGCCGGAGCATTCTCGGTCGAGGGGGGCGCATCCCGTTGAAGACGTTCCTCACGCATCGGTAATCTCGAGATGCACATGCGCAGATCGCCTAACTGCGCAGCTCCACATTCATCTGCGAGTGATCGCCCACATTGATACTCTGGACTTGCTGATCGACCGCGGCGTGCCGCCCCACCACCGAGTCGGCCAGCACCGCGTTCTCGACGCGTCCTTCGGCGAAGACGATGCTGTCCCGCACCACCGAGTCGGACACCGTCGCGCCTTCCTCGATCGAGACGTGGGGCCCCACCACCGCGTTTTTGACCGTGGCGTCGGGCCCGATGTACACCGGCTCGTGGATCACACTGTCCTCCACGGTCCCCGGATGGTCGCCGTCCGACTCGCGCTCCAGGACGCGGCCCGTGGTCTCCAGCAGAGCGGGAATCGTGCCACAATCCATCCACGCATCCACGTCGGCCGTCGTGATCACGTCGCCCTGCTGGAGGCGGTAATCGAACGCGTCCGTAAGCTGGTACTCGCCCCCGGCTCCCTGCAGGTCATTCTCGATGAGATGATCGATCCCGTCCTTGAGCTTGGCAAGCTCCCGGATGTAGTAGATGCCGATGAGCGCTTCGTTGGAGATGGGCTCCGAAGGCTTCTCGACCAGCTCCGTCACCGCCTCCCCGTCGCGCACGGCAACGCCGAAGCGACTCGGGTCGTCGACCTCCCGCACGAAGGCCACCACGTCGGCGTCGCCGAGCGTGACCTCCTCCGTCAGCTCAAAGAGCGTGTCGGCAAAGACGGTGACCCCCTCTCCATGGAGGTGCTCGCCCGCACAGCCGACGGCGTGGGCCGTGCCTAGGGACTCCTCCTGCACGGGAAAGTGCGGCGTAATGCCCCGCTCCTCGCAGAGCGCCGCGAGCTGGTCCCGGATCTCGCTCCCAAAATCCGGCCCCAGGACGAACACGCCGTCGTCGGGCGGCTCGGGAAGCACGCGCGAAAAGTTGTCCACAATGCGCTCGACGATGCTCCGCCCCCGAACCGAGAGGAGCGGCTTGGGCGTGACGTGGGAATGCGGGCGGACCCGGGTGCCGCGCCCGGCCATAGGGATAATGAGTTTCATAGGTGCAATCGATGTGTTGCGTGGGTGAGAAAAGCGAATCGTAGGCGGTCGCCCAGACGGGACAGGGTGCACGACAATGTGCCCCCCTGTAGCCCCTAACAATAACGAGCTTGGTCGGCGAATGCCAGCCGCCCCGTTCGGATTCGAAGAATTGCATCGTAGCGACGACGTGCTGCGCTTGCCGTTCTACGGAGGTAAAAATTCCAGTGCTTCCCCCTCCCCATTCGCCCCACCCCTACTGGGAAAATCAGACTCTTACCCGGCGTGCGCACGTGCGCCCATGTACCCGAGACTCGTGCGCCGCGGCGCGGCGCGCAATCAGAGCAATGCGAGCCTTCATACCCGCAGCAACCCTCTGATGCGCGGTTGCTTTGCCTGCGCTGCACGCCCAACGGTGCCTCATTCCCCGTCGGAGTGTGTCGTATCCTGTACAATACTGCGTACTCCCGCCGACGAATCGTCTGCCGATGTCCCGCAAGGCTCACTGCTGCGGGGATTCGTTTGACACTCTGTCCCATCCACGACCAGCAACTAAATCGGCAGTGAGCCGCTCTGAGTGCGGAAAACCCACCATGAACGAGCTGCATGCTCCACACTCTCTCCGTCCCGTGTCCTTTCATTCTGGTTTGATCCATCGTTCGGCACGGACGTTGTGTCTGTACAACCTCGAAAGGAACTTGACCGTGAAAGGCTCACGGGAGCAGACCAAAGGCGGCCGTGCAGGCCGGAACGTTTCCGGCCTGTTTCGAGAGTGCCTATGCCTGCTCTCTGGAAACAATAGAATCAAACAACTCCTATGTAACGAGGATTTTCAGTTACTGGCTTCTCAATTTCTCCACGATTAACACACCCCCCATGAATAATTCCTGGCCCTACCGTCCATCCATTTATCGCTGGGTCACTGTGGCCCTCGTCTGCCTCCTCGGCCTCCAGCTTGGCGCCGCTCCTGCGCTTGCGCAGAGTGATTCATCCCTGTCCCCCAAACAGAAGAAAAAGCTCCAAAAGGAGCTTCAGCAAACCTACAAGGAAGGCGCGAAGGCTGGGAACGCCAAAAACTTCGAGGTCGCCATCGCGCGGTTTAAGGAATCCATCCAGTTGGCCAAAAAACTCGGGCTGAACGACCTGGTTACCAAGATTGAGGGCAACCTCGTGGAAAGCCTGAAGGGAGCCGCCAGCGCGGCGCTGACCAAGGAGAACTACGAGACGGCTCTGTCTCACTACGAAGAACTAATGAACTATACGGAAAACGACCCGAGTGTCCACTACAACCGGGGCCTTGCCCTCATCAACATGGATAGCACGGAGGCCGGTCTGCAATCCCTCAAAACGGCCATCGAGGTTGGGAATAAAACGGGAAACACCCGAGTGGCGGGCCTTGCCACCACGCGTATTCAGGACGAATTTGCGGCGACGGCCTCCAAGGCCCTTCAGGGGGACAATCCCTCGCAGAGCCAGATTGAGAAGGCTCTCGATGCCCTCGATCGGATGCGCAAATACGTCGACCCGAGTGCCACCTCCATGTTCTACCGTGCCACCGCCCTCTTTGAGGCTGGAAAGCACAAGCAGGCCATTCAGGCCGCCCGCAAAGGGCTAGACATGCATCAAGGAAGTCGCAGCGACGCCGCAAAGTTTTACTACATCATCGGCGAGTCGCAAATGGAGCTTGGCAGCAAGGCCACCGCCTGCAAGACCTTCAAGAATGCCGCGTACGGTGACTACCAGGCACGGGCCAACCACTACCTCGAGAACGAATGTGACGACGTCTGAGCCCCCACGACGGCGGTGCAGAGGCGCTGCCCCCCTCGTCGGCAAGGCGTCGACTGGCACCGCCCCCCACGTTGTGACCCCCAAGAGCAAAAGGCCCGTGCCGGCATTCCGGTACGGGCCTTTCGTGATGCTGAGAATATGCGGTCCGGCCGCCGTTCAGACCGTCTCCTGAGCCCCCCAGTACACGAGTACGACGAGCAGGACGGCAGGAATCACAACCGAGCCGACCGTGAGCCACTCTAGGCCCGTTCCCGTGGGGGCATTTGCCTGAAAGGTCGCGGTCTCTTGAAGAACCGTGGTGGCCAAAATCATGGGGCAGCGAGAAGCGATCAAGAAGAACGCGAACGGAGCAGGCCGCTGCGGGCAGGGGGCTGTCCGGTCTAAGTAGGTCAAGGGAAAAACATTAGCCACGCATCCGAAAAACCCAGGCAGTCATCCCGCACACCGACGGCTGTCGGTGATCTCTCCGCCCCAGGCGGTGCTCGTTGTCGAAAAGATCCTGATCCCGACCGCCGTCGGGAGACGTGCTCACGAAGGGTTTTTCGGATGCGAGAAGAATAACGTACTTTCCCGGGTCTACCTAGTGTTCGAGACCCAGCCCGAGCCGTTCCTCCCAACTCACGCGGAGCCGTTGACGCGCTCCGCGGCCGGCTGCGGTGCCTGCCGGGGCTGT
>JBDGQM010000110.1:9839-13531 GCA_042219065.1 Salinibacter sp. | reverse complement strand
TAGTATCCCCACCCCGACCGCCTCCATGGAGACGTATCCTGACTCGCTGGACGAGAAGCTCGGCTTCGACGTCGTGCGCGACCGCCTGGCCGCGAACGTGCGGAGCCCGCTGGGCAAAGAGCGGCTCGACGGCATGACGCCGGCCCGCACGATGGGCTGGCTGCGAGAAGAACTGGACCGGGTGGAGGAACTGCAGGCGGCCTTTCAGTACGGCGACTCGGTGCCCCTGAGTCCGATGTACGACCTGCGGGATGCGCTCCGGCGCGCCGCCCCCGAAGACGCCTACGTGGACCCGGAGGACCTGAAGGCCATCCGGGAGACCCTCATCATGCTCCGCCGGCTGAAGACGCATTTCGAGGTGCGGGCAGAAGACTATCCCCGGCTGGCCGGGGCCGTAGAGCGCGTCACCCCGCTCCCGAAGATTGAGGAGCACGTCGAGTCGATCCTCGACGAGGACGCCTCCATCCGGGACGACGCGTCGCCCGAACTGCACCGCCTGCGCCGGCAGATTCGCAAGCGGGAGGAGGACCTCCGCAAGACGCTCGACAAAGCGCTCCGCCGGGCCGTTCGGGAGGGGCACGCGACGGGCGAGCAGGCCACCATCCGGGGCGGCCGGATGGTCATTCCGGTGCGGTCCAGCGCGAAGGGGAAGGTGGAGGGGTTCGTGCACGACCGGTCCGCCAGCGGGCAGACCGTCTACATCGAGCCCGCCGCCTGTCTGGAGCTCAACAACGAGGTGCGGGAGCTCAAGAGCGCCGAGCAGGCCGAGATCGAGCGCATCCTGCGCGAGGTCACGGCTCACGTCCGTGCCAAGCGCGACACGATCGAGGTCAACCTCAAGGTGCTTGCTCAATTCGACCTCCTGCGGGCGAAGGCCCGCCTCGCCAATCGGCTGGATGCGACGGTGCCCAAGCTGAACGAGGAGGGACACATTGAGCTCTACGAGGGCCGGAATCCGGTGCTGGAGCTGCACTTCGAGGCGCTCGACGAGGACGACGAGACGGAGGGGCGGGCGCCGGACACCGAAGGATCGATTCCGCCGCGCGACGTCGTGCCGCTCGACCTTGAGCTTGGGAACGACTTCCGCACGCTCGTCATCACCGGTCCCAACGCGGGCGGGAAAACGGTCGCGATGAAGACCGTCGGGCTGTTTTCGCTGATGCTCGCCTACGGCCTGCCCCTGCCGGTGGCGCCCCACTCCTCGTTCCCGCTGTTCGACCGGATCGTGGCGGACATCGGCGACGAGCAGTCGATTGAGGACGACCTGTCGACCTTCAGTTCCCACGTCTCCAACCTGCGACACATGCTGGAGGCGGTGGGCGACAATTCGCTCGTCCTGATCGACGAGGCGGGCACCGGCACGGACCCGGACGAGGGCGCCGCGCTGGCGCAGGCCGTGCTCGAACGGCTGACGGCGGCGGGCGCCCGCACCATCGCCACCACCCACCACGGCACGCTCAAGGTGTACGCCCACGAGACGGAGGGCGTCGAGAACGGGTCGATGGAGTTCGACCAGGAGACGCTGCGTCCCACGTATCGGTACCAGGAAGGGGTGCCGGGCTCGTCGTACGCCTTCGAGATTGCCCAGCGCATGGGGCTCACGGACGATCTGCTGGAGCGGGCGCGCGCCCTGGCGGGCACGCAGAAGACGGCGATGGAGAATCTCATTTCGACGTTCGAGACGCGCACTCAGCAGCTGGAGGACGAGCTGTACGAGGCCGAGAAGGCCCGCGAGAAGGCCGAACAGGCCCAGGAGCGCTACGAGGACAAGCTCCGCACGATCGAGAAGGAGCGGGAGGAGTTTCGGCAGCAGGCGCTGGAGGAGGCCGAGCGCATCGTCGACGAGGCCAATGCGCGCATCGAGAACACCATTCGCGAAATCAAGGAGGCCCAGGCCGAATCGGAGGCGACGAAGGAGGCGCGCCAGCGTCTCGAAGAATACGAAGAGGACCTTCACGACCGGCGCGAGGAGGCGGAGGACGAGACCCGTCCGGACACGGCGTCCCCCGACGAGTCCGGCGACGGCGCCCCGACGGCCCCCGCCGAGCCGATCGAGGAGGGCGATCAGGTGGTGGTGGACGACGGGTCGACGGCCGTGGAGGTGCAGGAGATTGAGGACGGGGAGGCGCTCGTGGTCATGGGGTCGATGCGGATGCGCGTGCCCCTCAATCGCCTCACCAGGGTCGGCGGGCCGGAGCCGGAGCCGGCAGAGCAGACGGGCGGGGACGCCGAGATGACGGCCCTGGAGGCGAGCCCCTCCATCGACGTGCGGGGCGAGCGGGTGGACGAGGCCCGCCACCGCGTGCAGCACTTCCTCGACGACGCCGTAGCGGCCGGGCTCGATACGGTCGAGATCCTCCACGGAAAAGGCACGGGCGCCCTGCGGACGGCCCTCCACGACCTGCTGGGCGACCGCCCCGACGTTGCGGACTACCGGAAGGCCCCGATTGAGGAGGGCGGCGCCGGGGTGACGAACGTTGATCTCGGGTAAGGCGTGTTTGCGTGTGGGCGTGTTTGCGTGTGGGTGTATGGGCGTGTCATGGTATCATGGTTGTTCGGCGGCCGCTTTTGAAAAATCTGACGCCCATACCCCCAGACGCCCAAACGCCCGTACCCAAGTTGGACGAAGCGTCCGTCGGTTTGTAGCTTCGTGGTCGGCACGCCGAATCGATCGTTCTCCCCCCTAGTTGCTCGTTGTTCGATGGCCCACATTGTTGCGACCCGTCCGCTGATTGAGGAGGGACTGTCCGGACTGCGGGATACACACACGGTGACTGTGTGCGACCCGCCGGAGGGAAGCACGCGGTCCGTAGACGACCTCATTGCCCTGACCGACGGGGCCGACGTGCTCCTGTCGATGCTCGCCGATCCGGTCACGGAGCGCCTGTTTGCGGCCCGGCCCGGCCTGCAGATGGTGTCGCAGTACGCGGTGGGCGTGGACAACATCGACCTGGAGGCGGCCGACGCCCATGACGTGGCGGTGACCCATACGCCCGGGGTGCTTACCGACGCGACGGCCGACATGACCTGGGCCCTGCTGCTGGCGGCGGCCCGTCGCGTCCCGGCGGCCGACCGGTACGTGCGCGAGGGCCGCTTCGAGCGCTGGGAGACGACGCTCCTGCTGGGGACGGAGCTGTCCCGCAAGACGATTGGCATCGTGGGCCTCGGGCGCATCGGGGCCGCGGTGGCCCGGCGCGCGCTCGGCTTTGGGATGGAGGTGGTGTACCACAATCGCCGCCCGGCCAACCCGACGGTGGAGCGCCAGGCGAATGCCCGGTACGTCGCCCTCGATGAACTGCTGGAGACGAGCGACGTGGTGTCCCTCCACTGCCCCCACAACGAGGACAGCCACCACCTGATTGACGCCGCGGCGCTGGGGCGGATGAAAGCGTCGGCGCTGCTGGTCAACACCGCCCGCGGGCCCGTGGTGGACGAGGCGGCGCTCGTGGAGGCGCTGGCGACCGGGGAGATCGCCGGGGCCGGGCTCGATGTGTTCGAGGACGAGCCCGACGTACATCCCGGGCTCCTGGAACAGGATCGCGTGGTGCTGGCGCCCCACCTGGGCAGTGCCACGACCGATGCCCGCATGCGCATGGCACAGATGTGCGTGGCCTCCATCCAGGCCTTTCTGGACGGGGCCGAAAGCGTGCCCCACCGCCTGGTGTAGAGGCGCCCGCGACCTGCGGCTGATG
>JBDGQM010000110.1:0-9739 GCA_042219065.1 Salinibacter sp. | reverse complement strand
TGCGGCTGATGGGAGGGATGGACGCAGTTGTGTGGGACATCGGACGATTCATTGGGACGCGAGACCCCACAGCCGCGGAAAACAGAATCGGCTCGTTTTTTGCGTAAGTGCATGAACGATCTTGCCGCCTTCTCTCCTCGCTCTCGGCTCGTTCCCATCATGCCTGTTCTGCGACTGTCGATGGCGCTCCTGCTGATTGGGCTCAGCGGAGTGCCGTCGGTGGTGTGCGGACAGGCGTCGGACTCGCTCGACCAGGTGCCGGACTCAATCGCTGCCGCGCCGGACTCGGCGGTGGCCCTCCAGTCGGCGGTGGCGAAACGGGTCGCGGGGGCATTTTCGAGCGGGGATGCCAGTCGCCTTCTCAATCCGGCGGCCGATCGGATCGAGATTAGTCTCTTCGGGGCCCGAACGTTCTACAGCAGCGCGCAGGCGCTCTACGTACTGCGGGAGTTTTTTCGCAGCCACGCCCCCCGCCGCTTCGTGGTGGGCAACGTGATGGAAACTGGCACGACGTACCTCGTACAGGGAGCGTACGAGGAGATGCGAGCTGAGCGACCACTGCGGGTCTACGTGCGGCTCGATCGGCCCGAGGGGGAGGATGCGCCCTGGCATCTCCAGGAAGTGCGCATTGAAGGGGCCTCGAACTGAGGCGTCCCTGAACACCGAGCTGGAAGAGGACGCCTCGCGCCGGGCGGGCCCTCGTCGTGGCAACAAAGGAGCCTGATGCCTCCGCGGACTCACCTCTTCGTCTCGCCCGATGGATCGTCTCGTTCGTGTACTGCGCCGGCACCCGTGGGCGGCCGGCATCGGGGGGGCGCTCGTTGCCCTTCTCCTCGCGACGGCAGGATTTCGGGCGTATGCCGTGTGGAGCGTGGAGTCCCACGTAGAGGCCCGGCAGGATGCCGTCGTTGAGGAGGCGCTCGCTACGATCGAAGACCGGTTCGCGACCCTGCGCGACCAACTCCACGGGCGCGCTCGGGGCCTTGCCGCCGACTCGAACGTCGTGCAGGGGCTCCGTGTCTGGCAGGAGCAGTCGAGGCGCTCCGCGGCGCTCACCCAGCACGTCGTGGGGCTCACGACCGGGCCGCGGACGACCCTGGAGGTGCACACACTGGACGGGCGGCCTCTGGCCTGGACCGGGACCCAGTTGCCGCGCGACAGTAGCGGCATCGATGCGTCCTCGATCCCCCGCACGACGATTGTCGAGGGGAATGGGCGGTGGGCCCTCGCGGCCTGGATGCCGGTCACGCGGGACGATACCGTGATTGGGGCCGTGCGGGTTGCGCGGATGGTCCGCTATCAGCCCCCGATCCAGAACCGGTACGTGCAGGCCATGAGTCTGGAAGACCGGTGGCGACGAGAGACGGGCGAGTTGGTCCGGGTGCGCTGGAGCCCGCCCCCGCCCGAAGCGCCTCACCGAGTCCTTCGGGGCATCGACGGGGCCGTGCTTGGGTACGGGGCCGTCGACCCGCCCTCTGCCGACCGGCTCGTTGCGCGGACGGCGTCGTTTTATACCAATCTCCTCGTGGCCTGGCTCGTAGGGCTGCTCGGATGGGGGCTTTGGCTCATCGTCGCGTGGTACCTGCGTCTCGCGCGGCGGGAGGGCCTTCGGCGTCACCGACGAGCCCGAGCAGCCGCGGCCGGGCGTCTGGTCGTGGTGGCGGGCCTTGCCATCGGGATCCGGTACGCGATTCTGCTGCTCGACGTGCCGGACCGGTGGACTGCACCCGGGTCGGACCTGGCGCCGCTCTTCAACCCCACACACTTCGCGTCGACCCTCGGGGGGGGAATCTTTCGGTCGATCGGGGACCTGCTGCTCACGGGCCTGTGGGCCGCCGGTCTTGCCCTGGCACTCGTGTACCTGGCCCGACACTACCGCCCGGAGGCCGACACGCTGAAGGCACTCCCCGAAACCCTCCGGCAGTACCCGGCCCATACCCCCAATGTCGCCCACTTTCTCGGGACGCTTCTGGGCCTTGTCGGAGGGAGCCTCGGGAGCATCATGGTCCTGGCCCTCGTGGTGCGGCGGGCCGTGCTCGACAGCACGCTCGACTTCTTTTCGCGGACCGGACTGCTCCCGGAGCCGCTCGTCCTCGGGGTGCTGTGCGGCCTGTTTCTGCTCGTGGCCGCCGGGGTGCTCCTGGGGATTGGGGGCACGTGGATTGCAATCCGTCGCGTTCTCCGCCATCGACCGCGCACCTGGCCCCGGGGCATCGGCCTCGTGCTCGGGACGGTCTTTCTTGGGGGCGGGATGGTGGTGCTGTATCTGGGAATGGACCTGCAGGCCATTGTGTCGTTGCCGTACGTGCTCGGAATTCTCGGGGGCGTGGGGGCAATGGCCCTGTATGGACTCCTCGGGGGGCGCGGGATCGGCGAACTGCTCACGCTCCGTCACCTGCTGGGCGGGCTCTTTGCCGTGACTGTGCTGCTGTATCCGCTGCTGTATGCCGGGATGGACGCGAAGCGCCAGGAGCACATGGTGGATGCGGCCCGCTCGTTTGAGCAGGGGCAGGATCCCCGGGTGCTCTATTCCATCCGGCAGATCCTCCGGTCCGCCTCGGAGGCCCTGGCGCCCCCGCTCCGGGCGGAGGGGCCGGAGGCCCAGGCACGAACCGACTCGATCGCAACCCGGCTCGTGCGCCGGTCGCTACTGTCCTCTCTGTCGACGTACGAGGTCCGCCTCAGTGTGCTTGCCCCTGACGGGACGGTGTTTCGGCAATACACGCCCGACGGGCGCTTGCAGAAGAAGCGGTCCGACCGAGCGGCCCGGGCTGCGTTTTCGGCCCTCCGACCGACCGACGAGCAGCGTCCCGGCCCGGTGGTCGAACAGCTTCCGCGGGAGGCAACGGTGCAGGCTGCCGGGGAGCGTCGATTTCAGTACGCCGGTCTTCTGGGGCTTCCGGCGGCGACCGACTCGGTAGACGCGTGGGTGCTGGTCCGCATCGAGCCGCAGTCGCTACTGCCCGGCACGGACTTTGGCGTGTCGCGCATGCTCCTGCCCGACGGCTCCTTTGGCGACCTCTACGCGGAGCTCTCGCTGGCGGAGTTCCGGGACGGGACGCTCGTTCGGAGCGTGGGGCGCGACTTTGGGCGCACGCGGCTCCAGCCTGCCGAACAGGAACGGCTGCAGGCGCAGTCGGCCTTCTGGCAGCAGGAGACCGTGCGAGGGCGGCAGTACCTGACCTATTACCACCGCTTTGGGCCGAGTGAGGGCGCGTCCTCGTCCACGGCAGCGGTGCGGATTCCGGCCGTTTTGGCCTTCGATCACCTTTACTACCTGCTCCGGCTTACCGTCGCGGGACTCTGCGTGGGGCTGGTGGTGTACCTGCTCGGGCTCTACGTGCGGTACCGGCGGGGACGGCTTCCGGCCACGCAGGTGCGGTTTCGGGACAAAGTGCTGAATGCATTCCTCGTGGTGGGGATTGTGTCGATGGGGGCCGTGGGGGTGGTGGGAATGCGGGTGGTCACTGGGGAAAATGAGCGCATCATCGAGCGGCAGATGCACGAGCACCTCAGTCGCGTGGAAGAAACGATGGCGTTGGAGGCCGGCTCCGACGAGCCGCTGTGGCGGGTGGCGGAGCGGATGAGTGTGGATACGCTTGCCGCCCGGGTGGGGCTCGACCTTCACCTCTACCGGGACGGGCGCCTCATTCGGACGAGTCAGACCCGTCTGCTTCGCGATGGGCTGGTCAACGAGCGCCTGCCCGGTCCCGTGTACCACAAGCTCAATGACGAGGCGTATCGCTTCGTGACCGCGGAGGCGACGATCGGGGAGTTTCGGTATCGGGTGGGCTACCGGGCCCTGATCGACGGCGAGGGACGCCCGAAACTGGTGATCGGGGTGCCCACGCTCACGCAGCAGGAGCAACTCCAGGAGGAGAAGTCGCGGACCCTCGCCTATCTGTTCGGCGCCCTGCTGCTTCTGGTGGTCGCGGTCATGCTCACAGGCGTCGTGCTGGCGAATGCGCTGGCCCGGCCCATCGCGCAGCTCCGGGAGGGCCTGGAGGCCGTCGGCGAAGGCCGGTTTGCCCGAACCCTGTCGGTGGACACGCGGGACGAGATTGGTGACCTCGTGCAGACCTTCAACGAGATGCGCGATCAGCTCGCCGAGAGCCGTCGCAAGCTGGCGCGACAAGAGCGGGAGCTGGCCTGGCGCGAGATGGCCCGACAGGTGGCGCACGAGATCAAAAACCCGCTCACGCCCATGAAGCTGTCCATCCAGCACCTGCGCCGGGCCTTCGATCAGGCCGACGGGTCGACGGAGTCGTCGGAGTTTGCGGAGGTCTTTGACCGCATTACGAGCACGCTCATCGAGCAGGTCGAATCGCTCGTGCGCATTGCCGACGAGTTTTCGACGTTCGCCCGGCTGCCGACCCGGGTGCCGGAGCCGGTCGATCTTGGGGAAGTGATCCGCGAGGCCGCGTCGTTGATGGAGGAAGAGACTGCTAATGCCGATGCGCTTGCCCTCACTCTTCCGGACGATCCGCTGGTGGTGGAGGCCGACCGCGAGGAGCTGCGGCGCGTCTACATCAATCTGCTCAAGAACGCCCTCCAGGCCATCCCCGACGACCGCGAGGGGGCGGTGCAGGTGCGTGCACGACGGGCGCCCGATAATGGCGATGAGCCCGCGGTGTACAGCGAGGTGACCGACAATGGCACGGGCATCCCCCCGGAGGTGCAGGACAAGGTCTTTGAGCCCAATTTCTCGACGAAGACGAGCGGCACGGGGCTCGGCCTTGCGATCGCTCAGAAGAGCATCGATGAGCTTGGGGGCGACATCGGGTACGAGACGACGGAGGGGGCGGGCACGACGTTCTGGATGCGACTCCCGCTGGCCGACGACGGGATTGAGGGGTAAGGGTTGAGCGTTGAGGGTTGAGCGTTGAGGGTTGGGCGTTGAGGGTTGAGGGGAGAGAGTTAGGCGGGTTCGGGGGGGGAGGGTGCCCGAATGGACTCGATGCGGTCGAGGAGGGGGGGGTGGGAGTAGTCCAGCGCGACGGTCAGCGGGTGGGGCGTGAGGTTCGAGAGATTGGTTTCCGCGAGGCGCTTGAGGCCGCTGGTGAGCGTCTCACCCTGCCCGGTCGTCTCCACGGCAAAGCGGTCGGCCTGAAACTCGTGGCGGCGCGACCAGGCGTTCAGGGGGATCGAGAGCAGCAGGTCGACCGGCGAGTAAAGCAGACCAAAGAAGAGAAGCCCCGTGTACACCGCCGGCTGGTCGACGTAGAAGGCGTGAAAGAGGCCGTCGACCTGCAGGAAGACGGAGAGCAGCAGAAAGAGCACGCCGGTCTGGACGATGCTGATGGCGATGCGCTGGGGGATGTGGTGGAGCTTGTAATGTCCCATCTCGTGCGCCACCACCGACAGTAGCTCATCCACGGACAGTTGCTCCACGAGCGTGTCGAAGAGCACGATGCGCCGGTTCGCCCCGAAGCCGGTGAAGAAAGCATTGGCCTTGTTCGACCGGCGCGATCCGTCCATCACGTACACCTCGTTGACCGGAAAGTCGACCTCGTCGGCGTACGATAGGATCGATGCGCGGAGCTCGCCCTCCTCCAGCGGCTCGAAGTCGTTGAAGATCGGCATCAGGTAGCGGGGGGCGAAGAACTGAAGAAGCAGCATCACCGCCGTCACCACGATCCAGGCATACACCCACCCGTACGGCCCCGTCGACCGGAAGAACCAGAGGATCGCGGCCAGCAGCGGACCCCCAATGGCCACGCCGAGGGCAACGCTCTTGAGGAGGTCGAGCACGAAGGTCTTTGGTGTCGTCTCGTTGAAGCCGAAGCGCTCCTCGATGACGAACGTGGAGTAGACCGAGAACGGGAGCGACAGGAGCCCGCGCCCGAGCACAAGCAGACCGACGTAGCAGAGGCCCGTGACGATGGGCCCCAGGTCCCAGCCACGCACCACGGTGTCGAGCCACTCGAAGCCCCCGGCAAACCAGACGGCCAGGAGCACCGCGAGGCCGAATGTAGAGGAGACCCACCTCAGACGGGTGCGCGTGCGGGTGTACTCCTGCATGCGCTTGTACTCCTCCTCATCGAACGTGTCTGTAAATTCGTCCGGCAGTGTCGGCTGGAGGTGACGGAGGTTGAGGACGTCCGAGACGAGGTTCAGCGTGTACTCGGCCAGCAGGGCGGCGAGGATGATGACGGCGTAGGTGTTCACGGGCGGCGCGGGCGGTTGGTGAGAGGCGGGGCGCTACGGACGCTGCGCGGTGCTCGTCCGATTGGTACCGCAGCGGGAGAATGGAAGAAAGGGAGTGGAGGCGGACTGTTCGGGCGCTAGGGTCTTTTCAAAGTCAAAGACCAGAGCAGCATCGGATGGCAGTTGATTACATCATCCTACAGGGGACGCCGGACCTCGATGCCGGCGACCGGCATGATGCTTTCGTGAGATCCGGGACGGCACGACCGACCTTTTCACGCGAGCAGCAATCGGCTGTGAGGACGCTGTGATGCAATCCGGGCGGCCAGTTGGCTCCATGAGGGCAGCGCGATCGGAGTCAACAAACACACGCAGCCCATGTCTACCCTCGCCTCCCTGTTCATCGCCCTCTTCTCCGTCCCCCCGCTCGTCGGCCCACAGGCGCCGCCGTCCGACACGACGGAGGCCGTTGTCCTGTCGGCCCGACCGGTGGAGTCCCCGCCCAGGATCGATGGGATGCTTCGGGAGTCGGCGTGGTCGGACGCGCCGGTCGCGACCGGATTTCGCCAGCTGGAGCCCGAAGAGGGACGGGCGCCCTCTCAGCGTACAGAGGTGCACGTGCTCTATGGGCGAGACGCCCTCTACGTCGGCGCGACGCTGCACGACGACCGCCCGGGCCGCATCCGGGACCGGCTGACCCGCCGCGACCAGCGCAACGAGGCCGACTGGTTCGAGGTGTCAATCGACTCGTATCTCGACCGGCAGACCGCCCGCACCTTCGCGGTGAATGCCGCGGGCGTGCAGCGCGACGGCATCGTCCGCAGCGGAAGTGCGGACCAGCGGGCGTTCAACGCCTCGTGGGACGCGATCTGGCGGTCGGCGGTCCGTATCACCGACCGGGGGTGGGTGGCCGAGCTGCGCATCCCGTACGACATGCTCCGCTTCTCGACGGCCGACCGGCAGACGTGGGGCCTGCAGTTTCGGCGCCGGATTCCCCGCACCAGCGAGGTGCTGGAGTGGCCGCTCGTGCCCCGCTCCGAGCGACAGGCCAGCCTCGTGGCCGAGTACGGCCGCCTGACGGGCCTTCAGGGCCTGCGCCCCGACCGCCGCGTGGAGGTGTCCCCCTACGTGCTTGGGCGGGCCCGCACCCAGGAAAATCCCAACGCGCCCGGCACCATCCAGTCGAGCGGGGCCGCCGACGTGGGCGTCGACGCCGAGATCGGGCTGGGGTCGAACGCCACGCTCGACGCGACGATCAACCCCGACTTCGGGCAGGTCGAGTCCGATCCGTCGGTCCTCAATCTCACGGCCTTCGAGACCTTCTTTCCCGAGAAACGGCCCTTCTTCATCCAGGGCACGGACATCTTCAACTTTCCGCTGGGCCTGGAGAACGTGCGGGGGAGCATTCGGCCCACCGAACTCTTCTACACACGCCGGATTGGGGCCGTCGATCCGGTAGTGGGGGCGCTGAAGCTGACGGGGCGCACGCAGGGCGGCCTCTCGTACGGCGTACTGGGCGCCACGACTGGGCCCGAGTTCCGTCCGGAGCGTGGCTACGCCGTAGGACGGGCCGAGCAGCAGCTCGGCGCCCGGTCGACCATCGGGGGCATCGTCACAGCTTTTGACGGGCCCGCCGGACCGTCCACTGCGGGGCGCCGTCGGAGTGTCGTTGGGGGGGCGGACTGGGACCTGCGTTTCGACAACGGAACCTACCGCGTCGAGGGACACCTCACCGGCTCGCACCGCCGCACGACGGCGGGAGCGGCCACTCCGTCCACCGGCGCCGAGATTACCACCGAATTCGAGAAGCTCCAGGGCGACTGGACCTACGACGCCGGCGTTCGGATCCGCACCCCCGAGTACAACCCGAACGACCTGGGGCGCCTTCGCCGCAACAACCAGGTCCGCTTCAGCGGCTTCGTGCGGCACCAGTTCAACGGCGGGCAGCCGGTGGGCCCGTTCCAGGACCTGTCCGGGTTCTTCACCGTCAACCAGAGCTGGTCGTACGACCGGGGGCTGAACCGGGGCACGGAGCCGTACCTGGAGTTTCAGGGCCTGACGGACGGCTTCCGTCCCCTCACCCTCTCGGTGGACGGCAAAAACCTGTTCGGCGGCGTCGACCTGTTCGAGACGCGCGGGCTGGGGCCGCGGGCCCGCCCGACGGCGGCCATCAGCACCATCCGGATTGGTACGGACGCCCGTCGCTCCTGGCAGCTCACGCCCCGGGTGTCCTGGACCGCGCGCAGCGACGCGGGCTGGGCGTGGTCGGCGGGGCTCGATGCCGAATGGAACGTGGGCAGCCGCCTGAAGCTCTCCGGCGGCCTCTCCTACGAGCAGGAGCTCGGTGTGGTAGAGTGGGCCGCCAACGAAACGTTCGTGCGGCGCGGCCCGGGCACCTGGGCCATTGGCGTAGAGAGTGCTCCGCCCTCAGCCCTTGGCCCCAGCGACCTGCGGCCGCTGGAGAAGGGCACCGCGCCCCTCGCCAACGCCCTCTCGGACGTGCCGAGGTCCGAAACACTCCTGGCCGGCAACCCAACGTACCATGTGCCCCTGTACGGCCGCCGCGACACCGAGCGGCTCGACCTTACGCTCCGCTCGAACGTGGCGCTCACGACGGACCTCTCGTTCGAGTTTTTCGGGCAGCTCTTTGCCGCACGGGGACGCTATCGGGACTTTCGCATCCTGAGCGATCCGGGTGACTTCGACGCGTTCGGCGCCTATCCACGCCGGCACGACTTTGCCCGGAGCAGCTTCATCGCCAACGCGGTGCTACGGTGGGAATTCCGGCCGGGATCGGAGCTGTTCGTGGTGTGGTCGCAGGACCGGCGCCTAAGCCGGGACGACCCGTTTTTCCGGGATCGACGCGCCGGCTCCCCCTACGACCGGCCCACAGGCCGCCGCCTCCCCGACGCGTTCCGCGACGTGCCGCGCAATGCCTTCATCGTGAAGATCCGATACACAATTCGGTAGAGCGCGCTCTACTTCCGCATCGACTCGGCCACGGTGCCGCCGCCATGGATACGCCCCGCCACATCCTGTTCATTGAGGACGATCCGGAAATTGGGTCGCTCGTCTGCGAGAAGCTCCGCGACCACGGGTGCACGGTCGACTGGTACGAGCGGGGAACGGACGGCTGGGCCCAGTTCCAGGACGAGGAGCCCGATCTCATTGTGCTGGATCTGCGGCTGCCCTCCGTCGACGGCATGGATCTGCTGCGCCGCATTCGTGATGCGGATCCGCACGTGCCGGTCGTCATCCTGTCGGCGAAGGCCGAGAAGCGGGACGTGGTGCGGGGGCTGGAGCTGGGGGCCGACGACTACGTCACCAAGCCCTTCAGTTCGAGCGAGCTCATTGCCCGCATCGAGGCGCTGCTGCGGCGCCTGGAAGCCGAGCGGGAGCGGCACGCCCGCGACGACACCGAGGAAATCCGGGTGGGGCCGCTGACGGTGTATCCCCAGCAGCACCGGGCCACGGTAGAGGGGGACGCGGTCGACCTCACGTCGAAAGAGTTTGATCTCCTCCTGCAGTTTGCCCGGCACCCGGGGCGGGCCTTCAGTCGGGGGGAACTGCTGAATCGCGTGTGGGGGGAGGA
>JBDGQM010000011.1:0-12641 GCA_042219065.1 Salinibacter sp. | reverse complement strand
CCACGTACGGCGACATTGCCGAGCACCTGGGGCGTCGGGGCGCGGCGCGGACCGTGGGCTGGGCGCTCAACGAGGCCGTCGGGACCGGTCTTCCCTGTCACCGGGTCGTCAACCGAAATGGTGAGCTGACGGGCCGCCGCCACTTTGAGACGCCGCACGTCATGGAGGAGCGGCTCCGCAGCGAAGGTGTGACCTTCGAGGGCCCCAATCGCGTCGCGCTCGATGAGCACCGGTGGACGCCGGGAGACGTAGAAACGTGAGGAGCGCTGCCCCCCTCAGAAAGAACGGCCCTTTATCCACCGTGGGCCTCTCATGCTCAATCCGACTGAGAATGTCACCTCGGGGTCGCTCCCGTACAGAACACCGCAACGGTCAATGTTTAGGACCACCTTCGCCGTGACACGCCGCGGTGTGACACCGCCGAGGCCGTTGATTCGGAACGGCGGTCTCGGAATTGCACGATTCTGCTCAAGAGCGGTTGGGATTTGCTCCCTGCTTTGAGACGGAGGCTCTCCCATAACTGTCCAGTGCTCGCGGGTTTACACTTCTCCCTCCGAGGCACCGATCCACGGGCACACACTGACATTCCGATTCGGGAACGGGATTATACGCATGATCGGATCTCGAATCTGCTTGCCATTCTGACCTCTATTGAGGGCTGGCCCAGTGGGGCGCTTCGCGGAATCTGGTACAGGAGGAATTGTGGCGAAGAAGAAAGTTAAACGCTTATTCAAGCTACGTGCGATGTGGGTGTGAAAACGGCGATTGAGGCGCCACATTTCTCCTACACCCTGATTCCCTGGCGTATGTCCTGAGGAGCAGGCAGAAAAAATCCGTCCGCCACACGGTGATACGCCAGGTGATCCCCGAGTTTGGTCCTCAAGGCTTGACAGGAAGGACGAAAACCTTTAGGTATGATGGTACACAACTGGGTATTCGCGTAATCATAACACAGAAAACAGAGGTGCATGGCCTGACTGCTACCCCTCTCTTGCTGCATGAAGTCATTTGTGGAAGTCGCGCGAGTAGGGCATCCTTTTGGAAACTCAGACCCTGCGACTTGACCCCCTACCGTTGCCAAAAGTATGGTATTCAGTCGTTCGTTCAGGCAACGTCGGGCGAGGAAAGGCAGCCCTAAACCAAGAAGTTTTGCGGTTGCCGCCGCTTGGTGGAGCTGAAAGGAACTGGTCTGCACGGGACGCAAAAGCCACCCGTTTTTGGTCACGAAAGCGCCCACCAGAAGGAACTGCCGTTCCGGACCAGCGAACTGAGGATCCTCGAGATCTCAGACCAGACGGTCATTGAGGGCATTCTTGGAAGGAATGGAAATCCTGAAGATGTCGAAAATTTCGAAATATCCTTTTCATGGGTTTGATCGAGTCCGTTCCCGTCCGTTCGGTTTCGCCACCGGGCGTGGATGCATTCCTGACGACGAGTTCCTGACGACGAGAATAATTCCATTTACCGAGAGCGGCTCCACTTACGGCTCCATTTGCTCAGTTGTCGGATGATTGCCTCGGCCATGGCCGGAGTGCCGAGATCCCCCCAGTATCGCGGAGTGTTTGACATTCACCTTGTCAGATCATAAAAAGGAAAATCGACAAGCAGTCCTTTGTGAATACCGCGAGGGCTTTCGGCTCCTGCTCGCTTGTAACTTCGAATGAAGGATGGTGTCACGATGAAACGTTTTTCCGCACTACTTCTGAGTAGCTTCGTTGCGTTGTTGCTGATACCGGGCCTGGCGTTGGGGCAGACGGGAAAGATCTCCGGTGAGGTGGTGGAAGCTAAGACTGAAAAACCCCTGCCTGGGGCAAACGTCCGTCTTGAAGGGACAGGGCGAGGGGCAGCGACGAATCAAAACGGTGAGTATACCATCTTTCAGGTTCAGCCGGGAACGTACACCGTAGTTGTTTCCTTCGTGGGGTATCAGACGGTGCGTCGGACGAACGTGGAGATTGCTTCGGGAGTTACGAAGCGGCTCGACTTTCAGCTCCAAAAGGCGGAGTTTGAAGGACAGGAGGTTGTGGTCCGGGCCAAAGAGCCTCTGGTAAAGGAGACGGCAACGAAAACCGTGCGGCGGATTGGCCGGGAGGAACTGAGCAGCCTCCCGACCCGGTCGCCGGAAACATACTACACCATCCAACCAAGTGTCGTCCAGCAGAACGGAGAGATACACATTCGGGGCGGTCGTGCGAATGAGACGGACTACCTGCTGGAAGGGCTCAGTTCCCGGAGCCTGCTTGGCACCGACAACGTCATTCCGGTCATTCCGGAGGCGGTGCAGGAGGTACAGGTCTTTGCTGGTGGCTACGCGGCCGACAAGGGCGGAGCCAACTCTGGGATCGTGCAACAGAAGCTGCGCACAGGTGGAAAGAAGTTGAGCGCCATGGCGCAGTACGAAGGCGATCAGTTGGCGGACACGTTTTCAGACACCTACTCTTACGGCTACCAAGACGCCACCCTGACGGTGGGCGGCCCCTTGTACTGGGACCAGCACCGGTTCTTCATTGCGACGAACTATCGAGAATCGGACAACCGTCAACCCATCTTCTGGGACGAGGCCGCCCTGAATGAGAGCACGGATGGGGGGCTTTGCGCCGACATTTCGAAGCCGACCTGTCATCCCCCGGTGGACGAAGTAGCCGGAGATACGGCATCGACCTCCTTGAAGTGGGGAAGCGGAAACTTCCCTGGCATCGGAAATCCGGAAGAACAGTGGCGGATTAACGGGACGCTGTCGTTCGATTTCAGTCCCCTGCGAGTGCGCGCATCCTACGCTCAGGTCACCCTCGACCGGCGGCCAAACTTCACTCCGACCGGGCAATTCTTTAACCAGAAGCGAATTCCCAAGCAGGAGAGCACCCGCCGTCTGGCAAGTGTGCAGCCCACCTACTTCTTCAACGAAAATACCTATTTGGAAGGAACCGTTGGGTTCTTCCAGTTCAACACTGAGAGATATGATCCCCTCATTGGCGAGCCCTCCGAAGATCCGGGAGCCGGTGGCGTCGCTCCGTACCTCCTAGACGTTTATGACCGAGAGGTGGTCGCCGAGCAACTGGGCATTAGCAAGGACAGCGCGTCGCTGGCACAAGCGCGGTACACCCAGTATTGGACCGGGCAATACCAGCCGCCCAGCAACTTCCGGTTCAATGCCTTTGAGTTTGACCGGCCGGGGGATGTCGCCACCGCATACAGGAAGCGAACTCAGTCCTACTGGAATGGATCCCTCAACCTTGTGGCCCAGCGGGGAGCTCACACGGTGAAGATTGGGGGCGAGTATAAGAAGTGGACAATCCGAAACTACGGGGGAGACCCCGGAGACGCTGGTGGAATCGTCGACTTTAGCTCGAATTTGGCCTCGCAGGCACCGAATATCCCTGGGCTCCGGGATACGCTCAGGAACGAGCCCGCCCGCTTTGCACAGGCTGCCCGGGGTGCAGGGGTGAATTACTACGGCTACAACGCGTTCGGTAAGCAGGTGGACAGCGGCCCGAATGGTCCGCGGGAGCCAGTGATAGGTGCAGCTTGGATTAACGATAAGATCGAGTACGAGGACATTATCGTGAACGGGGGGCTGCGGATTAATTACTTCGACCCCGACACATACGTGGCGCCGAATCCGCAGGACCCCCCGTATCGTTCAGCGAACTCCAAAATCTTGATTGGCGGGGACAACGGCCTGGAGAAAGCGGAGGCCGACATTACTATAATGCCGCGCCTCGGACTGTCCTTCCCGATTAGCGAGGGGACGGTCTTTCACCTGCAATATGGCCAGTTCACGCAGATGCCGGATCTGACAAACGTCTACGCTGGTCAAGGGGAATGGGCCCGCATCTTTAGCGGTGGGAACTTCATCAGCGACCCGTTTGCCTGGGACGTCGATCCGGTCCGGACCACGCAGTACGAAGTCGGATTTGGCTACCAGTTCTCTGAGTTCGCGGCGTTTGACCTGACCGCTTATTACCGGCGAACGGACGATCAGCTGACCATCGTTCGGCAGCAGACGACGAACGAGAACTTCGACGCGGACCCGTACAACCTCTACAAGAACGGGGCCTTCTCCATCACGCGAGGGTTTGAGGTAAGTCTGCGTACGCGGCGTATCGGCGGCGTGATGGGCATGATCAATTACACGTTCAGCGACTCGAAGGGCACCAACACGAACGCCAACAGCCAGCTCGCGGCAATCGAGAACAATGTGGCCACCCCGTCGCAGGTCCAGCCCCTGCGCTTCCAGCAGCAACAAACTGGCTCGGTCGTCCTGGATTACAGCTCTGGATCCGACCGGCCCCTGTGGGCGCAGAACTGGAATTTGAATCTGCTCTTCCGGTTTAGCAGCGGACACCCGTTCACATTGAGCGGAGGGGGCATCGGCCAGCGGAGCGTCGACCAAGGGCCGCTTCTGGTCGACTCGGATCCGCGCAACCGGTCGCCGCGGGAGCCCATTGGCGCATCCCAGACCCCCTGGACGTACAGGACGGATTTACGCCTGGAGAAGGGCTTTGACCTTGGCCCAGCATCGGCGACAGCGTACATCTACGTGCAGAACCTGCTGAATCGGGAAAACGTCGAAAACGTTTACTTTCGCACGGGATCTGCCGGTTCCGATGGGTTCTTGAGCTCGCCCAGTTTGAGCCAGGAAGTCGTGGCGAACCAGGGGCAGAGATTCGTTGACTACTACCAGCAGATCAACCTGCAGAATCGATCCCACTATCGGGAGAGCTGGGGCCAAACGCTTCTCGGAGAGCCCCGGCAGGTGCGCGTGGGAATTGAGCTGACGTACTAATCAGCGCGAGTTGACGGGGCAAAACGGAGACGTTTCTGACGCCGGGTCAGGCACTGGCCGCGAGGCCACTGCCTGGTCGGCTCAGGGGCGCATGCATAGCTCTCATTCAGATGCATAGTCGGTCTCGCAGGATATGATGATGAATACAGATAGACGTATCACCCCCTCGGCACGTTGGATGAGCATACTGTTCTTGTTTCTGGGGCTGTGCATGGCGACTGAGGTCCATGCTCAGGAGCCGGACAAGGGGGAGAAGTTGAAACAGAAACTGGACAACCCCCCGGAAAAGTGGAAGTTGAATAAAGTGGAGTCAAACCAGACGGATCCCTTCGCCGTTCAACAGCCACAACCGAGCCGGTCCTTCATAGATGTGAGCAACGCCACGGTTGTCCTTGACCGGAATGGGCAGTACGCCTTCGCGGACCCGTTCTCGTCCAATAACAATTCCTATCCAAGAGCTACGTCCGGGAATACGACCTTTGCCCAGGGCTTTATGTTTGGGGGAAAGGTGAAGGACGGAGGAGGGCAGTTGATTCGCGTAGGCGGCAGTACCTACTTTTCCGGCATGAAGCCGGGTGGATTGAAGGCGAATGGTATGCCGGAGGATCGAACGAACAACAAGGCCTACCACGTATGGCGCGTGCACCGAAGCTGGACCAACCCGTCAGTGCCGCGGGAGAGCGCCGCCTACCGGGCGGGAGTAAAGAACCCCGCCAACGTAAGCGACGCGAAAGTGGCAGAGAGCCGCGCGCAATACAAGTACGACTGGCTCAACTGGCCCGCCGACCAGGGCGCGCCCTACGAGGAGTGCAACGGCCAGCCAGGCTTTCAGTCCAATCTGGAAACGGCTGAGGCCGTGGCAGGGGGAGCGTCGTGCCGGGATGAGAACGGCAATCCAAACCTCAGCGGCGATATCCCGGGCCGCCCCGGAGCCGATCAGACGCTGTGGACCGTCGCTAACGACATCGGGTCCGAGTCTCTACAAAACGACAACTCCTCCATCTACCAGTCCCAGGAGATTGGGGTCGAGGTGCAGTATACGGTTTGGGCATACGACCGCCCGCCCGGATCGGCTCTCGGCAATATTGCCTTCCATAACGCGGAGATGATTTACGCGGGCAAGCCGGACGCCCATCCTCGTCCGACGCCGCCGGATGCTCAGATTGACTCGATGTTTATTTCCTGGTGGGTCGACCCCGATATCGGAACGTTCTCCAATGACTTCGTGGGCAGCGACCCCCAGAAGGACTTGGGCTATGCCTACAACGCGGGGCCCAGTGACCAGAACTGGGAGGCCCTTGGACTCCCCCCGGCCGCAGTGGGCTTTGACTTTCTGAAGGGCCCGGTGATCAATCCCACGACAGGTTTCCCATCGGATAACCCGGCCACAGGCGACACGCTGAACCTCAGCTCGTTCTCGTTCTTTGCCGCTGGGACGGTCGCCAGCGACCCGGAACTGTTCAACTATGCCGGCTCGCTTCAGTGGTTTAACTTAATGCGAGCGGTGCGGCCGCAGCCGAGGTATCCGGCGTCGGAGCCGTTCATCAATCCCATCACCGGAGAACCAGCACTGTATGCAAACAACGGGGACCCGGTGACGGGACAGGGCTGGATCGACGGGGAGTTCATTGGCCCAAGCGACCGGCGGATGGTGAACACCACAGGGCCCTTCAAGATGGCAGTGGGCGACACGGTGGACGTCACGGTCGCCCAGGTCAACGGTCAAGGAACCGGATACCTTTCGAGTATCTCGCTCGTGCGGTTTTTCGACCGGACCGCTCAGTTCACCTTCGATCAGAACTTCAACATTCCTTCCCCGCCGGCGTCTCCGGCCGCGTCGGCCTCTGGGCTCGACGAGCAGATCGTGCTGAACTGGGGAAGCGACGCGGACCGGGTTCAGCGAACGGAGACAGAATACTTTCAGGAGCCGGGATTTGAGTTCCAGGGCTACCGGATTTATCAACTGCCGAGCCAAACGGCCTCGCTCGATGAGGGAGAGCGCATTGCCACCTTCGACGAGGATGACGGAGTCCGACGACTGAGGACCAACGTCTTCAACGAGGAGAGCGGCACCGTGGAGGAGCAAACGGTTCAGATCCTGAACGACAGTGGCATCCAGCGGCACCTGACGATCAATCGGGATGCGATCAGGCAACAGCCGGTGGCCAACGGGAGTAACTACTATTTCGCAATCACCGCGTTTGGATACCTTGCGGAAGAAGGAGCGGACGTTCCCAACCGACTGCTGGAGAGCTCCCCTACGCGGCTCTCGGTTCGACCCCAGCCGCCGGCGCCGGGAACGGAGGGCCTGCCCGAGGTCGGCGAGCAGTTAGTGGCCACTCCGGGAAGCGGCGCTGACCCTGCCGAAGACTCCGTTTCGATCAACATCGAGGTCGTGGATCCGCCCGAGGTTGTGGACGCGGACTACTCAATCACGTTTGGGGACAGCTGGAATCTTCTCCAGGCCGATACCACAGTCGTGAGCGACGTGCCGTTCGGCGATTCGAGAATCGTGAACGGACTTGCCGTTGAGGTCAGCAGCAGTGATCCGACCACGATTGAGTCTGGTGATCAATGGACGTTCTCGTCCACGGGGACCCAGGAAGCGGACAAGCAGCAGTTGAAGAAGGAGGTGAAGGAGATCGGCGTCTTCCCGAATCCATATCGGGGCTTTAACAAGCTGGAAGACAGCCGCTTTAGCAGGTTCGTGCGGTTCACGAACCTGCCCAGCCCGGATGAGGGAACCACAACGATCCGCATCTTCACGCTGGACGGCACCCCGGTGCGAGTGCTCCAGCACGACAGCAATTCGCCGAATCCCAATTACGAAGACTGGAACCTCAAGAACGAGACCGGGACGTTCGTGGCCAGTGGGCTCTACTTGGCCCACATAAATACACCGTTCGGCGATAAAGTCTTGAAGCTGGCCCTCGTGATAGAGGAAGAGATCCTCCGAAGTTATTAGTCGGGGACCGCAGGGGCTCCCCGTCTGGATGAAGACGGGTGGGGGAGCCCCTCCCTTATGCATAGGCCGTATACCAATTGTACGCTACTCGAATAAGCCAAGTGGAACTATGAACTTTGCTAAGTCAACACAGCGGATCACGGTTCTCTTTCTGGCCTTGTTGCTCAGTTGCAGCGGCGCGCTCTATGGCCAGGAGCGGGCCGGAACGAATGCATCTCCGCAACTGCTCGTACCTGTCGGGGCGCAGTACTTGCAGGGCAGCGGTGCGGCGGCGGGAATCTCGGGTATCGAGAGTGTGCTCTGGAACCCCGCGGGACTTGGTGGTGGGAAGGGAGAGATTTTGGTTATGGGGTCCCGTCGCGAGCACCTTGCGGACATTGGCGTGAACTTTCTGGCGGCCGGCGTGCGCTTCGACAAGATTGGGACCTTTGCACTTCACATTCGGAACTTCTCCATCGGAGAAATCAAGGAAACCACGGAGTTCAACCCGGGAGGCACCGGTTCAACCTTCACTCCGACCTTCATTACCGTCGGGGCCTCCTACGGCCGCGCTGTGGTCGAGAATATCCGCGTTGGATTTACGGCGAACTTGACCCACGAGAGTTTCGCGAATACGTCCGCCACAGGATTTACCTTTGACGCTGGGGTGCAATACGGCCAGTTCCTTGGACTTGAGAGGCTGGACATCGGTGTGTCGGTTCGCAACATCGGCCGCTCGTTAGAATACGGCGGGTCTGGACTGCTAGTCCCGGCCTCAGCAATTGGAGCAGATCGTTCCAGCGGACAGCTTCAGATTCTGGCGGCGGACGCAGAAATTCCGACAACCGTGGACGTATCGCTGGAATACAACGTCTGGCGTGGGCTTAACGTCGCGGCGACGTACAAGGAGAACACCTTTCAGGCACCGCGGGCTCAGGGTCAACTTTCCTACAACTTCCGAGATCTGATTACCGTACGAGGGGCCTGGAGTCAGATTCTGGAAGATCGGGGTGAGCTCGAGGGTCCCTTTGAGAATCGCCCGACCTTCGGAGGCACACTCAACCTGAAGTCGGTCCTGGGAGTGAATCTCTCCTTTGACTACGCCTTCGTTACCACGAAGTATTTCGAGAACAACCACATTCTCTCTCTGCGAGGAAGCTTCTAGTTTTCTCGCGGAAGCAGTCTCTCCTCGGAAGATCTCTCCTCGGAAGAAGGGCCGTGCGCGGCAGATCCGTAGCTCCTACCAGCCGCGCCCACAGCGTGCCCAGGTGAATGAACATTGTTCAAACTGCTTCCTGAGGGACCAACCGGCCCGTGGAATCGGCTCGTGACGGAACTGCGATTTGATGCCCCGCCCGGGGAAGGGCGGGGCTTTTTATTTGGGCAGGCCCCGCGCCAGGAGATCGATTCATCGGTGTTCGGAGGTCCGGTGTTCTCCTCGAAGCCGGTCGTTCATAAGCGCACGTCGACGCACCGCCTTCCGGCTTGGGGTCTCCAGATGCCAACTCTCCTCCTTCTGACGCCTGGAGGATAGGATCGGGCTCCAAGCGGCAGAAATGGGCTCTGTTGTCGTCCCAAACCTGATTAACTGCGTCCGTCACTTCGCCCGTATGGGACTTATCCAAGCGAACGGGGAGGCTTCCGCGATCGTCAGATGAGCACCGACCACCGTCGATGTTTGGAGCGACGGGAGTGAATTCTCTCCCGGACGAAGCAGTATTTCGGTACCGCGAACAGGCTTTACACCATAGCACAAGTCGTGCTAAGATGCGACTGCCGTGCCCGGGTGATAAATTCGGTGACTTGATGATTCGCTCGCCCGCTGGTCACGCCTCAATGAGCTCGCTCTCAAAGCGTCCCTCTATGCTCGTGCAACGTCTCCTGTCCCTCGTCGCTGCGTGCCGGTATCCTGCGCGCTTCGTCGGCACTCGCAAAGGTCCAGCCCAGCTTCCGGACCCGTGTCATCGAGGTCACAGCCGGAGACACGTTTGACGCAGGCCGTCCTGCTGACGGAACGGGCACGACACGACTCTGGGATTTCAACGTGTCGCAGGTATTCAGGTCTACTGGAATTGTGTCAACTGCGTTAAGGTTAAGTTCGACGCCTTCCCGTTCTTCAATGTATGTCGTCTCAAGAACAGTCGCTTTCATCATGTCTCCCGAAACCTGGAATTGGTACTTAATCACCGCATCTTCCCCGTCGGAGAGGGAGCGCGAAACCGTCACGGTGTTACCACGGTGATCGGTAACATCATAAATAGTCACAGTGCACTCCTGTATGGAAGTGTCCGGCACCATCCGCATCTCGTCTTCCGAGAGATCCCAGTAACTGACTCGGGGCGGTCTATCCCTTCCTAACTCAATTACGCGCTCCCACTTTCCTACCCAATCGGGGGTTGGAGCATCAGGGCCAGAGTTGTCGCATCCGCCAATCGTGAGTCCAATAGCCATCAAAGAGAAAAGGGCCGCGCGTAGTAAACGGTTGCTGCTCATCTCGAACGGAGCTTGTTAGGCGCGAATATTTGGAAAGAGCGGTGTTCCCAAAGCCTTCTTACTTTTCAAAAGTGGCGGCCCACGCGGGCAAATGCAAGTTCTCTACGCCGACCTCGGGGCGATTGCCCATTGCACCGAATCCTGAATCGGGGTTTACCGCGTCAGTCGCCCCTTCAATTTTGCCGGTAACCCGAAAATCGAGAGAAAAAGAAAATTTGCCCGAGAGGACAGCCTCACGTTATTGGTCGAACGCAAATGGGCCGTCGGCACCCCAGCGTACGACGACGTAGAGGCAACGAGATCCATTGAACATTACCACCGTCCGCAGTTATGATAGAGCGTTCCTCTCTGACAGTCTTTTGTTTGTTCCATGCGGTACGGCGAGCTGCTCATATCCGGAATTGTGCTCTTCGGTCTGGCTGTACTGCCTGTAGGATGTGACTCCGGCAGCAGCAATTCTCCGACCACCGAGAGTGTCGTTGCTGAGATCAGAGTACCTGTTTCTGTATTTGCGGACGAGAGTTTCCAGGTCACGGGAAATGCTTATGGGAAAAGAACCGACGATAGTCGAGCCCCCGTCGACAGCATAAAATTGTTCTTTGAGGGGGAACTGATGGAGGCCTCTCTCGGCGGAAGTGCCGTCATCACTGAGATCGACTCCTCGATGATCTCAGTCGGGAGGGTAAATGTAAGTGTGAAGGCCTGGAAAACGGTGGAGGAGGATCGTCTCTCCGACGAAGTGTCGCAGAAAATTAAAGTTCTTGAAGCCCCCCCGTAGTGTTTCATCAACCGTCATTCTTTGGTTAGGTGCTCCATCTGGGCTGGCCGAGACAATGCGCGCGTCATTACCCTGTCAGCGCGGCGGTATTTTTGAAGAAACGCCGCGTTAACCCTCCTCCTGGTTTATGGAGCGGAGTTGACGAATCACAGTTGAATGAGGTAGCAGGGCTTCTGTCCGAGTGAATACTGCATTTCTGCTGGGGACGCAGTACCCTGAGTGCCAACGAGGAAGTGCTCCTGCAGCCCCACAAAATCCCCGTGGATTCCCCCGGTTTGCTCGCAGACAGGGAGCGGTCCCCCGACCTGTCCGCTACGCTGCATGTATAGCACCGTCAGACCTCTTGACGAACGGAGCGACTCGATGGCGTTTCCGAACGCACCGGACCTCGGACAATTCTGGACGACCGCCAACGCGCTCAGCCTGATCCGACTCGTGCTGGTGGTGCCCATTACGGTACTTCTGTGGCGAGGGGGGCCGCTCGAATGGCTGCTCGGGCTCGTCATTCTGGTGATCCTCACCGACTGGTTCGACGGGCGGATTGCCCGGTGGACCCACACGGTGTCGGACTGGGGGAAAGTGATCGACCCGGTGGCCGACAAGTTTGCGGCGATCATGACCGTTACGGCCCTCACGTTTCGGCCCGCTGTTGCGAACGCCCCCGACCTGCCGCTTTGGTTCTTCGGGGTGGTCGTGGGACGGGACGTGGCCATCCTGCTCGGGGGGCTCGCTATCGTGCGGCGGTCGGGGCAGGTCGTGATGAGCGCCTGGGCCGGCAAGGCCGCCTCGCTCTGGTTGGCCCTCACGATCCTGAGCGTGATCCTGAAGGCCGATCCCCCGGTCTTCAAGGTGTGCCTCTGGATGGCGACCGGCTTGTTTGTGTTTTCGTTTCTCCTGTACGTCGTTCGGTACCTGAACGTCTTTCGCCAGCATCCGCCGTCCCAGACGACGGGCGGAGCGGCGGATTCGGTCACCCAGACGGCATAACCGACGCAGGACTGCATTCTTCTTTGTCACTTCTCGGCATGTTATGGGCTTTCTCGACAAGTTTACGAACTGGAACGACGAGGACGAGCAGGAAAAGCTCGAAGACGGGCTCGACAAGACCCGCGACAGCTTCTTTGGGAAGCTCGACCGCATGGTGCGGGGCAAGGACACGGTCGACGTGGAGGTGCTCGACGAGCTGGAGGAGATCCTCATCACCAGCGACGTGGGCGTCGATACGACGCTCGACATCATCGACCACGTGGAGGCGCGGGTGGAGCAGGACCAGTACGTGTCGTCCCAGGAGCTCAACCAGATGATTCGGGACGAGATCGCCAAGCTAATGCTCGAGGGCTCCGACGAGCGTCCGGCCGATTTTGGGGCGCCGCTCCCCAACAAGCCGCACGTCATCATGGTGGTGGGCGTGAACGGCGTGGGCAAGACGACGACGATTGGGAAGATGGCCTACGAGTACCGCCAGGCGGGCAAGAGTGTGCTGGTGGGGGCCGGAGACACGTTTCGGGCGGCCGCCATCGAACAGCTGGAGATCTGGGCCGACCGGGCAGGGGTGCCCATCATCAAGCAGAAGCGCGGAGCCGACCCGGCGGCGGTGGCGTACGATTCGATCGAGGCCGCTGAGGCGCGGGATGCGGACG
>JBDGQM010000109.1:17480-20765 GCA_042219065.1 Salinibacter sp. | reverse complement strand
CAGCCCCGTTCCGCCAGGGCATTCTCGGTCGAGGTGGGCGCATCCCGTTGAAGAAATTCCTCACGCATCGGTAATTTTAAGTGTCCGCCCTACCGCTCCGCAGAGCGGACTTTTTTTGTGTGTGCCCGAAATGTCTCCCTCCACGTGAAAATTTTAACCTCATATGTCTTCTGAGCTTGAAAAAGTGAAGGCCAAGGCACGAACGTTGGCTGAAAAGAAAGACTGGGGACGTTCGTACGACGCCTACGCCAGACTCGCCGACGAACTGCGGAAACAGCACGGCCGCCGGGTCGCACTGCGATACTACTTCGTCAAGGGAATTATCAGCCTGCAGGGGGGGACAAGCGTCTTTGCCGCCGAAGGGGCGGAGGCAGGCCGATCGAGGGGGCGAGAATTCAATCCTGACTTCTCATTCCTCGGCAGCGATGTGGTCCAGGAGGCCGCCATGTACCTCACGGAGAGAGACGGCAGTTGGGGGACACTGGAAGACATATACGCTGAAGCCCAGGAGGAGGTGTGGCAGGACCGGTTTCCGCGCTCTGCGGAGGGGGTGTGGTCTGAGCTTAGCGACCGGATTGCCAGACGGGTCGAAAAGGGCCAGTTGCGCGAGCAGGTTGGGTAGTTGCGAGAGTGGGAGGTCGTCGTAGAGCAACGCCCTCATCCGGTCGTATCCGCTCTACGCGGGACGCTTTGCGCTTGCCCGGAGTGCGCGCGAGGGACCGGTTCAGTGGGCCCCACCGGGCACGTCGTCGCGCCCCCAGTCGTCTCCGAGACGCCCCGGGTCCCCGTTCGGCCCGTCCTTCCCGCCGGCTTTCGTTTTGCTCCCGACCGCAGCGGCAACGTTCCCACTGCCGAACCAGCAGTCCAAATCCAAACCCCCCCTGAATCGCCGTCTGCAGGCGCTCAGGCAGGGGGGGAAGGTGCGAACGGAGGGACTCGAACCCCCACGGGGCAAAGGCCCCACGAGCTCCTAAGGCTCGCGCGTCTACCAATTCCGCCACGTTCGCAGAGAAAGAAAAAACGTGCTCGTAACGGCGAAGGGGGCCTGCGGACTCCAATCAGGACGTACAGCCGAGGTTCCAGGGGATCCGCAGCCTCCTGCGGCTGTACAGGCGCCGTGTCGTAGCCCCTTTGCTCTTCCCTCGTCGTCGAACGGATTCTTCGATCTATGGCACGCCGATGCTTCTCGCTCTGGCTGGTCGGACTTGCGGGGCTCTTGCTCGTGGGGAGCCTCACCGGCACCCCGCTGCAGGCCCAGGATCGAGGGGCGCCTCGGTTCGGCCCCCTCACGTCGGACGACGCGCGGGCAGGGAAGGCGTCGGAGAGGGGACGACTTTGGAGCCTCGCGACGCTTCCCTTCGACCGATTTGAGGCGCGCTACGGCGTCGAGGCGGACAGCGCCTGGGCAACGCACCTGCGGCGCGGGCTGCTCCGGCTTCCAGGCTGCGCCGCTGCGCTCGTCTCGGCCGATGGGCTGGCCCTCACCAGTGCCGACTGTGTGCGGAAGCACCGGGCGGCGGGGCGCATCGATGCTCCGGTGACGGCCGACCGGCCTTCCGACGAGCAGTCCCTGCCGGGGCTTCACGTGGATCGCCTCCTGGACGCCGAAACAGTCACGGCCCGGGTGGACAGCGCCGAGCGGGACACCACGTCTGAACAGGCGGTCGCGGCGGTGCAGGAGCGCCTGCAGTCGGCCGCCGGGCCCGATCAGCGCGTCGAGGTCGTGGCCGAGGCGGGCGGGCAAGTGCATGTCGCCTACACCTACCGTCGCTACGATGACGTGCGCCTGGCGTTTTTGCCGGGGCCGACCGTCAGCCGCTTCGGGGGGGCGGAGGCGGCCATGGCGTACCCCCGGCAGGCCCTCGACGCGGCGCTGATTCGCGTCTACACGACAAACGGTGACCCCCTGTCTGTCGACCATTTCTTCGAAGTCCCCACCCAGGACGTGCGTCCCGGCGACGCGATCTTTGCGGCGGGGCCCGCCCGCAAGACCCACCGCGCGGAGAGTGCCGATCAGCTCGCTGCCCGGCGGGACCTGGTGCTGCGCAACCGGCGCGACGTGCTCGATACGTGGGTGCAGAGCACCCGGGCCTTCCTTGACACGGCGGGCAGTGCCCAGCAGGTGCTGAGGGCTGCGCTCCGGGCGGGCGAGCGAGCCCAGAAGCGGGTCCAGACGCGCCTGGAGGCCCTGCGGCATGACTCCATCACCACTCGTCTGCAGCGGCGAGACCGCCGGCTCCGCGACACTCTTCGCCGCGATCCGGCCCTCCAGCGTCGGTACGGCGGCGTGCTGAACCGCCTGGCGGCCCTTCAAGAATCGAAGCGACGTCTCGCGTCCGCGCACCGGGCATTCGGAACCTTCGGGGCACGGGCGTGCGGATCCCGGACGTTCCAGCGTATGGTTCGGGCGCTCCGCGCAGACACCACTGAAGGAGTGCGCGCCCCCGCACCTATCGACGACGCGTCGCGCCCCCCCGCCGTAGAAACGGCCCTGCTGGCCGATCGGTTGCGGCGCGTGCGGGAGCACCTGCAATCGGACTCGGCCGCGGTGCGTCGTCTCCTGGATGGCCAGTCCCCGAGCGAGCGGGCCGCCTCGATCGTCGACGCGTCTGTGCTGGCGGAGTCGGACTACGCGCCGGACGGGACGCCGATCGTGCCGCCCGACGACCCCGCGGCGGCCGTGGCTGACGTGATCGGCCCCCGGGTGCGCTCATTCTACGCCGAATGGGAGCGTCTCATGCGCACAGAGCGCCGCCTGACTGCCCGTCTTGCCCGGGCGCGGCGGACGGTCGATGCGGCCCCGGTGCGGGGAGGCGGGGACCGCGTCCTCCGACTGACGGATGGTCGTGCGCTCGGCTATCCGTACAACGGGACGATGGCCCCGCCCTTCACCACGCTCTACGGGCTGTACGGCCAGAGCCAGTCCTTTGAGGGCGACTCGGCGTGGGCCCTGCCCGCGCGCTGGCACCGCTCGTCGACCGACCTGGACCGCTCGGTGCCGCTCAACCTGGCGGTGTCGACGGACCCGGCGGTGCAGACGGACGGCGCGCCGCTCCTCAACAAATACCTGGAGATCGTCGGCGTATCCATCGGCACCAACGTGCAGGGGGTGGCGGGCGAGTACCTCTTTCTGCCCCAGCGGATGCGAACCGTCGGGGTCGATCTTCGGGGCCTGCGCCAGAGCCTGCAGGCGGTCTATGACGCGGAGGGACTGGTCGATGAGCTCTTCGGCGACACCGTGAGCCGGTCCGGCCAACGCCAGTAGGAGTCTCGTTTGCTTTGCAT
>JBDGQM010000109.1:13945-17380 GCA_042219065.1 Salinibacter sp. | reverse complement strand
GCGACACCGTGAGCCGGTCCGGCCAACGCCAGTAGGAGTCTCGTTTGCTTTGCATTAAGCCCTCATCCGTCGTTACCGAGTTTGTCCGCATGCGCATTCCGATCCGGAGTCTTGTCGTCGTTCTGCTGGTTGGCACGGGGCTGCTTGCGGGGTGCGGGGGGAGCGAAACCGTGTCGGTGCCCGTCGTGGACCGGCCGGACGCCCCGACGTCGGCGCAGGATACGCTGCAGGAGGCGTCCGCCGAGGCCGTGTCGATGCCGTCGGCCTCCGATACGGTGCAGGCCCAGCGGTTCGACCGTGGTCGAATGTGGAGCTTCGAGCACCTGCCCCGCGACTACTTCCGGGACAGGTACGGCTTCGCGCCCGGCGAGGAGTGGCGCACCCAGGCCCAGCGGGGGGCGCTGCAGTTCGGGGACGCATGCTCGGCGTCCTTCGTGTCGTCCCAGGGCCTTATCATGACCAATCATCATTGCGCCCGGGAGTACGTGACCGACGTGAGTCGGGCGGGGGAGGCCCTCCTGGAGAACGGATTCTACGCCGCCGAGCAGAGGGACGAGCGCCGGGCGCAGGACCTGTATGTCGACCAGCTTGTCAAGACGGAGAACGTGACCGAGCGAGTCTTCGACGGTCTCCGTCAGGGCCGACAGGCTGGGGCACAGGCCCGACAGCGCCGGGTCGAGACGCTTCAGGAGACGCTGTCGGCCAAGGCGAGCGACCGGGACAGTACGCTTCGGGTGGAGGTGAAAAGGACGTACCAGGGCGCCCGGTACACGGCCCGCACGTACCGCCGGTACGAAGACGTCCGTCTCGTGATGGCGCCCGAGCTTCAACTCGGCTACTTTGGGGGCAGCGCGGACAACTTTACGTATCCCCGCTTCGCGCTGGACGTGGCGTTCTTTCGGGCGTACACCCCGGCGGGGGAGCCCGTGGAACCGGAGCATCACTTCTCCTGGGACCCCGACGGGGCGCAGCCTGGGGATCCCGTCTTTGCGGTCGGACATCCGCAGTCCACAAACCGCTACGAAATGGTCTCACAGCTCCAGTACAAGCGAGACCATCAACTTCCCAACCGGCTGCAGACCCTCCGGACGCGGAGCGAGGTTATGGAGGAGTACATCCGCGCCCATCCCGACTCGGCCGAACAGTACGACCTCCGCAACACCTACTTCTCGATTCAGAATACGGTAAAGGGACAGAAGGGCCAGCTCCGGGGGCTCCGCGACCCGTACCTGCTGGCGCGCCGGGGCGCAGCCGTGCAGGCGCTTCAGGACTCCATCCGGGCCGTCGACTCGCTCCGCCAGCGATACGGCACGATTGTGAACGAAATTGGGGGGCTTCAGCGGTCCAAAGAAGTCATGGCGGACAAGGCGGGCGCTTTCGTCACGTTCTCCAACTTGAAGCTCGGATCACGGATTCTGGTGCGGGCGCTCCACGGCTACTACTACGACTTCCTCCGGACCCGTGGCGCCTCCCCCGATCGGATTCAGAGCATCCGCGCGGATGCCGCAAAGGTGGCCGACTGGCCGCCGGGGCTCGAACAGAAGGTTCTCGTCGCGCAGTTCAAGGACATTCGGGCGGCCTACGGGCGCGATCACCCCACCGTCCAGCGGCTGTTTAAGTCGCACTCGCCGGACGAGCTGGCGACCCGGCTGGTGGAGCAGAGCGCACTGATGGACTCGACGGCCTTCCTCGCGCTGCTCGACGAGGGCTACCGCAGGAGCGACGACCCGTCGGTGCCGGTCATTGAGGCGCTGGCGCCCATGTACCTCAACACGACCCGCCAGATGCAGGACGTCCGGCAGACCGAGCAGACCCTCAACGCGCGGCTCTCGCAGGCCCGGCTGTCCGTCTACGGCCCCCGGCGGTTTCCCCCGGACGCCAACGGGTCGCTCCGCCTCTCGGATGGACGCGTGCGGTCGTACCGCTACAATGGGACGGTGGCCCCGCCGTTCACAAACTTCCACGGGCTGTACGACCGCTACTTCTCGCACAACGAGGAGGCCTGGTCGCTGCCCCCGCAGTGGATTACGGCGACCGACTCCCTCGATCTCGGCACGCCCCTCAACCTCGTCTCGACCGTAGACATCTCGGGCGGGAGTTCGGGGTCGCCGCTCCTGAACAAAGACCTTGAGGTGGTGGGGGTCGTCTTTGACAGCAACATGGAGGCGCTCCCCAACCAGTATCTCTACCGCACGCGAGGGGCCCGGGCGGTGGCCGTGGACGCGCGCGGCATTCTGGAAGCGCTCCGGACCGTGTACGAGGCCGACCGCCTTGTGAACGAGATCACGGCGGACGCGCTGTAGCAGCCGGTGTCATTGCCCACACGCCTCCGCGTGGAGGGCCTCCACGATGGCGGGCGTGACGTCCGTCAGGTCGCGGGCCTCGGTGAAGTGGGGCGCGGCCCAGCCGTGGACGAACAGCGGCACCGGGTGCCGGGTGTGCTGCGTGTGGGTTGTGTCCTCGAGGTTGCCGTGGTCGCTCGTGACGACGAGCGTGTCCTGGGCCGGATCCAGGAGGTCGAGCAGCCGCCCGAAAAAGGCGCCGAGTCGCTCCAGGACGACGGCCGGCGTGAGATCGCCGCGGCCGTGGCCCGCCTTGTCCGTCTGAAAGTACTCGAACAGCGTGAACGCGTGGTCGCGATGGGTGGCAAACAGGGCCTGTGCGGCCTGCGCGGCGGTCTGGGGCGAGACGTCCAGGTGCAGGGCGTCGCGCCAGGCCTGGGCCGTCAGGTCCGCCGCCACGGCCCGATTCGCCCGTAGGGCGTCGAGGTCGCGGAGCGGCACGTCGGCCCCCGCGCAGCAGCGGGTCGTGACGGTCCACCGCCGCGACGAGGCGTCGAAGAACTGGGGCGGGAAGGCATTGGCGAAGGCAGTGGGGGTCGGGGTGGGCGCGAGGGCCTGCACGCGGTGAAAAAGGTTCTTGTGGTCCAGAACCTCGTAGGTGGCGGAGTGGGGAAACGGGCCGAAGTGGCGGCCGACCCGCGCGGCACAGTTGAGCCCGGTGAAGAGCGAGGCCTGGCCGGTGCCGCTCTGCGGCAGCCCTTCGATGCCGAGGGTGGCGTCGAGGCGGCGGACGAGCCGGTGGGAAGTGGACTGTGGGGACAGGTCGTGCGTCCAGGGGACTCCGTTGCTCAACCGACGAAGGGCCTCGGGCTCGTGCGCGGAAAAGGGATTGTCGGGCCCCGGCGGTCCCAGTCCGATCCCGTCCAGGAAGACGAATAAGATCCGGTGCATGGCGGCCGTGCCTGTCGAGGGATCACTGAATCGCCGTACGTACGCAGCCCGTGCCCTGGAGGTTGGACGGAGAGGCGCCGGCGCCGGGCGCTACAGGTCGAGGACGACCACATTGGAGTTTGCGACGACCAGGCGGCCGTTCGCGTGGGACAAATCGTGGACCTCGTTGTCGGACGCGAAGACGATCTTCTCCTCCTGGGTG
>JBDGQM010000109.1:0-13845 GCA_042219065.1 Salinibacter sp. | reverse complement strand
GGACAAATCGTGGACCTCGTTGTCGGACGCGAAGACGATCTTCTCCTCCTGGGTGCGCAGGTTCATGGTGTAGACGTGACGCCCGCGGCTGAAGGCGACGCGCTCGTCGTCGAGGGCAACGAGGTTGCGAATGTTTTTGCGCCGGAAGCGCTCAGTGACGCTCCGCGTCTCCACGTTGATCCGACACAGGTAGTCCGGATCGCACGCCGCCCGTCGCCGAGTGACGATGTAAAAGTGGTCGGCAGAACGGTCGTCGGGACGGCCGGCGCCGCCTGACATCTCGACCTGCCGGAGCGTGCCACTACACTTGTCGAACGTGTTGAACTGCTTCGTCGTGCCAAACCGGTAGTTCCAGAGGATTGCCTGGGTGGGTCCGGTCGCGAGAATCACGTCGGACGTGTTTTCGCTGAAGGCAAGGCTGCGGACGGGCCGTTCCGTCTCCAGCACCGCAGGCACGCTGTTCAGTCCGTTGTACCAGACCCGGGCCGCTCCACCCGCGCCGGACGTTTCGCCGACCCCCAGCGCGCCGCCCGGCCCAAAGGCAAGATCGTTGATGGGGGCGGTGGTCAACCGCGGAGCGTCCGGACGGTCCTCATCCAGACGCCAGATGGAGCTACCGCCTCCGGCCGGGGCCACGGCCAGCCGCGTGCCGGAGCTGTCGAACGCGAGTTCGGGGGGGCGGTTGTTCGGGAACGCGACGTCGCGCACCCGTTCGTCCGTGATCTGATTCCAGAGGATGACCCGACTCCCCCCGCCGGGCATGTTGCGGGCCCCGATGGCAATGTAGGTGCCGTTCGGACCCAGCGCCACAGTTGTCGCCATCGACTCGTACTTCAGAAACTCGATGCGGGTGGAGGGAACCTGCTCCTGGGCCTGCACCGGAGGCGCAAGCAAAAGGGCGGCGGTCGAGAGGAAGAAGACTAGGCCCGGAAGAGACCGGGGGGGACGGGGCCGCCGTCCCCCGAGCAGACGCTGAACGAAATCCACGCCGATCGGAGGGGAGTTGTGAAACAGAACCGCGCCGTTCAGTGGCTCCTCGTTGGGCGTCTCCACCCGAGGACGCGGGCATGATAAGGGTGCTGAGAGAGAAAGTCTACGAATTGTGAAGATGCTTGGTCGCCGCACCAATGCGGACGCGTCTGCATTGGACCCTGCGTTCCGGATGTCCCCGGACGGACGCGACCACCAGAGCCTCGAATGCGCGGCGCTGTCTGGGGAACGGTTCCTTTGTCATAAAATTCGTAGGGCGGGCGTGTCGAGTGTGCGCCTGCACGCTTACCTTCGCCCTGTTCGTTCACCGCATAGACCCCTTTCGACCGCCTGTGAGTATTCTTGCCGTCGGCACCGTCGCCTTTGATTCCATCGAGACGCCCTTTGGGTCCGCCGAGCGCGTGCTGGGAGGGAGTGCCTCGTACCTCACGCTCGCCGCGCGCCCCTTCTGCGAGGACGTTCGCCTCGTGGGGGTGGTGGGCAACGACTTTCCCGACGAGTACCGTCGGGTCCTGGCGGACGGGGGCGTCGATCTCCGGGGCCTGGAGGTCGACGAGGAGGGAGAGACCTTCTTCTGGCACGGGCAGTACCACTACGACATGAACGAGCGGGACACGCTCGACACGCAGCTCAACGTCCTCGCGTCCTTCGACCCCGTACTGCCGGACGCCTACCTCGACAGCGACATCGTGTGCCTTGGCAACCTGGAGCCCGGCATCCAGCGGAATGTGCTGGATCAGGTGACCGATCCGCAGTTCGTAGTGGCCGACACGATGAACTACTGGATCGAAAGCGCGCCGGACAGCCTCCGGAAGACCCTGTCGCGGGTGGACTGCTTTGTGATCAACGACGCCGAGGCCCGCGAGCTGGCCGACGAGCCCAATCTGGTGCGGGCGGCGCGCCTGATTCGAGAGATGGGGCCCGACACCCTCATCATCAAGAAGGGCGAGCACGGCGCCCTGCTGTTCACCGATCATTCGGTCTTCAGCGCCCCGGCGTATCCGCTGGAGGACATCCAGGACCCCACGGGGGCGGGCGATGCGTTTGCCGGCGGCCTCGCCGGGCACCTCCACCGGTCGGAGCGGTTCGACCAGGAGGCCCTGCGCCGCGCCGTCATCTACGGAAGCGTTATGGCCTCCTACGTGGTGCAGGAATACGGCCCCGACCGCCTGCTCGATCTGGACCGAGACGCCATCACGGAGCGGGCCAGGGACTTCCGGGAGCTCGCCGCCATCCCCAAGCTGGTCTCTCCCGAAAAACAGCTGGCATAGCCACCTTCGGTCGGGGCCCGCACCGTTTTTCTTTGGCACCCTCTCCACCCCCATGCCCCCGTCTGAGCCCAAGCCCAAGTCTGAGTCCGAGTCTCAGGAGTCGCCGCTCGCCGGCCACTCCACGACCGGAACCGTCCGCCTCGTGAACGCAGTCTTCTACGGCCATCACGGGGTGATGCAGGAGGAGCATCGCGTGGGCGGACGGTACGAGGTCGACGTGAGCGTGGGAATCGACTTTGAGGAGGCCGCCCTGCACGACGACCTAACGCGGACGGTCAACTACGAGAAGGTGTACGAGTTCGTCCGGCGGCTGGTGACGGAGAACAAGTTCTACCTCATCGAGAAGCTGGCGTACCGCATCGCGCAGACGGTCCTCGAAACGTATCCCGACCTGGAGGGGGTGGAGGTGACGGTCCGGAAGCCGAACCCGCCGGTGGGCGGGCCGTGCGACCGGGCCGAGGCGACCTACACGATCGATGATCCGGGGACGTAGCGGTGGGGCTTACGAGGCGGGCGAGCCCTCGGGGGTGCGGTACCGGTCGGGCTCCGGCGGAGACGTGAGGGGCGACGTCCCGTCCGGGGACAGCAGTGCGGAGGGCTTCACCGACGGGTGCGGACGAGCGACGAAGGTCATGAGGAAATCGTAGAGCAGATTGTCGACCTCCGTCGTGTCGGCCAGGTTGTTCAGCACGCGCTGGACGGTCTCCTCGTCGGGGAGCGCCGTGCGGTAGTATTCGCGGTAGACGAGAATGCGCTCCCGCTCCCGCTCGGCGTCGAGTTCGCTGTGGAACTGTGTGCCGTAGACGGGCGCGTCGTTGAGCCGGAAGGCCTGGTTGGGCTGGTCGTTGTAGGCGAGCTCGATGGCGCCAGGGGGCAGCTCCACGACCCGGTCGTGGTGGCCCATGTTGGCCTGGAAGCGGGTGGGAAAGCGGCAGAAGAGGGGGTCCTCGGCGCTGGCCTCCGCCCGTTCCACCCAGCCGCACCCCAGTTCGGAGTGCGCCGGATCGTGGACCACGCGGCCGCCGAGCGCGCGGGCAACGACCTGGTGTCCCCAGCACGAGCCAAGCGTGGGGAGGCGGCGGTCGACGGCACACTGAATGAACTCGTCCAGCGCGTCCGTCCACGGATACGTCTGGGTCGCCGAGTATTTGCCGGCGCCCCCAATGAGGAGGGCGTCGGCGTCGTCGAGCAGGGCCGGGGACGGGTCGTCGTCGCCCCGGGCCACGTTGATCGTGTGGAGCTGATCGGGGCGGAGTCGGGCGCGCTCGAGGAAGCAGGTTCGCTCCTGTTTCTCCATTCGGGGCGCACTCCGACACTGCACCAGGAGAACCTGAAGGGGCGGGGATGTGAGGGGGGAATCCACCATGAGGGAGTCTCCGTCTACCGGGCTATGGGTGCCGACAGGATGCACTGAGTCAGGAGAATGACGAAGGACAACAATCTCTTGTATGTTACGCAGCCGAGAATGGTTGATGGCGGGGGCGCCGCCCTGTCGATTTCATTTGGAAGGCTGGCTCAACAGATCCCCGAACTCCTGGCGCAGGGTGGTATACAGGCGCCGGAGGGGAAGGCCCACCACGTTGTAGTAGTCGCCGTCGATGCGCTCGATTAAAAGGGGGGCGGTGTGGTCCTGGATGCCGTAGCCGCCGGCCTTGTCCATCGGCGAGCCGGAGTCGACGTACGCCTCAATCTCGGCCGCCGACAGCGCCCCGAGCACCACGTCGGTCGCCTCCACGGTCACGACGGACCGGTCGGTCGCGGCGTGCACAAGGGCCATGCCGGTATAGACCGTATGGGCCGTGCCGCGAAGTCGGCGGAGCATGGTCTGGGCGTGGGCGGGATCGTCGGGCTTGTTCAGAATGTCGCCGTCGTGGGCGACCACCGTGTCGGCGGCCAGCACGAGGGCCGACGGGTGGTCGGTGCTCACCGGTTCTGCCTTGCGACGGGCCAGGGTCTGAACCGCCTCGGGCGGGGCCGGGGCGCCGGCCAGCGTTTCGTCGGCGGGGGAGACCTGACCCCGGAAGGGCACCTCCAGGCGGTCGAGCAGGGCTCGTCGGCGCGGGGATTGAGAGGCCAGAATGAGCGAGGGAGAAAGCCGGAGAAGGGGATTCATCACTGAGTCGGGGCGATGGACGGAGCGAGCAAAAGAAACGCAACGAGGGTGTGAAAGTTAGTGCATGTACCGGCGTCGGGGCCACGGCCCGGGCCCGGGACCCCACCTGACGGTTGACACCCGTTCTGGAAGCAGCTACGTTCTTGCCACTGTGTTCTTTACCGGAACGCTCTGTTATGACCGTCTTGTCTGTCTGTAATCACAAGGGAGGCACGGGAAAAACGACGACGGCCATCCACGTCGCGGCGGCGCTGGGCCTGTCGGGGCGGCGCACGCTCGTCATTGATCTGGATCCGCAGGGCTTTCTTACCCGGACCATGGGCCTCGAGGAGCCGGCGCCGGAGCGGTCGGTGGCTGCGGTTTTCGATCCGGACGCCGACCCGCAGCAGCTTTCGCCCCGAGAGACCAGCGGGTTCGACCTGGTTCCCTCGTCAAGCACCCTCACCCGGCGCATGCGGGACCTGAACAAGCCCACCGACGTCCTCTGGGTGCGCGAGGCCCTTCAGTCGCTGGACCTGGACTACGACATTGTGCTCTTCGACACGGCCGCCGCCGTGACCGTCTACAGCCTCAATGCCCTCGTCGCCTCCCAGCACGTGGTGATTCCGATATTGCCCGAGTACCAGTCGGTGGTTGGCGGGGAGCAGACGTACCAGACCACCGAGCTCGTCGAAAACAAGCTGAACCCCCTTCTGGAGACGCGGCAACTCCTGTTCACGCAGGTGGACGCCCGGAAGCGAATGCACAAAACCTATCAGGAGTACGTGCGGGAGAAGTACGGACCCGAGGTGCTGGAGAACGTCGTCCGGACGAGCACGTCCCTGGCGAAGTCGCAGGACGGAACGACCACGATCTTCGACCACGACCCCAGCTCGCGCGGGGCGCTCGACTACGCCAACGTCACCGACGAGCTCCTCGAGCGCATCCAGGAGGAGGATGAATGCGATGACTCGGAAGATTCAGAAGCGCCGGCGGAGCCGACCGAATCCACAGTGAAAAGCACCCCTGAGCTCAGCGAGATGCTGGATTCCTGAACGAAGCGCCGACCGTGTACGGAGAGCCTCCGGGGCCGTGCGTCCATGCGGAAGATCCGTGCCTGGAGCTGTGACCTGCGTGCTATTTTCGACGAGACGGCCGACGGTGGACCGCAGCCCCCGGAATCCTGACGCCTTTCGGTCGGCTCGCCGCGTTCAGAGCGTACCGAGTTCTTCGATGTCCTCGTCCGTCCAGCCATAGAAGTGGCGGTCCGTCGTCTTGAGCGTTTCCACGCAGTCGTTGTGGGCGGCCCGTGCCTCTTGCACGTCCTGGGCGTCGGGGTTGGGATGGGCCTCGATCCAGGCCCGAAGGTCGCGCAGGGCCCGGGGGGAATACGTGTCGAGATCGCCCTCGGTCTTGAACAGGGCGAGCTTTTTGTCCTCCTGCCGGAGCGTGTACAGGAGCGTCCAGAGGGTGACCCCGAAAAAGGCCACCACACAAAAGATCATCGTGGCCCACACGTCGAGCGAGAGTCCAAGCATCAGTTATCTCGAGACGTCTTTTGACAGAGGATCGCGACGGCCTTCCAGGTACGACATGACCGCGTAGCCGAAGAGGGGCACCCCCACGAAGACCGCGACGCCCCCAATCATCTTCGGGCTGCCGTAGTTGGTCCAGGCAAAATTGGTGACGATCAGGAGCATGACGAGGGGGATGATGTACTGCACGACCGGATTCCAGATGGGCCCGACGTAGAGCCCGGCGTTGCGGTTGATCTCCAACACCCGGAGCTTTTCCGGCCCCATCGACCATCCGATGGCGCCAATGATGGCGAGGGTGGCGAGCGGAAGGCCAAAGTTGCCGAACACGAAATCCAGAAAGCCGAGGACGCCGGGCCCGTAGGCACTGGGCAGGCCGAGCAGCCAGATGCCCCCGCAGACCCCGAGGACCGTTTGCTCGCGGCTCCCCCCGGTCTCCTCGCTCAGGGTGGTGACGCTGACCTCCGTAATGAGGATCGCGGAGGTGAAGGCGGCCAGGAAGAACCCAACGAAAAACAGAATGGCCCACAGCGCGCCCCCGGTCATCTGCGGAAAGACCTGCGGCAGGGAGACGAACGTCAGGCTGGCCCCCGAGGCCGGGTCCAGGTCGAACGCAAACACGATCGGGAAGATGGCGAAGGCCGCCAGGATGCCGATGCTGGAGTTGCCGATGACCGTGAACACGCCCCCGCCGATCGGGATGTCGTCGTAGTCCGGCAGGTAGCTGCCCACCGTGAGCGCGATGCCCCAGCCGAGGCCGGTGGAGAAGAGCACCTGGCCCAGGGCCGTGACCCACGTCTGGCCCACGGCCAGCTTCCCCCAGTCGACGCCGAAGGTGAAGGCGAGCCCCTCGGCCGCCCCCGAGAGCGTAAGGGCACGAACGGTGATGGCCACGAGGGCGAGGACGAGGCCCGGCACCGCGTAGATGACGAGCCGCTCCACGCCCCGCCGGATGCCGAGGTACAGAATGGCCGCGACCAGGGCCATGACAGCCGTGTGGGTCCCAATCGACAGGACGGCGCTGCTGCGGAAGCTCTCCCAGAACGCCTCCGGGGCAAAGCCGGCGGAGGTGAACGTAAGGAGCAGTGAGTGGACGCCGTAGTAGAGCGTCCACCCCACCACGGGCGCGTAGTACGACATCAGGGCAACGTTCACGACCAGCACGACCACCCCGAGTCCCACCAGTCCGCGCGACTTCACGACCTTCCGGAAGGCGCCGATCACGCCCTTTCCGGCGTAGCGCCCGAAGCCCACCTCGGCGATGAGGCCGGGAACGGCCAGCACCAGGAGAAGCACGAAGTACGCGATAATGAAGGCGCCGCCCCCGTTTTGGCCGGTGACGTACGGGAAGCGCCAGATGTTGCCCGCCCCCACCATGGCCCCGAGCATGGCCATCAGAAAGCCAAAGCGGGAGCCCCACTGGGCGCGCGAAAGCTCTACGTCCGGTTCCGCCATCGATTCCGAGTCACTGTGCACAGAGCGTGAGCGTACGCAAGGTAGGCACGACGAATCGAAATTTCGAACGCACGCTCTGGGGGTCAGGGCAATCGCATGAACGCAAACCGTCGCTCCAAACTTGATTTGGAGCCCATACTTCCGGAAGGGGAAGCCTGCCCATTCGGTCGGATAGGTCCCAAATCAAGTTTGGGACGACAAACCAGAGTGCTTTTTTGTGTTTCCACTGCCAGAAAATAGATGTCTGAGCATCAGTCTGAATTTGTTGGCTATTGATGCGATTGCCCTGCTCTGGGGGTATCGTGGTGTGTGTGTGTGGAAGCGTGGAGGTGCGGAAGCGTGGAGGTGCGGAGAAGGACCACCTGTGAGGTGTGCCGGTATTCGTGCATATCTGGATCCGTCGCAAGATCCGCTCCCGATTTCTGTTCAGTCTACTCTGCCCTTCCCGATGATCGATACGATCAAGTCCACCGCCGACGACGTGTACCCCGAGGTCGTGGCGATCCGCCGCACACTACACCGTCATCCGGAGCTATCGGGCGAGGAGCACGAGACAGCGCGGCGCGTGGCGGAGCGCCTGGACGATCTGGGGCTCGGCGTGCGCACTGGCATCCACGGGACGGGGGTCGTGGCGACCCTGGACGGCGGGAAGCCGGGCCCGACCGTGCTGCTCCGGGGCGACATCGACGCGCTGCCGATTCAGGAGGAGACGGGGCTCGACTTTGCCTCGGAACATGACGGCGTGATGCATGCGTGCGGGCACGACCTTCACACCTCGTCGCTCCTCGGCGCGGCCATGATTTTGGCCCGCCACCGCGAGCACGTACACGGCCAAATTCGGTTCTGCTTTCAGCCCCACGAGGAGCGCATCCCGGGCGGGGCCAAATTTATGATCGAGGAGGGGGTGATGGAGGCGCGCAATGGGACTCCGGCCCCCGAGGCGGCCTTCGGCCAGCACGCAAAGCCGGACCTGCCGCCCGGCACCATCGGGGTGCGGTCCGGCGCGTTTATGGCGTCGACCGATGAGGTGTACGTGACGGTGGAGGGGGCGGGCGGCCACTCGGCCAAACCGCATACCGCGGTCGATCCCACCTACGTCGCCAGCCAAATTGTGGGAGCGCTGCAGTCCCTCATCAGCCGCCGGTGCCCGCCCGGCGTGCCGTCCATCCTGACCATCGGGCGCCTGGTCGCGGACGGAGCGACGAACGTGATCCCCGAGTCGGCCCGGCTGGAGGGCACGTTCCGGGCGATGGACGAGACCTGGCGCTTCCGGGCGCACGCGCTCTTTCGGCAGTTGGTGAAGCGGACGGCGGAGGCGCACGGGGCTACCGCCGAGGTGGAGGTGCGCGAGGGCTACCCGATGCTCCACAACCACGACGCCCCCACGACGCTCGTCCGGGAGGCGGCCGCCGAGTACGTGGGCGCGGACCGCGTGGTGGACGCCGATCGGTGGTTTGCGGGAGAGGACTTTGCCTACTTCCTCCAGGAGTGTCCCGGCACCTTCTATCAGCTTGGGGTGGGCAGTGAGCACGGCCTGCACACGTCCCGGTTCGACCCGGACGAGGAGGCCCTCCGCACGGGCGCCGGGTTCCTGGCGTACGTGGCGTGGCGGTACGGGCGAGAGGCGGCAGCGGACGGGGAGGCGTGATTCAGTATTCGACGCGCTCCTCGTAGTCGAGCCAGGCGTCGAAGGGGCGCTGCGCCTGATCCTGGAGCGTCTGCTCCATTGGAATGCGCCGGTCGGAGGGCGGTGTGGCGAGCTCTTCGTAGATGTAGTGGTCGTCGAAGCCGGCGTCGGCGGCGTCCTCGCGGGTGGCGGCGTAGTACACCTGGTCGAGCCGGGCCCAGTACGCCGCCCCGAGGCACATGGGGCACGGTTCGCACGTGGCGTAGAGCGTGCACCCCGTCAGTTCAAAGTGGTCTTCGGCGTCGCAGGCCCGCCGGATGGCCGTCACCTCCGCGTGGGCGGTCGGGTCGTTGAGCGTGGTGACGACGTTGGTGCCCCGCCCGAGGACGGTGCCGTCGCGCGCGACCAGGGCCGCGAACGGCCCCCCCTGACCGGTGGTGACGTTCTGGACGGCCATCTCGATGGCCTCACGGAGAAAGTCGTGGGGGGACGACGTGGAAGACACGGGAAAACGGCGGTGTTGAGCAATGATGTGATCGAGTGTTCGGGCTCCGTCCCGCCCCGGCGAGAGGCGGACAAGAATGAATGCGCTGTAACAGAGCCGTCCTTCATTCGGGTCTCGGGGGTCCTGGTTCCAGGGCAAGCGGGATCGGCGACGGCCGACCGGTTGCACGCCGGACGCGGGAGCGTTTTCTTGGCGTTGCTCTCCATTCGCTGCTTTTCACGTAGATGCCTCCGACCGCCATGACTCCGACCTCGACGCCCGCCGTGGCCTCCCGGGCCGCCGCGCTGGAGCAAAGTGACATTCGTTCTGTGACCCAGCAGGTAAAAGCGGTGGGCGGCATCAACCTGGGGCAGGGGGTCTGCGACCTTCCCACGCCCACGCCCATCAAAGACCGGGCGCACCAGGCCATCCGCGACGACGCGTCGATCTACTCGCACTACGCGGGCATCGAGCCGCTGCGCCGGGCCATCCTGGAGAAGGAGCAGGCCTACAACGCGGTCCCGGCCACGTCGCCGGAGGAGATCGTTGTGGGCGTAGGATCGACGGGCGTCTTCGTCTCGGCGGCGTTCACCCTTCTGGAGGCGGGGGACGAGGTGATTCTCTTCGAGCCGTTCTACGGCTACCACCGCAACATCCTGGAGATGACGGGCGCCACGATTCGGTATGTGCCGCTCGGCGGGCCGGAGTCGACCTTCGACCGGGCGACCCTGGAGGAGGCCCTCACGGCGGACACGAAGGCGGTGATCGTAAATACGCCCGCCAACCCGAGCGGCAAGGTGTGGACCCGCGCCGAGCTGTCGACGCTGGTGGACGTGCTGCAGGCCCACGACCTCGTGGCGATTACGGACGAGATTTACGAGTACATGCTCTACGACGGGGCCGAGCACGTATCTCTCGCGAGCCTGCCGGGGGCCTACGAGCGGACGATCACGATCTCGGGCTTCTCGAAGGCCTACAACGTGACCGGGTGGCGGCTGGGCTACGGGGTGGCGCCCGCCCCCATCGCCGAAAAGATGGGCCTCATGAACGATGCCCTTTACATCTGCGCCCCCCGTCCCCTCCAGCACGCGGCGCTGGCGGCCTTCGAGGACCTCGACGACGACTACGTGACCGGGTTACAGGCAGATTACGCCGAGCGACGCACGCTGATGTGCGAAACCCTGGAGGACATTGGGTTCGACGTGCCGTGGCCGGACGGGGCCTACTACGTGCTCGGGCGGTTCGAGGCCCTGGCTGAGGCGCGAGCGGGCTTTTCGGACGATGACGCTGCGTGCGAGACGCTCATTCAGGAGGCCAAGGTGGGAAGTGTCACCGGCCGGTCGTTCTACGAGGACCCGGCGGACGGGCAGTACCAGCTCCGGTTTTGCTTTGCCAAAGAGATTCCGGTTCTCGAGCAGGCCTGCGAGCAGCTTCGAACGGCGTTTGGGTGAGAGGAGAATTGCGATCGAGCGCGCCTCGCAGCCGTTCTGGATTCGGAGTTTGGGCAAAATCGCGAGGGACGGGCCACGCAGATTGAAATGACTGCGCGGTCGCGGTACCTTTTTGCTGGTCCTTCCGACGCGTCCTCGTGCGGCGCGCTTCTGTCTTCCCCACTGTGTTTCCCTCGCCATGGCCAACCCCGCTGATGTGTCCTCCGAGTCCACGCCCACCAGCGATCCGTCCTACGACCTCATCGGCTCGCGGCGTCAGCCGCTCGACGCCATCTTTGCCCCCGACAACGTGGCGGTGATCGGGGCCAGCGAGACGCCCGGCAGTGTGGGCCGCACGCTGCTCTGGAACCTGGTGAGCAACCCCTTCGGCGGCACCATTTTTCCGGTCAACCCGAAGCGGGACAGCGTGCTGGGTATTGAGGCGTACGAGGGCATTAGCGACGTGGAGGCCGACGTGGACCTGGCCGTCATTGCGACGCCGGCGCCCACCGTGCCCGGCATCGTGGAGGAATGTGGCGAGGCGGGCGTGCAGGGGCTCATCATCGTGTCGGCGGGATTCCGGGAGGTCGGTGAGGAGGGGGCCGAGCTGGAGCGCGAGATTCAAGCGATCGCCCGTGACCACAACATCCGCATCGTCGGGCCCAACTGCCTGGGGGTCATGCGCCCGCCGAACGGACTCAACGCTACCTTCGCCGGGTCGATGGCGAACGACGGGGACGTGGCGTTCATCAGCCAGAGCGGGGCGCTCCTCACCTCGATCCTCGACTGGAGCTTCCGCGAGAACGTGGGCTTTAGCGCGTTCGTCTCCATCGGGTCGATGCTCGACGTGGACTGGGGCGACATGATTGAGTACCTGGGCGACGACCCGAGGACCGAAAGCATCGTGCTCTACATGGAGTCGATCGGGAACGCGCGCTCGTTCCTGTCGGCGGCGCGGGACGTGGCACAGTCCAAGCCCATCATCGTCATCAAGGCGGGGCGCACCGACGCGGCCGCCGAGGCCGCGGCCTCCCACACCGGCACCCTCACCGGCAGCGACGCGGTGCTGAACGCGGCCTTCCGCCGGAGCGGTGTGCTGCGCGTCGACGACATCAACGACCTCTTCTACATGGCCGAGGTGCTGAGCAAGCAGCCGCGGCCCGAGGGCCGGAATTTCACCATCCTCACGAATGCGGGCGGGCCCGGCGTGCTGGCCACCGACGCCCTGATCGGGGGCGGCGGCGAGCTTACGCCCATCTCCGACGACGCGATGGACCGGTTCGACGAGATCCTGCCGGGCGCCTGGAGCCACGGCAATCCGGTCGACATCCTGGGTGACGCGGACCCGGAGCGCTACGCGAAGTCGCTGGAGGTGGCGGCCAACGACGAGAACAGCGACGGGCTCCTCGTCGTCCTCACGCCGCAGGCCATGACCGAGCCCACCAAGACGGCCGAGCACCTGCGGCCTTACGCCCGCGACAACGACAAGCCGATCCTGGCGAGCTGGATGGGCGGCGACGCCGTCGCCCCCGGCGAAAACACCCTCAACGAGTCCGGGCTGCCCACCTTTGCCTACCCGGACACGGCGGCACGCGTGTTCAATCACATGTGGCGCTACAGCTACAACCTGCGCGCCCTCTACGAGACGCCCAGCCTGCCGGAGGACGAGGAAGGCATTCCCGACCGCGATGCGGCCGAGTCGATCGTGGAGGCCACCCACGAGAGCGGGCGCGTGCTCATGACCGAGCATGCGTCGAAGACGCTCCTTTCGGCCTACGGCATTCCCACCGTCGACACCCGCGTGGCGGAGACGCCCAGGGAGGCGGTGTCTGCCGCGCAGGCGATCGGCTACCCGGTGGCGGTCAAGCTGCACTCCACCTCCATCACGCACAAGTCGGACGTGGGCGGGGTCCAGCTCGGGCTCACCTCGGACGAGGCGGTCGAGGAGGCCTTTCGGACGATCCAGGACAACATCGTGGGGGAGGGATTCGACGGGGTGACGGTGCAGCCGATGATCGACCGCAGCGACGGGTACGAGCTCATCATCGGCAGCAGCATGGACGAGCAGTTCGGGCCGGTGCTCCTCTTCGGGTCGGGCGGGCAGCTGGTGGAGGTGTACAAGGACCGCGCGCTCGGCCTCCCGCCCCTCAACCGCACCCTCGCGCGCCGCATGATGGAGCAGACCGACATCTACGAGGCACTGCAGGGCGTGCGGGGCCGTCAGCCGGTCGACCTCGACGCCCTCGAGACGATAATCGTGCGCTTCAGCCAGCTCGTCGTGGAGCAGCCGCGGATCAAGGAGATCGACGTGAACCCGCTGCTGGCCCGGCCGGGGGCGGACGGCATCATGGCGCTCGATGCCCGCGTCGTGCTCCACCCGTACACGAAGGACGAGGAGAATCTTCCGACGCCCGCCATCCGGCCGTATCCCCGGCAGTACATCGGAACCCACGAGGTGGAGGACGGGGAGGAGATCACGGTTCGCCCCATCCGTCCCGAGGACGAGCCGAAGCTGGTGACCTTCCACGAGCGGCTGTCCGAGCGGAGCGTCTACCTGCGCTACGCCAATCTCATGAAGCTGGAGCAGCGGGTGGCCCACGACCGGCTGGCGCGCATCTGCTTCATCGACTACGACCGCGAGATGGCCCTGGTGGCCGAGCGGCCCACCGACGACGGCGAGGCGCAGATCATTGGGGTCGGGCGCCTCACCCAGCAGCCCGGGCGCAGCGAGGCGGAGTTCGCCATGCTGGTGATCGACGAGTATCAGGGCGAGGGCATTGGGACCGAGCTGCTGCGTCGCCTCGTGGAGGTAGGGCAGAACGAGGGCCTCGACCGCATTACGGCCGACATCCTGCAGCAAAACCACGCCATGCAGCGTGTCTGCGAGAAGCTGGGCTTCGACCTCGCCCGCGGCGACGGGCAGGACATGGTGAAGGCCGTGAAGCCGCTCGCGGAAGCCGG
>JBDGQM010000108.1:0-6119 GCA_042219065.1 Salinibacter sp. | reverse complement strand
TGTAGAAGGCCGTGGCGAACATGAGGCCGCCCCACATGCTCCAGCCCACGACGCTCCCGAAGAAGCTTCCCAGCGCGGTGTTGACGTAGTAGTAGCTGCCGCCGGCTTTGGGCATCCCGGTGGCCAGCTCCGAGAGGGAGAGGGCCGTGAGCAACGACACGGCCCCACCGATGAGAAACGAGATCATGCCGGCGGGCCCGGCATTTTCGGCGACGATGCCCGGGAGTACAAAAATTCCCGCCCCGATCATGGTGCCGACGCCAATGGTGTAGGCCTCGAGAAAGCCGAGGTCGCGGGCAAGTTCTTGTTCGGCGGCAGCGGTATCATCGGCCATCAAAATGGAGGGAGATTGGAGAAGAGGGAATCGTAGCCCACAGGGTAACGCTGCGGGGGGAAGGCGTCAGGGGATCCAGGGCAATCGCATCGCACCGCAAGGGCATGACCTTCGGCCCTCGCTTCGCTCGTGTGGGACCTATCCGACCGAATGGGCAGGCTTCCCCTTCCGGAAGTATGGGCTCCAAATCAAAGCCTGTGCACGATCCCCATCGGCATTTGGAGCGACGGTTTGCGTTCATGCGATTGCCCTATCAGGGGATCGGACTGGGGGACGGAGCTGTGCGTTCGATCTTCAAATGATCCGCCGCCCCCCGGACGAACCGAGATGCTCGGGGTTCAGGAGACGAGTCCGCCACGACCGTTCGCCGTGGGCGCGACCTCGCTCAGTCGCCCTCGGTCTTGCCGACTGCTTCCGACGGGGACTCTTCGATCTCAAGAATACCGTCCCCCTCTGTCTGCTCCACCTCCGGAGTCTTGTGGTCCTGATTCCGAGTGTCCGCGCCCGTCCCCACGAGAGCCACAAACTCGTCCTCCGGCCGCAGTCGGAACTGGCCGGTCTCCGATACAATCTCCAGCGTGTCGTTCTCGCGCAGAATGAAGAGGGGGATGACGGTCGTTCCGTCGTACTGGTCCGAGAGGTCCTCGTAGCTGTAATACTCCTGTTTCTCCTCCGATGCGTCGTCGGTCAGCGCGAGGACCTTGATCGTGTCGCCCCGCTCCACGTGGGCCCGTAGCGACTGGTAGCTGGTGTCCTCGCCGAAGAGCGGCCGGCCGCGAAGGTGGCCGGGCATCACCCCTTCGCCCCCGTGGCGGCTGTCGGGCTGGGCGGCGAGCTGGTAGATGTCTGTGGTTTCGAACACCTCGGAAAAGTGAAGGGCCGCGAGCGAGGCCACCTCGTCGTTCGGGATTGTGATGAGCAGGTGCCCCATGCCGCTGAGGGTGATCTCGTCGAGAATGTTCTCCGACAGCACATTGCCCTGATGGGCCGACAGGCCTTCTTCCCGGGCGGCCTGAACGTGGTCCGGGTTGTTGTCGAGCAGCGCGACGGAGTGGCCCAGCTCCTGCACGTGATGGGCCACTGTGCGGACCCAGGGGGCCGCGCCCACGAAGAGGAGGCCATCCGGGTTCGGCTCGGCGAGGTCGAGCCACCGGGCGAGGGGGGCGAGCGTAAGGCCGTAAATGGCCACCGTGCCGACGATCACGGCAAAGATGACCGGCACCATCCCGTCGACCTCCCCCGGGTAGATGGGGCGCAACTGATACGCAAAGAGGGAGGCCACGGCCGCGGCGACGATGCCGCGGGGGGCCAGCCACGACAGGAACGTCTTCTCCTCCCAGTCCAGGTTCGATCCGAACGACGAAACGAACACCGCCAGGGGCCGCACCAGCACCACCAGGGTGCCCAGGAAGATGAGCACCTCCAGGTCGATGTAGTTCAGGGCACTCATGTCCAGCCGGGCGCTCAGAAGCACAAACAGCGACCCGATGAGCAGGACCTGCAGGTTTTCCTTGAACTCGATGATGCGCTGCACGGACACGTACGGCTGGTTGGCCAGGGCAATGCCCATGAGGGTCGTGGCCAGCAGGCCGGACTCGTGCTGAAGCACATTCGCGATGACGAAGGCCGCAACCACCACCATCAGGGTAACCGGGTTCCGGAGAAAGTCCGGCACCATGCGCCGCCGCAGGATGACCACGAGCAGCATGGTGGCCACCACACTGACGCCGAGGGCCACAAAGATTTCCAGTCCGAGCCCAACGGCCACGTGCTCGATCGCGGCCTCCGTCCCGGCGCCCCCTTGCGCCGGATCGTTCAGCAGAACCAGGGTTTCGAGGACCAGCACGGCCAGGATGGCTCCGATCGGGTCGATCGTAATTCCTTCCCACTTCGCAATGGTGCTGACGCGGCCCTTGGGCCGAACGTGGCGCAGGAGGGGAACGACGACGGTCGGGCCGGTGACCGTGAGGATGGCCCCGATGAGGATCGCAAGTCCCACGTCGAACTCAAGGATGTAGTACGCCGCGGCCCCGCCGAGGACCCACGTGATGAGGACCCCAATCGTCATGAGGTTGAAGACGGTGCTGCCCACCTCCCGAAGCTCGGACAGCCGGAGGCTCAGTCCGCCCTCGAACAGGATGATGCCGATCGACAGCGAGACGAACGCGAACAGCCAGTCCCCCTGGAGCGACTGTGGATCGAGGATGCCCAGCACCGGCCCTGCCAGAAAGCCGACCAGGAGCAGGAGCAGAATGGAGGGCAACCGGAACCGCCACGCGGCCCATTGCGCCCCAATGCCCAGCACGACGACAACGGTGATGTTAAGCAGGATGGATTCAGGCACAGTCCGATGGGGATTGGCCGAGAGAAGCGCGAAGAGGGGGAGTCCGCACGACGGAGCGGGGAAATCGCTGCCGTAGCAGAGACGCCCTCTGAGGGGGAAGATTGTTGGGCTTTCGTAGCGCAAGAGGTGTCCCTACGCACGAGCGACGCGTGTGTCCCACGCCGGCCGCAAGATGGGCGTGCGGTCGCCGTTTCGAGGAGGCTGGGCGGGACCTGGACAAAAAAGTTTGCGGTGAATGGCCCTGGAAGCGCTTGCAGTTCGGGGGATACTCGTTTTTATTACTGGTGCCACGCTTCTTTTCAAATGCTGTAATGTCTTTCCTATGGCTACCTCAACCCCCCAGACGAACGCCGAGGCCGAGTCTGAAACGGGCTTTTTCGGGCAAGTAAACCAAATGTTCGACAAGGCCGCGGCGCAGACCGATCACGACCGCGGGGTGCTTCATCAAATCCGGGCCTGCGACAATATCGTCCGGTTTGAGTTTCCGCTGCAGCGGGACGACGGCACCATCCAGGTCGTTCGGGGATACCGGGGGGAGCACAGCCACCACATGCAGCCCACGAAGGGAGGGATCCGCTACGCCACCAGCGTGAACGTGGATGAGGTGATGGCGCTCTCGGCCCTCATGAGCTATAAATGCGCCATCGTGGACGTCCCCTTCGGCGGGGCAAAGGGGGGGGTGTGCATCGATGCGCGCAACTACTCGACGGCCGAACTGCAGCGCATCACGCGCCGGTATACGTTCGAGCTGGAGCGCAAGGATTCAATTGGGCCGGGCACGGACGTTCCGGCGCCCGACTACGGCACCGGCCAGCGCGAGATGGCGTGGATCATGGACACCTACACACAGATCGGCGACGAAGACCTGAATGCCCTCGCGTGTGTGACCGGCAAGCCGGTGGGCCAGGGGGGCGTGCGTGGGCGGACCGAGGCGACCGGGCGTGGGGTGTACTATGGGGTCCGCGAAGCCTGCAAATACGCGAAGGACATGAGTCGCTTCGGCCTGGAGCCAGGCCTGGAGGGCAAAAGCATCGTTATTCAGGGCCTCGGCAATGTGGGCTACCACGCGGCCAAGATTCTGGATGAAGAGGGTGGGGCCAACATCGTAGGGATCGCCGAAATCGAAGGCGCCATCTACGACCCGGACGGGTTGGCGGTGGACGATGTGGTGGTGCACCGCGAAGACACCGGCTCCATCCTCAACTTCCCCGGGGCCGAAAACATCGAGACCTCCGCCCGCGCGCTCGAGCTACCCTGCGACATCCTCATTCCGGCGGCGCTCGAGGGCGTGATTACCGAAGAAAATGCCCCGAGCATCCAGGCGACCATTGTGGCCGAGGCGGCCAATGGACCGGTGACCTCCCGGGCCGACGACATTCTTCGGGATAAGGGCATCATGATCATCCCGGACGTCTATCTCAATGCCGGCGGCGTCATCGTGTCCTACTTCGAGTGGCTGCGCAATCTCTCGCACATGCGGCACGGGCGCATGAGCCGCCGCTTCGAGGAGCGCAACGCCGAGCGCATTTTGCGGGCCGTCGATCGCCTCACCACAGAGGACTTCGACGCGGACCTTATGGAGACGCTTGTCGAACGCGTGAGCTTTGGGGCCGGCGAGCGGGACCTTGTCAATTCGGGCCTGGAGGACACGATGACCCACGCCTACGGCGAGATCCGGGAAATTCGAGAAGAGAAAGCCCTGGATACGCGTACGGCTGCGTTCGTCAGTGCCATCGACAAGATTGCGGGCTCCTACGAACAGATGGGCATTTTCCCGTAGGGACGAGCAGGGGAGCCCGGCGGAGCGGACGTACGAGAGAGACGGGCGGTCCTCACCACCTCATCCCGTTTTGACGTCATCGTGTTTGAGGTCATCGTGTCGACTCGCGAATGAACCGAGGTCGGAAGACGAGGTGGGGCCAATTCCCCGCAAACCCATAATGTTCAAAAGTTTGGTGGCATTTCAAGTCTGTGCGTTGGAATCTCAGAGCTGTGCCCCCACGGGATGACCGCCTATTCCGACTGCCGTCGGGACGGACGGCCGTATCTCGGCGTTTCTCGGCGGTCTGTCATCCGAAAGCCTTCGGATCGCGGTCGTCGCCCGTTACGGCAGCGTCTCCTTGGTCAACCCACAGCATTGAAGTGCGACCTCACGTTCAACCTTCAAGTTGCTACAACCTCAATCTCGATGTCGTAGTCGTCGGTCGTGAGCGTGATCGTCTCGTTTTCGTTGGTGAGGCCGTAGTCCTGAATGGCGTCCGGGAAAATGCCGTCCGGGGTTTCCATGTTGAAGAGCGCGTCGGCGACCACCTGCCAGTCTTCAGGAGTAAGATGCACCGTCGCGGCGCGGCCCTCAGCCACCATCGGCGCGTATTCGAGCACCTTTTCCAGGTGGTTCACCGCCTGCTTGAGGTGCTTGTTTTCGGGGATGTCGGAGTCAATGTTGGCCATGTCGCGGGAACTTTTGTCGGTACAAGGTGGATGACTTCCGGTCAACGAAGGGGCTCGTCGGCACGTTCCACCCCAGGAGGGGGTGTGGGAGCGCGGGGGTGGAGAGTGGGGGAGCGCGGGAGTGGAGAGTGGGGGAGCGCGGGGGTATGGGAGAGAGGAAGAATGGGGGCGTGGACGCACACGCATAGGACCATCGACCCTCGATTCTCGTCGAGCATGGTCACAATCCCAAGTCGTACCCGAAGCAGCGTCAGGTCCTCTGAACAAGGATCCCGCAGTCCTTCCGCATCCCGCGGCGCCACAACCTGCACTCGATCGGTGCGTTGAGTTTCTTTAGGGATCTCTTCGCCACCCGTCGCTACTCTCTCTACCCCCACGCCCCCACGCTCCCGCTCCCAAATGCGCCAGTACCTCGACTACCTTCAGGACATTCTCGACCACGGCACCCGGCACGACGACCGCACCGGGACGGGGACGATTCGCGTCTTCGGGCGGCAGTTGCGGTTCGACCTGACGGAGGGCTTTCCGCTGCTTACGACGAAGCGCGTCTGGATGCGGGGCGTGACCGAAGAGCTGCTCTGGTTTCTGCGCGGGGAGACCAACATCCAGTCGCTCGTGCAGGCGGGCGTCTCGATTTGGACGGACTGGCCCCTGCAGCGGTACCGCGAGGAAACCGGCAACGACATCAGTCAGGAAGTCTTCGAGGAGCGGATCGCCGAGGACGACGCCTTCGCCGAGCGGTGGGGCGACCTCGGCCCGGTCTACGGCACACAGTGGCGCGACTTCGAGGGGCCGGAGCGGCGGGTGGATCAGATCGAGCGCTTGATCGACGGCCTCCGCGAGCGGCCGCACTCGCGCCGCCACCTCGTGAGCGCCTGGCACCCCGCGCAAATCGAGGACACCGCCCTTCCGCCCTGCCACTACGCGTTTCAGTGCTTCGTGGAGGGGGAGCCGGGCGACGGGCGCCTCTCGCTGATGTGGCAGCAGCGC
>JBDGQM010000107.1:0-7642 GCA_042219065.1 Salinibacter sp. | reverse complement strand
CGGGGAATCGTTGCCCGTCGGAGGAGGAGAGCGTGCCCCCGCCCCAGCGTTTCGCCAGCGGCTGTTCGCATTGAAAGTCCACCAAGTCATCGGTGGCCGCGCTCAAAGCATCCTCGCGGACGTACCAGCGCGTGGTCCAGCGGAGGCGGTCGTAGGAAAGTCCCGAGCTTTGCGCCATATCGGCGAGACTCATGTTGCAGCCCTGCGCCAGAACTGAGGCGTAGAGGTAGCGCATGTGCTCCTCGGCCTTCGGCTCGTTGCCGCTCGGGTGCGTGAAGTGGCGGGTGAAGCCGACCTGCGCGTCCGTCTCGATCAAGAGGCTCGTAATGTCGAGGCGCGGGAGACGTGCTTCGATGCTCTCCCGCAGGTCCTCGGTGTCGGGCGGCTCGCCGGCGGCTTCAACGCCCGGTACGACGAGCTCGCCCCCTTCGAGACGAACCTTCCCAACACGACCGGAAGGGGAGAGCAGGCCGTCCAAGTGGCGCAGAAGGCGCTTTACTTCTCCAGCTCGTTTCTTGAGACGCTTTTTTCCTGAAGGGGTAAGCCCCAACTGCTCGCACACCTCCCCTTTGAGCTTCGGCCACTCCTCTTCGGGGATCAGGTAGGACTCCGGGTCGGCGTGGCGGCGGGAGTGCTCCAGATACACGTCTCCGGAGCGAAGTCGCCCGCGCAGCTCCGAAAGAAGACACAGCTCCCAGCCGTGCCGGTCGATGCTGCCGTTCTCGCCAGAGAACACGAACGGCTGCCATCGTTTTCTGACGAAGCTTGTTGGAGCATCGGACGGCACCTTGCGTTTGCGCTTTTCATTCATCCGGCGCAGCACGTCAATGCCTCTCATCACGGGAGCGCCGCCGCGATTGGCCTTCAGTGGCATCACCTTCAGAAACGCCGGCGCAAACTGCCGCACGTAGCTGAACCGACGGTCGAGGAAGTCGAAGTAGCGCACTCCCTTCGGGCGCATGATCGCCTCCGCTTCGTCAACCGCTGCCGAAAGCTCCAGCGGGGAAACCCGGCGGAAGATTTCCTGTCTGAGCTCTCCGGCTTCGATGGAGTCGTCCAGGACGAGCTGGCCGACGCGGTGAAAGAGGCGTACCTTCTCCTGCGTAGCGTCGGCGATGGCCTGGTTGTGCTCGCGCAGATCCCGTTTCGAGCGCTTGTGCGCGCCGGCCATGCACTCTCCAAAAATGTCGGCTGCTTCGTCGAGGGCATCGGTGAACGTGCGCTTCAGAAACGCCAGTAGGATCGGGTAGCGGCGCTCCGGCCCCATCCGCTGAAGCGCCTGGTTGGTGTACTTCCGGCCCAGGCGGGCGAGCATTTTTTGACGGTTCGGATTCAGGGCGGAGAGGTCCCACCCCGGCACGCCCCACCGTTGTAGCTGCCGCACTTTTTCCAACACGTCCAGCAAAGCGCGCGGCGAGTTGGCCGTCGCATGGCGGCGGAGCCACCCCAGCGGCGTGCGCTCACCAGGGTTTTCAGGGACCAGCAGCCGGTCGAGAAGGGACTTTCGCTCTGTGGTCAAAAGCGGCGACAGTCGCCGCAGAGACTCCTCATGGGCCTCCTTTCGAGCGGTGGCCACCATCCGCTCGATCACCGTGATGCCGGGCCGCACAATCCGCTCCCGACGCAGCTTTTCGCAAAGCGTTTCGATCAGCACCGACGGGCGGTCGTGCTCCAGCGCGCGCTCGACGAGCCAGCTCCGAACCCTCTCCCGATCCTCTTTGGATTCGAGCCGGCGAAACCCGAGGTGTTCTATTGCCTGTCGCTTGTGCTTCCTTGTAGTCTGCGCTCGCGTGCCGTACTCTTCGAGCACATCGGAACGGGCGCCAATCTGATCGGCCACGTAGCGCACTGCCTCCTCCGGCGTATCTGTGAGGTCTGGTGGGAAGAACCCGAGGTAGCGCAGTGCCGAGAGCGCGAGGGCGAACCCAAGCGGATTGGCATCTCCGTAGAGCCGACCGGCGGCGCCACGGTCCTCCTCCGACAGCGTGAAATAGCGACGGAGGTCCTCGTGCGGGATCTCCTCGGGAAACCGCGAGAGCTTCGCCCGCTCGCTCTCGGAAAGCAGTTCAACGGGCATGGGCCGGACCTGAACCTGTGTGGAAAACTGGGGGCCAAAGTGCGTCGCAGACCGATCATTGTGGGGCAAACCGATTGTTTGGCTACTCGGTCGCCTACTGGCCAGTCGCTTGGCCGGTCGCCTGCTGGGTTCGCCTAATCGGTTGCCTCCCGAAACGCTTCCTTTACCTGAGGGCGCGACGGCTCGTAGTAGACCTGTGTGGTCGCCGGGTGGTCATGCCCCAGAAAGCGCTGCAAGAGGTTCTCCGGCATCCCACGGTCGGCGAGGCGTTGCGCCATGGTGTGGCGAAGCAGGTGCGGGTAGACGCGCTTCGTGAGACCGGCTTCCTCGGCGGCCTCCTTGACGATCTGCTGAACGCGTCGCTCCGAGTAGTGTCCGCCTCGGGGAGATGGAAACAGGTATCCGCTCTCTCTTCCATCCAAGTGTTGACGCAGCTCGCTGGCGAGGGCCTGGCGGATCGGTACCGCCCGGCGCTTGTCTCCTTTCCCGATTACCTCAATCTCCCGCTCGCGAAATGAGATGTGCCTTGCCTGAAGCTGGCAAAAGGTCGAGACGCGCGTGGCTGTTTCCAAGAGGGTGCGCACCATCAGGCCCTTGGTGGCTCCCATCTCTTCGTAGGTGGCTTCCAGAAGCTGGTCTACCTCTTCTGCGGTGAGTCGGTCTACGCTTCCTTTTTTACGGTTCGGGGGCGTGAGGCCAACTTCTTTGCGCGCCTCGGCAATGAGGTGTTTGGATTGGTCGTACGTGTAGTTGCCATCGCGGAGGATCTTCGCCAGGCGACGAATGTCGCGCTGGCGATCGTGGTCGGAATCTGCCATTGGAGGCGAGGTGTCATTTCGCAAAAAGCTTTTTACCGCGAAGAAATCGCCGATAGCGGCCCATTGGCAACTGCTGAGGGGCGATCAGGGTCCGATTTCTTCGCTCTCTTTGCATTATGCGAAATCGTTTGTGTCCCGCGTATCCTCTCTGTACACCTACACGACTGCCCAACGGAACGTAAAAAGCCGCTGCTGGATGGACCACCAGAAGTTAGAGCGGAGAGGTGCTATGAGAAAAAAATAGCGGCTGGCTACCTGAGCTGCACAAAGGCGAGACCGTTGTTCGGGTTCATCGGCACCACGAGTTGGTGGCCCTTCGGGTCGTAGCACATTGAGGCGGCGCTCGGGATGTTGCGGGCAATCAGCTCGGTCGAGCCGTCCGGGCGAATGCGCGAGATGCCGCCCTCGCCGACGCTGCTGGTGTACTTCGTCCCGTCGGGCATGATGACGAGTCCGTCGCCGCCCGGCTGCGCGGCCGTTTCAGTCTGCACGAGTTTGCCGCCTCGGGAGAAGGTGAGCACCTCGTCGTTACCGTAGTTCACGACGACGAGGTTGCCTTCCGCGTCGATGCCGAGGCCGTTGGGCTGGCGGAGGGGATCCCCCTCGATCAAGACCGAGGGCGTGCCGCCGGGCTCGATCTCCCAGACGCGCCACGTCGACGGATCCGGATCCTCGCCTAGGTCGCCCGTCTGTGTGACGTAGATCGTTCCGTCCTGCGTGACCTCAATGTCGTTGATCCAGGGCGAATCGTCGATTTGGATTTCACCGGTCGGCGTGCCGGTCTGCAGATCAAACATCCGAACGACGGCCGTGCTCGGGTCGCCTTCGCTCGTGCCGCCGTCCCGGTCGGCCAGGTACAGGGTCCCATCGGCGATATCGCTGCCCAGCGGATGATTCAGCGTGAGGGGCGGGTCCAGCTCGGCCCGTGCCGACGGACTTTGCACGCCGAGCCAGCGGGGCGTGCGCACCGAGCCGTCGCGATTGATAAAGGAGATGAAGGCGTCGTTGGTGCGGACGCTCTGCGGCGCGCCCCGGTTGGGCACCACGATCACGTCGCGTTCCGGGTCGTACGTGCAGCTTTCCGCGGAGTAGAGGGCGCCGTACATGGTGACGTTCGAGGACGCCGACTCGAATTCTGCATCGCTCTCGGGGGAGGCGGGCACGCCGACCGGGTTGCCGGTGGGATACGAGGAGGGTTCCTCCTGGGCGAGGGCCGGATAGACGGCGATGCCGAGGAGGACGGAGACGGTGATCGCGAGGGAGAGAAGTCGTTTCATGACTGTTTTCATAGGGTCAGTGGTTGGGAAACTCGGATTGTATTCTGCGATGGAACAGTTCGATGCGACGACCGACCGCAGACCGCTGCCTGCGCTCAACGGTCGATCATCTCCTGTGCGCGCTTGGAGTAGCGCGCCCCCTGCGGCTCGATGTTCGAGACGGCCTCTTCGATCTCCTGGAGGTCTTCCTCGGTAAGCTCGACGTTGGCCGCCGCCGTGTTCTCCTCCAGCCGGTGCTGCTTCGTCGTGCCGGGGATGGGAACGATCCAATCCTTTTGCGCCAGCAACCACGCGGGGGCGATCTGGGCGCGCGTCGCGTTCTTCCGCTCGGCCATCCGCCCCAGCAGTTCGACGAAGACCCGGTTCGCCTCCCGGTTCTCCGGTGAGAGGCGCGGGACCGTGCTGCGAAAATCGTTGTCGTCAAACTCCGTCGACTCGTCAATCTCGCCGGTGAGGAAGCCCTTGCCGAGTGGACTGAACGGCACGAGCCCGATGCCGAGCTCTTCGAGCGTCGGGAGGATCTCGTCCTCCGGCTCGCGCCACCAGAGAGAGTACTCGCTCTGCAGCGCGGTGAGGGGCTGGACGGCGTGCGCCCTCCGAATTGTATCTTCGCCGGCTTCGGAGAGCCCGAAGTGCCGGACCTTCCCTTCGTCAATGAGCTCGCCCACAGTCCCGGCCACGTCCTCAATCGGAACGTCGGGATCGACACGGTGCTGGTAGAGCAGATCGATGTAGTCGGTCTGCAGCCGCTGAAGCATCCCATCCACTGCCTTTCGGATGTGGTCGGGCCGACTGTTGAGGGTGCCGCGGTTCTCGCCTGTGTCGAGGTCAATGTCGAACCCGAATTTGGAGGCGATGACGACCTCGTCGCGGACGGGCGCAAGCGCCTCGCCCACGACCTTCTCGTTTTCGAACGGGCCGTAGGCCTCCGCCGTGTCGAAGAGGGTCACGCCGAGATCGACGGCGTGGCGGATGAGCGAGACGGCCTCGTCCTTCTCGGTGGTGGTGCCGTATCCGAAGTTCAGCCCCATGCAGCCGTAGCCGATGGCCGACACCTCCAGGCCGCTGCTTCCGAATTCTCGTTGTTGCATGACTCGTCCTTCGTCGCTGTTCGTATCGTGGTGATCGGACTCTCAACGGTGCTGTCCGCGACTGTGGGGATTAGTCCTCCTCCGACGTTTGTAGCCGCGTGAACGACAGGGAGGCCAACTTCCAGTCCTCGTTCTGCCTCACATACACCTCGGTGACCTCAAAGGGGTTGGTTACTTCATTCCCCCCAACCTCAGCCAACAGTGTAATCCGGTTCAGAAGGATGGCCGTGTCGCCCATGATATTCACCGACGTGTCGTGGATCTCTGCGTTTTTGTACCAGATCCCTCCGCTCTCTATGACCTTGAGCTCCCGTTCTTTGCCCCAGGATCCTCCCATGTGCACAAAATCGGCGTTTTCGTGAAAGAGATTCTCCAGAGCATCTACATTTTTCTCTGCCATCCATTGCCACTTCTGTCGGGAGAGGTCAATGATTTCCTGCTTCGCGCTTGTGCTTCCGGGCGCAGGCCGGTCGATGCTGTTGAACGTCTCCTCGGAGACCGGCTCGAACCATTCCGTTGGCTCATTGCCGGTGAGGGCCAGGTAGGTGACGCCCGTTTCCGGCGTGGCTGCGTGCCAGTGTTCAATCCCCGGTGGGCATTTCACGAGGTCCCCCTTTCGAACGATTTGCACCTCCTCGCCTCGCTCTTGGTAATAGCCGGTCCCCTCCGTAATGAGCAGCTGTTGTCCGGCCGGATGCATGTGCCAGTCCAGCTTGGCACCGGGCGCGAAGGTAGCAAGGGTGACGTTGTAATCGAATGTGCTGTCGGCATCGCTCAGGTGATTGAGCCAGACATCCCCCGTGTGGTGCACATTCGGGGCTTTTTTACCTTTTGGAAAGATCGGCCCATCCTGTGCTGATGCAAGGGAGGGCAACACGGAAAGGATCAGAACGGCTGCTAAAAGCTTGCTTTTCATGGTGATGTTTTTGTCTCAATGAGGTCACGAGATTCTCTCCCTGAATCCGATGCGGTTGTCAGCCGCTCCGGTCAGAAGAGCCGGAGGTACGGGACGCCTGAGGGTTACCAGGTGCTGTGATATTCCTCGTCGGTGACGGGCCCGAGCCAGTTGGTCTCGCCCGCCGAGTCTTGCGTCGCGACGGCCATGTGCGTCATTTCGGTGTCGGGCGTTGCGCCGTGCCAGTGCTCGACGCCCGGAGCAACCTTAACGACGTCGCCCTTTCGGACGAGCTCGACGGGTTCGCCGCGCTCCTGGTGATAACCGGCGCCCCCCGTGACGAACAGAATCTGGCCGCCAGGATGGGCGTGCCAGTCGGTTCGAGAGCCGGGCTCAAACGTCACGTTGCCGGCGCGGGTATCGAAGGTCTCGGCCTCGGTGACCACCATCTCCACCCAGACGGGACCGGTGAAGTTGTCGTGATTGGTCACACGGGTCCCTCTCGGAAACACGGTGTCTCTTTTCTGACGCATGGAGCGGTCCTCACTCTCGTCCTCGTCGCTGGGCTGCGCACCGGCCGAAGTGTCTTCTTCCCGATCCGGGCGCGAGGCCAAGACCTGTGACAGCAGCTCCCGTCCCGCCTCGGCCTCTGATTGCCCCACGCTCGACTCGATAATAGACAAGAGGTCCCGCAGCTGGTCGCCCGTCAGCCCCGTGTTCATTCCAACGCCCAGATGGGATTCCAGCATCGGCTCGACTCCGTCCATGCTCGCGAGGGCGGAGATCGTCACGATCTCTCGGTCCGAGTAGCTGAGGACGTCCCGACCGAACAGGTCGGCAAACAGGTGCTCTTTCAGGAACTGCTCGATCACAGGGCTAAACGCCGAATAGCCGCTCAGCGGGGTCGTTTGCGGCCATCCGGCGATCGTCGCCAGCACGCGCTCGCCCTTCGCGTACCGGTCCTCGCCCGGACTCGGTGGAGAGGTCCCCGCGCCCATTTCGTCGTCGATCCCTTGCGCCGCCCGCTCTTCCATCACGGCCATGAAGGTGTTCAGGCCCCGAAGACTCCGAGGGAAGCCGCAGTAGGCGTACAGATGCACCAGCACTTCCTTGATCTCATTCACGGTCAGCCCGGCGTCCAATCCGTCGCCGAGCGCCCCCCGAAGCGCGTCGAGGTCACCCCGGGCGGTATGCGCCGAGATGGCCACGATGCGCTGCCGCTCCGGGCTGAGCGCCGAATTCTCGCTCGCCGGGCCCTGTGCGCTCGTTTCGTGGGGCGTGCTCATCACCAAGAGTGCGAAGGCAAGAAAAAAGAAGGCGCCAAATCGTCGTGTGTCCATGGTCGGTTCAGAGTCGAGTTGTGTGCTGGGAATGGCTGCGTGAGCGAGGCGCGTCCTCGGGGACACTTATTGATTCTTGGGTTTACTCCTCGCCGGTCTATTCATCCTCCGCGGTTCCGGTGTAGACCACGCGCCAGATCCGGC
>JBDGQM010000106.1:0-3578 GCA_042219065.1 Salinibacter sp. | reverse complement strand
CGAAGAGCAGGTCGTACTCGATGGGGTCGACGTCGGTAATGCCGAGGCAGTAGCTTACGCAGCTCCCCGCCGCCGAGCCGCGGCCCGGGCCCACCCGCACGTCGAGCTCGCGAGCGGCGTCCGTGAAGTCCTGCACGATGAGGAAGTAGCCGGAGTACCCCTCGTCGGCGATGATGCCGAGCTCGTGGTTGAGGCGGTCCACCACCTTTTGCGGCAGCGGGTCGCCGTAGCGCTCCTTGGCGCGCTCGAAGGTCACGTGCCGCAGGTACTCGTCCATGCCCTCGAACCCGTCCGGAATCGGGTAGTGGGGCATGAGGAGGTCGCCCATCGGGAGGTCGAATTTGCACTTGTCGGCCACCTCGTTGGTGGTGACGAGCGCCTCGCGCTGGAACTCCTTCGGGATGCCCGTGAGCGCCTCGGCCATGCCCGCCGAGTCTTTGAGGTAGAACTCGTCGTTGCTGAAACGCATCCGGTCCGGGTCGTTGTAGTCGTCCCCGGTTTGCAGGCAGAGCAGAATGTCCTGCGCCTCGTGGTCCTGCTGGTCCACGTAGTGGACGTCGTTGGTGGCCAGCACCTTCACGTCGTACTCCTTTGCCCACCGCAGGAGCACCTCGTTGACCGTCTGCTGGTCGTCGATGTCGTGGTCTTGGATCTCGATGTAGTAGTCGTCCCCGAAGATGTCGAGGTACGCCTCGAACTTCTGGCGGGCGGCCTCCTCGCCCTGATTCAGGATCATCTGCGGCACCTCGCCCTGCAGACAGCAGGTGGTGGCCACGAGGCCCTCGTGGTGCTCGCGCAGGAGATCGAGGTCGATGCGCGGCTTGTAGTAGAAGCCCTCCAGGAAGGAGGTGGAGGAGAGCTGCATCAGGTTCTCGTAGCCGGTCTGGTTCTTGGCCAGGAGGACCTGATGGTAGCGCGTCGCATCGGACTGGTCCTGGATGCCGCTGGGCGTGAGGTAAAACTCGCACCCGATGATCGGCTGCACGTCCGAGTCCTCCGCCGTCGTATAGAACTCGGGGACGCCGTAGAGATTGCCGTGGTCGGTAATGGCGACGGCCGGAATGTCGCGGCGCTCGGCGCTCTCGATGAGGTTGTCGATGCCGGCGGCGCCGTCGAGGAGGGAGTACTGCGTGTGGCAGTGGAGATGCGAAAACGCGGGCATACAGCAGGCGGTGCGTCGGGGGAACGGGGCGCGAGACGAGGGAGGAGAAAAGACCTTCGACAGCACCGTCCAACTAAAGAGATGCCCGGGCGGGAATCAATGCCGGTTTTTGAATAACCGTTATTGTCAGAGCCGGATTCGCGCAGGGGCTTCGGAGTCCAGAGTCCAGTTCTGTTATTGATTGGGGATCGGAGAGGCGCTTCGCACCAGCTACAAGCCCGCCCCTCCAATCAGTCAGCTACTCTGGATTCGGGGAAAGGGAAAATTGGCCTCGACGTCTTGTGCAGCGGGAGGCCGTACATCCTTCTATTGCTCGCTGGAAAGCGGATCGATGACCGTGAGCCTCTCAATCCACTCAAAGTCTGACGTGTTGTGCGTCGCCAACCGCAGGTTCTGACTCAAAGCCGTTCCGCCGATGAGCGCATCTCCGAGCGACATGCGGCGCTGCTGGCGAAGCTGAATGGCCTCCGTGATGGCCGATTGTGAAACTGGAAGGACTTCGGCCGCTTCGAAAAACTCCCCGAGAAATTGCTTCTCTGCCTCGGTGAGATCAGGGTACCCCAGTGTCTCCACTTCACTGATTGCTGACACGGAGGGTACCTCACGGGCGATGAATGTCCGAAGTCCCGCGTGCTGAGGCCGGCTGGCGTAGATGATAAGGTTGCTGTCAAGGAGCATTATCACTGGTCACGACCGGGAAGGGGGTGATCTTGTCGACGCTTACGCTGCCACTCGCTCGGATCGTCGATTGCCCCGAACGCTCCGGACTCCGCCAACTTGGAAAGGGCCTCGGCCATCTGTTGGCCTCGTTCGTCTCGTGTGGCCTCCTCGTCCAGAATCGTGACGTGCACACGAAGGGGAGAATCTGCGTCAGGGGGCTCTTCCTCCGCCCACCGGAGATGATCTCCTCGGAGAATGCCCTCATACGTTTGAAGCATGGCAGCAGACGGGTCTTCAGATAAAGAGGATATGTTTGCAAGCGTGGAGCCCCTCAGCCCAGCGGAAATCCGGTGTCACCTACAACCACCTCAGATCACCGGTGTGATGTCGTCAATATTCGCACGACCTCAGCCGGAGATGGGTCCAGATGAGACGTCAAGAGATCCTGTGAGGTGAGTCATAGTCCCACCGCCACCACCCCAATCAGCCAGCTACAGCCGAGCGCCGCGTAGATGCCGAGGATGTACCCCGCCACGCCCATGAGCAGGCCCACCGGCGCCATGGCCGGCAGGTAGACGCCCGCCACGATGGGCGCGCTGGCCGCCCCGCCCACGTTGGCCATGCTGCCGGTGGCGACGAAGAAGAGGGGCGCCCGCACCATCCAGGCCGCGGCCATCAGGAAGGCAATGTGGATGAGGATCCAGAGGACGCCCGCGAGGAGATAGAGGGGCACGTCGAGCACGGCCGCGAGGTCGGCCTTGGCGCCGATGGAGGTGAGAAGCAGGTAGAGCGCAAAGTAGCCGAGGCGGGAGGCCCCGGCATCCTCCATCTCCTGAAGGGGCGTAAACGAGAGAAGCAGCCCCGCGGTCACCACGATCAGGATGGCCCAGGTGCTCGTGGTGATGATGGTGGGATCGCCAAACTCCGGCAGGGTGCCCGCCACAGCCTTCGCGCCCACGGTGGCGGCCAGGGCAATGCCAATCATCACCGAAATGTCGCGCAGCGTGACCGGGCGGCGCTCATCCTCCGCCGCCTCCATTCGCTTGTTCAGCCGATCCATCGCCGTGGTGTCCGCCTCCATCCAGCCGTCGAACTGCGCCTGGTAGGCGCTCAGGAAAATGAGCACGCCCATCCAGCCGTACCCGGCCACCACGTCTACCACCAGGAGCGGCCCCAGCGTGCTGTCCGGCGTGCCCACGCTCTGTTTCATCGCCATCATGTTGGCGGTGCCGCCGATCCAGCTGCCCGACAGGGCGGCGAATCCCTTCCACGCCACCGGGTCCTCGAAGAAGCCCCCGAAGAGGGCAAACACGACCGGGCCGCCCACCATGATGCCGAGCGTGCCCGCGCACATCATGAACAGCGCCATCGGCCCCAGCCGGAGGATCGCCTTCAGGTCGACCGTAATCATGAGCAGGAAGAGCGAAAAGGGCAGCAGGTAGGTCGACATCCAGTCGTACACCGGGCTCTCCGCGGGCGTGAGGCCGGCGGTGGTGCAGAGCATGGGAATAAAGTAGGCCCAGATGACCGGCGGGAGGTATTTGAAGACCGGCTCGAAGACCTCAAACGAGTCCAGCCAAAACACGACGCCGAGGATGGCGCTGAAGAGCGCGGCGATCGGCATGGGGCCGGACACCAGGGGGGACGCGAACACAGACGGAGATACTGTTGTGGAGAAACCGCAGCGAGACCGCCCACAATCTGGCACAGCGCGCGGAGAGGGTCAACTCTCTTCTCTGGGAATGGGCGAAAGGGG
>JBDGQM010000105.1:0-6823 GCA_042219065.1 Salinibacter sp. | reverse complement strand
ATCGAGATCGTGCGGCCGTCGCGGTGGATCCGATCTTCGGCGAAGAGGCGGAGGGCCTCCGGATAGAGGCGGTGCTCCACCTCGCGGACCCGATCGGCGAGGTGGTCGGGCGTGTCGTCGGCGTAGACGGGGACCGGCTCCTGCAAGACGACGGGGCCGTGGTCGTACTCCTCGTCGACGAGGTGAACGGTGGCGCCCGTCCAGTGGACGCCGTAGTCGAGCACGGCGCGGTGGACGTGCATGCCGTACATGCCTTTGCCGCCGAAGGCGGGGAGGAGCGCCGGGTGGATGTTCGTCATGCGGCCCCGGTACTCGTCGACCACGGTGGGCGGAATCTTCTGCATGTAGCCCGCCAGGGCGACGAACGTCGCGTCGTAGGCGGCGAGGGTGTCCAGCAGGGCGCGGCCGAACGGGGCCGGGGCGTCGAACGACGACGGCGAGATCACCTCCGTCGGCACGTCGTGGCGGGTGGCCCGCTCCAGCGCCCCGGCGTCGGGCGTGTTGCTCACGCAGCACACGACCTCGGCCGGAAGGGTGCCCGCGTCGATGGCGTCCAGAAGGGCCTGGAAGTTGGTGCCTCCCCCGGAGGCAAAGACGGCGAGGCGCATCGGATGGCGGCGGTCGGTGAGGCGGGTGGACGGAGGATATATACCGTCCGTACGATCCAACATGCGGGACGTGGTCAGCAAATGCCAGCGGGCGGCGGGCAAATTTGTTGTGAGATCGGCCTCTGGGGGGTGGGAGGGCGGCGAACCGACAGCGCCGGACGCGGGGCTGGCAGGGTTGAATAGGGCCTTCGGACTGGGCCCTCGGAAGGTGCGTGGAACCGTTGGGGGCTGCCGTTGTGGTTCTAAATTGATTCGTCCCTCGACCTCGGTTCCCAATGCGAATTAAGTGTTGAGGCAAACGTGGCCCTGTCGTCCCGAAAAATTCCAATCGAAGGCTTGTCATCCTGAGCTTGACTCAGGATCTCCTCGAATACAGCGGCGCCTTCCCCGAAGAGATCCCGCATCGGAGTGCGGGATGACGGGCTTGGGAATTTTTCGGGACGACATTCCGGGCTCTTGAGCGAGTTACCGGCAACTCTTAATCGGCATTCCCAACGTCCACCCCCCATGCGTTCTCGGTCCGTGATCCTCGTCGTCAGTATCGGTGTCGTGTTCTTGGTTGCGAGCGCGTGTCAGCCGACGGACCGTTCGTCGTCGACGGCCTCGTCTGCTCCGTCGGCGGGGGAGACGGACCGTGCTTCCGCTCAGCAGATGCCCGATCGGGAAAATACGGTGCCCCGTGTGAGCCCGAACGCGATGATGGGCCAGACGATTGGCGTGACGGAGGTGCGACTCACCTATGGGCGCCCCAGCGTCCGGGGACGAACGATCTTCGGCGGCCTCGTGCCGTTCGATGAGGTCTGGCGCACCGGTGCCAACGAAGCCACCACCATTTCCTTCTCCACGCCCGTCCGGATCGAAGGCGAGTCCCTCGACGCCGGCACCTACGGCTTCTTCACCATTCCCGGACCCGACCGGTGGACGCTCATCTTCAACAACGAGTCCGAGCAGTGGGGGGCATACAACTACGATTCGAGCATGGACGCCCTCCGGGTGGAGGTCGAGCCGGAGTCCGCCCCCAGCCAGGAGCTGATGACGTTCGCCTTCGAGGACCTCACGGACAGCACGGGCACCGGCGTCCTGCACTGGGCCGAGACGCGGGTTCCGTTCGAGATTTCTACCGCCACGACGGACCTTCTCCGGGCCCGCGCCGCGGAACGGGTGCTGGAGACCGAGGACTGGCAGCTCCCGCTCCAGTACGTGAATTACGCCCTCGAACACGAGGTGCTGCTCGACGAGGCCCTGGGCTGGGCCAACCGTTCGATCGAGATCGAGGAGCGCTTCGTGAATCTGCGGATGAAGGCCCACGTGCTGGCCGCCACGGGGCAGTTCGACGCGGCCGTCGAAACGGCCACCGCTGCGGTGTCAAAGGCGGAGGGGATGGAGGACTCTCCCGACGGACTCGACGACCTCCGGAGCCAGATGGAAACCTGGAAATCGAAGGGATGAGTCCGGGACACAGATTCGGGGACCGGGCTGGGTCCACCTTTCGGTTAGTACAATGTTGATTCTAAGCGAAACTCATCCGTTCTCATGACTCCCAAGTCCCTCGATCAGCGGATCGTTCAAACGCCTGACATCTGTGGCGGAAAGCCCCGAATTGCGGGGCATCGGATTACGGTCCAAAACATTGCCATTTGGCACGACCGCCTCGGCTGGAGCGCCGACGAAATTGCGTCCGAGTACGAGTTGGACTTGGCCGACATCTACGCGGCCCTTGCCTACTACTTCGCTCACCGCAAAGAGATTGACCGGTCTATTCGGGATGGAAAGGCCTTCGTCGAGGAACTGCGACGCGAAACCCCTTCGAAGCTTGGGGAGAAGTTTCAGGGCAAGTAATGGCCTCTGTCCGTTACTACTTCGATGAACACGTCGCGGGGGCCGTCGCGAGGGGACTTCGAAATCGTGGGATTGACGTTCTCACGCTGGGCGAAGCGGGGATGCTGGGGGCCAGTGACCAAGAACACTTCAGGTATGCCTACGAGGAAGGGCGAGTACTCGTGACCTTCGACGACGACTTTCTTCGGCTGGCGTCCGAGACCGAGCAGCATGCAGGAGTTGTCTTTGCGCCACAAGGGAAGGCGATCGGAGAAATGGTGCGTGGACTTACGTTGATCGCGGAGGCATTGGAAGCGGAAGAGATGGAGGGGCATGTCGAATTTTTATAGTCCTTGGACTGCGTCCCCAAATCCGTCCCCTACACCTGAAGCTGGGCTTTTATCGTTTTCGAGCGGCCCGACGACACTTGTTGCACTCCCGCTTGAAGGGAAGAGAGACGACCTACAACTCCGAGACGCACTGTAGGAATGCCTCCGGGGCCGGGAGGGTGTCGAGCAACAGGTCGGGATCGTGGGGGGACAACTCGTCGCGGCTGTAGTTGCCGGTGCAGACGGCCACGACTCGGGCGCCGGCAGCGCGGGCGCACTCGATGTCGTGCGGCGTGTCGCCGATGATGACGGTGTGCTCGTCGGGGCGGAACGAGTGCCCGGCATGGTCCGTCGCCCGGCGGGTGGCGAGGGTGGGGAGGCGGTTGCGCTCGGCGTGGTCACTGCCAAACGCGCCAACCGGAAAGTAGTCCGCAAGGCCCTGGGCCCCCAGCTTCTCGTACGCGATGGGCTCCACGTTCCCCGTCACCAGCCCGAGGTGGAGGTCGGAGTGATCGTGCAGCCGCGGCAGGAGGGGCGCGACGCCCGGCAGCACCTCCACGTCCGTCGGGGCGAGCGCCCCCCGCATGGTGTCCACGTACGTCGCAATGACCTCCTCGACCATCGCCTCGGTGGTGGGCAGGTCGTTGTGGGTCAGCACCGCTTCGATGATGGCCGGGTCCGTGCGGCCGGAAAAGGGCACGCCGTCCAGGGAGATGGGCTGGTCCGTGAGCGACGAGAGGGCCTCGTTGACGGCCTCACGGCCGCGCCCGTTCACCCGAACGAGCGTCCCGTCGATGTCGAAAAGAAGGAGCTTCATTGCACGCAAGAGCGCCAGGAGAAGAAGCAGGTTAAAATCAAACAGATGTACCGTCTCCGGCCTGAGGTGGATCCGACTGGCTCGGGCCTGGACAGCAATAGTCATCAATGTCAGGGGCAATCGCATCCTGGCCTCGGTTGTCTGATGTTGATCCCACTCAGGCAGTGTCTTCCTACCCCCGTGCCCCCACGCACCCTCTCGCCCGTGCTTTTCCGGGCAGTTTTGTCGATCGGAGGCAAAATGGCCGCAATACCTCCAAGGAAGCAATGCGCATGCAGTCGCCCTGCGGGCTTGGAAGAATTCAGCAACAACAAGACACGGACCGTCTGCGCGGGACTGAGCCCGAACCTCGCACTCCCGTCAGGCATTAAAAGCAGCGGTTTTTGGCTCCGGTAGACGCCCATCTCCCAGCGGCGTGCTCCCGGCCCCGACGCACCGTTTCTCCCGCCAGTCCACATCGCCAGCATGGCCCCTCCCGACGCCGCCCCGGACGACAGTGCGCTGTACCTCATCGACGCGATGTCGTTGGCCTACCGGGCGCACTACATCTTCATCAGTCGCCCCCTCATCAACTCGAAAGGCCAGAATACCTCCGCGGCCTACGGGTTCACGAACTCGCTTCTGAAGCTGATCGAGGACCATTCCATCGAGCACGCCGCGGTGGTGTTCGACGAGGGGGAGGAGGACACCTTCCGGAAGGAGATGTACGAGGACTACAAGGCCAATCGGGACCCGCCGCCGGACGAGTTGCTGGAGAACATTCCCTACATCAAGGAGATCGTGAAGGGGCTCGACATTCCGGTGCTGGAGGTGCCGGGGGTGGAGGCCGACGACGTAATCGGCACCCTCGCGACGCAGGCCGAGGCGGACGGGGCGGACGTCGTGATCGTGTCGCCCGACAAGGACTTCAAGCAGCTCCTCAGCGACAAGGTCTCGATCTACAAGCCGTCCAAGGGGGACCAGGACTTCGAGATCAAGACGGGAGAGACCTTTCGCGAGGAGTACGGCCTCGATCCCGTCCAATTCATCGACATGCTGGCCCTGATGGGCGACAACAGCGACAACGTGCCGGGCGTGTACGGCATCGGCGAGAAGACGGCCCAGAAGCTGCTGCGCGAGCACCATTCGGTGGAGACGCTGATCGAGAAGGCCGATGACCTGAGCGGGAAGCGGGCGCGGGAGGGGATGCAGGAGCACGCCGAGGAGGCGCGCCTCAGCAAGCGCCTCGTCCGCATCCGCACCGATCTGGACGTGGGGCTCGACTGGCACGAGCTCCGGCGGCACGAGCTGGACAAGGAGAAGCTCACGACGGTTTTTCAGGAGCTGGAGTTTGACTCCTTCGGCGACCGTCTCGGGCTCGAAGGGGAGACGGCCTCGGCGGAGGAGATGGATGAAGACGAGGATCCTGACCTGGAGTTCGACTTCGGCCCCTACGAGAAGGTTCAGGAGCTCGATCCGGACGCCGTCGACTACGAAGTCATCGAGACTGAAGACGAGCTCCACGACTTCGCCGACCGCCTCCGAAGGCTTTCGGAGCAGTCCCGCTACGCGTTCGACGCGGAGGCCACCTCGCGGGACGCGATGACGGCGGACCTCGTGGGCCTCTCCTTCAGCTGGGCGGCCGAGACGGCGACCTACGTCCCCACGCCCCTGCCCGACGACACCTCGACCGACGCGGTGCTGGACGTACTCCGTCCGGCCCTTGAGCGCGACACGCGGAAAGTGGGGCACAACCTCAAGTACGACCTGCTCCTGCTCAAACAGCACGGCGTGGACGTGGCGGGTCCCCTGTTCGACACGATGGTGGCCCACTACCTGGTGGCCCCCGAGCAGAACCACAACCTCGGGGACGTGGCGCGGGGCGTGCTCAACTACAAGATGGTGCCCATCGCGGACCTCATCGGGGACGACACCGAGAAGGAGTCGATGCGAGAGGTCAACGTGGAGGAGGCCGCCCCCTACGCCTGCGAGGACGCCGACATTGCGCTGCGCCTGGCGGACGAGCTGGAGCCGCAGCTGGAGGACGGCAACGTGCTGGAGATCGCGCACGACATCGAGTTCCCGCTCGTCCACGTGCTCGCCGCGATGGAGCACACCGGCATCCGGCTCGACACGGAGGTGCTCGACGAAATTTCGGCCGGCCTGGAGGAACGGCTCAACGAGATCGAGGAGCAGGTCTTTGAGCTGGCCGGGGAGGAGTTCAACATCAACTCCACCCAGCAGCTCGGCGAGATTCTGTTCGACAAGCTCGACCTGCCGGTCGTCTCCAAAACCCCGACGGGCAAGCGCTCGACGAAGGAGAGTGTCCTGGAAGAGCTCTCGACCGAGCACGAGATTCCGGGCCTCGTGCTCGACTGGCGGTCCACCTACAAGCTGAAGAGCACGTACCTGGACGCGCTGGGCGAGCTGGTCCACCCGGAGACCGATCGCCTGCACACGAGCTTCAACCAGACGCGAACGGCCACCGGGCGGCTCTCCTCCAGCGACCCGAATCTGCAGAACATCCCGATCCGCACGGAGCTCGGGCGCAAGATTCGGCGCGCCTTTGTGCCCAAGGAGGGCTGGCAACTGCTGGCCGCCGACTACGCGCAGATCGAGCTTCGCATCCTGGCATCGATGAGCGGGGACGAGGCGATGCAGGAGACCTTCCGCGAGGGGGGCGACATCCACACTGACGCGGCCTCGCGCGTCTACGGCATCGATGCCGACGCGGTGACGCCCGACCAGCGCAGCAAGGCCAAGGAGGTGAACTACGGCATTCCGTACGGCATCTCGCCGTGGGGCCTCGCCCAGCGGATGCGCATGCCGGTCGACGAGGCGCAGGACATCATCAAGCAGTACCGGCAGTCGTATCCCGGCGTCTCGAAGCTCCTGAATGAGCTCGTGGAGGACGCGCAGGAGAACGGCTACGCCGAGACGCTCCTCGGCCGCCGCCGCTACCTGCCGAACATCGACAGCTCCAACAGCAACGAGCGCAGCGCCGCCGAGCGCGTGGCCGTCAACATGCCCATCCAGGGCACACAGGCGGACATGATTAAGATCGCCATGAACCGCATCCACGAGCGCCTCGCTGAGGAAGACTGGCAGACCCGGATGCTCCTCCAGGTGCACGACGAACTCGTCTTTGAGGTGCCGCCGACCGAGGTGCTGGAGGTGCAGTCGATGATCGACCAGGAGATGAAGGATGCCCTGCCCCTCGAGGATGTCCCGGTCGTCGTGGACATCGACGTGGGCGACAACTGGCTCGACGC
>JBDGQM010000104.1:0-10078 GCA_042219065.1 Salinibacter sp. | reverse complement strand
AGATGTCCTTTTGAGAGGGGACTGCGGGCCCGCCTCGGCACGGACCAGAATGTTCGCCGGGGCGGGCATTTCGTATTGCGACGGCTGTGAGCCGGTGAGTCAAGGTTTCGGCACGCTGTGACGGAATGCGAGACGCCGAAAGATGAATCACACCGGCGTTTCCTCTTCATGACCGAGGGGTCTGGGAGCCCCGCACGATGGGCAATTCCGGCTGTCCTCCACTTCAATTTTACCTGGTCGGGGTAATCGTTAGGGCACATTTCCAGGTATCCAAAAAATATTTCCAGCCGCAACAATCCTATGTTCGCCAAAATCAGCGGGGGCGCTTCCCTTGCGGCCGCTGGACGGTCCTACGCGCTGGGGCGGCTGGGGCACGACAACGAACCGCTCGACACGAGACGGTCAGGCGGATTCGAAATGACGATCCTCTGCCCAGGTGGTCGGGTTCCGACGAATATATTGGCGAGCCACCTTCAATTCGCGACGATCTCGCAGAACGCGGTCGTAGTACCGGGCCTGCCACCCGAAATCGGGACGACAAGCAGCCCGGATGCGTTTGGTGCACACCGATTTGTATTGCCCGACGATGGCTCCTACCGAATGGGCGTGTAATCGAAATTCGTCCATGGATTCCTGTCTGTTCTCATGTGTAGATTCGTCCCGCCGGGACGAATCTACGTCGGGACGAACCAACGATTTGGCGGCGTCATGCCCGGGCGATTCGGTGGTGATTCCCAGAAGGCCATGTACGTGATTGGGCATCACAATCCACGCATCCAGCCGCACATATGGGCGGACCGCCGGGGTGCGTCGCCATTCCTGGGCCGCGACACATCCAGCTCGTGACAACCCCATGATGCCGTCCTGAATCGTTCCGAAGTACGGCCGTCGATCCGCCGCGCAGATCGTGAGGAAGTACCACGCCGACCGGCGGTAGTCCCAGCCGTCGAGGCGAATCGATTCGGGATGGTACTTCTCGTCCCAATCGAGATCTGGAGGCATGGAGCACGGCCACCAGGACGGGGGGCGCTATCAGGTAGACACGTGACCGCCCGCATTTCTAACGTCGCTGTCTGGGCTTTCAAAAAGGAGTCCGAGACGAGTCGGAAACGAGAGCGGAGTCCGGGTTTGACCCTCCTGGGAGGGCTTGAAGGCCCTTCGTGTCGCTTCCGGGATCCATCGATTTGTATTGCCCGACGATGGCATCCACTGAATAGGTCCGGTCCCGAGATCCGTCCTTGGGTTCCTGTGCGTTTCCCCGTGTAGAGACGTCCCGGCGGGACGTCTCTACATCATTGTTAATCAATCATTTAGAGGGGTTTGGTTCTTCGGAATTCCCGGTCCAAAACAACGATTCTGGCGGTGAACACGATCGGCCAAAAGGAGAGCCCCACCGGCATCCCGGAAGGGAATGCCGGCAGGGCACAGAGATACGCAGAGACCTCTGTAGAGTCGCGTCCCCCTGGGTCGAATTTGGTCCGAACCAGCAGGGATACTGCGGTTAATACGCGGCCGTCTCGGACGAAATCCCCGGCCCCTCCGTCAGGGCGGCCTTGGCGGCCGCCAGGCGGGCGATGGGCACGCGGAACGGGGAGCAGGAGACGTAGTCAAGCCCGGCGTCGTAGCAGAACCCCACGGAAGAAGGCTCGCCGCCGTGCTCCCCGCAGATGCCGATCGTCAGCGCGTCGTTGCCGGCGCGGCCCCGCTTTGTGGCGACCTGCACCAGCTCGCCGACCCCGTCTTGATCGAGCACCTGGAAGGGATCCGTTTCCAGGAGGCCTTCCTCCACGTACCGCGGCAGAAACGTCCCCGTGTCGTCCCGGCTGAAGCCGAAGGTCATCTGCGTGAGGTCGTTTGTGCCGAAGGAGAAGAAGTCGGCCTCCTCGGCGATGGATTCGGCCTGCAGGGCTGCCCGGGGAATTTCGATCATCGTGCCCACCCGATAGTCGACCGACGCGCCGCGGTCCGCGAAGACGGCCTCTGCGGTCTCGTCAATCACGGCCTTCTGGTCGGCAAATTCGGCCTCCGTGGACACGAGCGGCACCATCACCTCCGGCCGCACGTCCGTGCCGTCGGCCTGCACGTCGAGGGCCGCCTCAAAGAGCGCCCGGCTCTGCATCTTCGTGATTTCCGGACGCGTGACGCCGAGCCGACAGCCCCGATGTCCGAGCATTGGATTAAACTCCTCAAGGGCCTCCACCGTCTCCTGAATGTACGCCGGCGAGAGGTCGAGTTGCTCGGCCAGCGCCGCTTGCTCGTCGGGCGCCGAGGGCAGAAACTCGTGGAGGGGCGGATCGAGAAGGCGAATCGTGACCGGATGCCCCTCCATGGCCCGGAAGAGGTCCCGGAAGTCCTCGCGCTGGTGTGGGCGCAGGGCCTCGATGGCCTCTGTCCGGACCGCTTCATTCTCAGCGAGAATCATGCGTCGCATTTCGGCGATCCGGTCGTCGCCGAAAAACATGTGCTCGGTGCGGCAGAGCCCGATGCCCGCGGCGCCAAAATCGAGCGCTTTCTGGGCGTCGGGGCCCGTGTCGGCGTTGGCGCGGACGCCGAGGTCGCGAAACTCGTCGACCCAGGTCATGAATCGAGAGAAATTACGTCCCAGGTCCGGGTCCTTCAGCGGCTGCCTGCCGGAGACGACCTCGCCGGTCGAGCCGTCGATCGAAATCCAGTCGCCCTCCTCCACGGTCACCGCGCCGTTGGTGAACGACTTTCGGTCGTAGTCGACCACGATGTCGTCGCAGCCGGCCACGCACGGCTTGCCCCAGCCGCGGGCCACGACGGCAGCGTGGGAGGTCATTCCTCCGCGGGAGGTCAGGATGCCCTCCGCCGCGTCCATGCCGCCCACGTCTTCGGGGCTCGTTTCGATGCGGACGAGGATGACGTCCTCGCCCTCCTCGTTCCACGCTTCCGCGTCGTCGGCGGTAAACACAACGCGCCCGACGGCGGCGCCGGGGGAGGCGGGCAGCCCTTCGCCCATCACGTCGTCCTCGTAGTCGGCGTCCGCGGCAAACTGGGGGTGGAGGAGCTGCTCCAGATCGTCCGGCTCCACCAGATTCTTGACGGCGTGCGCCTTATCCACGAGGTCGTCGTCCACCATGTCGACGGCAATCTTGAGGGCAGCGGGACCGGTGCGCTTGCCGTCCCGCGTCTGCAGGATGTAGAGCGTCCCCTCCTCGACGGTAAACTCCAGGTCCTGAATGTCGCCGTAGTGCTCTTCGAGCCGTGTTCGCACGTCCTGCAGCTCGTCGTAAATCGACGGCATGAGCCGCTTTAATTCGTCGATGTCGTGGGGGGTGCGGAGGCCGGCCACCACGTCCTCGCCCTGGGCGTTGAGCAAAAACTCGCCGTACAGTCGGTCTTCGCCGGTGCCCGGATCGCGCGTAAAGGCGACCCCCGTCCCGCTGTTCTCCCCCATGTTGCCAAAGACCATCGCCTGGACCGTCACGGCCGTGCCCCGGAGGCCGGTAATGTCGTTGATCTCGCGGTAGCGGATGGCCCGCTCGTTCATCCAGGAGCCAAAGACGGCGTTGATGGCGAGTTCGAGTTGCTCGTACGGATCGTCGGGAAACATGCGGCCCGTAGCCTTGCGGTAGATGGCCTTGTACCGATGCACCAGCTCGCGAAGGTCGTCGGCCGTCAGGTCCACGTCGTTTTCCACGCCCCGCTCCTCCTTCATCGTCGAGATCGCGTTCTCGAACCGACCCCGGTCGATCCCCCCCACCACGTCGCCAAACATGTCGATGAATCGACGATAGGCGTCGTACGCGAGGCGCTCGTTGTCCATTTGGTGGGCGAAGCCCTCGGTCACCTCGTCGTTGAGGCCGAGATTGAGCACCGAGTCCATCATGCCCGGCATCGACTTGGCGGCCCCGCTGCGGACAGAGAGGAGCAGAGGATTCTCCGGATCGCCGAAGCGCCGGCCCATGGCCTCCTCGATGTGCTGGAGGCCCTCCTGCACTTGGTCCACCATGCCGTCGGGCCAGTCTCCGTCGTGGTCCACGTAGTAGTGGCACGCCTCGGTGGTGATGGTGTAGCCGGGGGGCACCGGGAGGCCAATGCGACTCATCTCATTGAGGTTAGCCCCCTTGCCCCCGAGCAGATCGGTCTGATTCCGATTCCCCTCCGCGTGTCCGTCCCCGAATTTGTAGACGTATTTCTTGTCGGTCTGAACGGCCATGGCACTGAGCGCTAGCTTGTGAGCAGAATGCGAACGGATGTGTGCCGGCGTGCGAGGGCGGAAGAGGCATCGCTCCGGCCTACGACCGACCGGCCTGAATGCCCCGGTAGAGCGCAAGACCGGTGAGGGCTCCGGTTCCCGCCGCCACGGCAACGCCGGCGAGCATGCCACCCCCCACGGAGCTCCCCAGCCTCGATAGCGCTTTGGAGATTCCTGGAGCGCCCCGGGACGTGCCGCGGGCGAGCACCGTGATACCCGTTGCGGCGGAGGCAGCGGTTCCGGCGGCGGCAATCACGGCAATGCTCTCGACGGCAGTCCCTTTGTTGTGCGACATCTGTTCAGTCGGAGTATGGAGGATAATTATGAAGTCCACGTTATAAAAATGCGGAATCGGCTGGGTCAGTTTCGGAATTCACCTCTGGTATGGAGAGCTGTGGCCGGGCGGATGGCAGGTCGCACAGGGAACTCCGCGGATGGTGAGGAAACCGTATGAGCAGCATTGATCCGAAACGTAGGCGACCCTGGCACTCTTTGCTATGGGGATGCTCCGGAAGTCCCGGTGGATGAATCTCCCACGCCCGGCTTCCCGTTACGAGCATGGAACCGACGGCCAGATACCCCCGGCCTGGCATTGGATTTGTGCAATACTATGGTGCCGTTGAACCGCCGATTTTTGTCGCCTTCAGCGAAGAAACCGTCAGGTTGTCGTCGGCATCCGATGACGGACTGACACCCCTTATGACACGGCCATTTCCTTTGAATAAACCACACCCCGACCCGTATGCCTACGACCAAGACAAAAGAGTCCGACACCGCTCACGGTGAACCGTGGCGTCCCCAGCAAATGATTGAAGAGAATCCCATTGGGCTTGACGAGGACGTCACCGAGCAACTGATTCCGAAGCTCGACGAGATCCAGTGCACGCTCTGGACGCTCTATCATCAGTATCAGAAGCACCACTGGCTCGTAGAGGGACCGCAGTTCAACGACCTCCACGTCTTCCTCGAAGAGAATTACGAGGAGGTCCACAAATACCTCGATCGCGTGGCCGAGCGCATCACGGCCCTCGGTGGCATCCCGACGAGCGCGCCCGACGCTCAGGCGGAGCTGTCCCACGTAGAGCACGAGCCGGAGGGCACGTACCACATTCGGCAGATGCTCCAGCACGACCTTAACGCCGAGCGAACCCTTGCGGAGTTCCTTCGGGAAACGATCTCGCAGGCGCAGGACCTCGGAGACCCGGGCACGGAGCGAGAGCTGAAGAAAGTGCTGACCAAGGTGGAGGATCGAGCCCACCACCTCGATCACTTCCTGGGCGAAGACAGCCTGGAGGTTGGTCGCCCGCATGGAGATGCGTCCTAACCTGTATCCCATCGTTAGTCTCGGCCCCCAGCGGCTGAGCTGAGTCCTGAAGCCCGACGCCGGTTCGTCCGGCGTCGGGCTTCGGTGTGTGGACGAACCCCGGTGCGCTGGGCCTGCTCCGCGTAGCGCACGGAAGACAAAACAGATCGGTCACACAGATTTTCGGAACGACCCTCCCACAGCGGGCGTGCCTATCGAGCTACACTCGCTGGGCGGACCGCCGCGTCTCCTCTCCCGCTGCCCGGTGCTCTTTTTGTCGCATCAATCACGGACCCCCCCCCTCTATGAAGCATTTGGTTGTCGTTGAATCGCCAACGAAAGCCCGAACCATTCGCGAGTTTTTGCCGGACGACTTTCGGGTCGAGGCCAGCATGGGACACATCCGCGACCTGCCGGCGTCGGCCGATCAGATTCCCGCGGAGCACGAGGACGAGGATTGGGCCCGCCTCGGCGTGAAGGTCACCAATGGCTTTGAGCCGCTCTACGTGGTGCCGCCGAGCAAAAAGGAGGTCGTCCGCGACCTGCGGAAGGCCATCGACAGCTCCGACATGCTTTACATCGCGACGGACGAAGATCGGGAGGGCGAGTCCATTGGGTGGCACCTCGTGGATATGCTGGACCCGGACGTGCCGGTCGAGCGCATGGTCTTCCACGAGATTACGGAAGATGCCATCGAGCAGGCCCTGGACGACACGCGGGGCATCGACGATCATCTGGTGGAGGCGCAGCAGACGCGCCGCATCCTCGATCGTCTCGTGGGCTACTCGATCTCGCCCCTGCTCTGGCGAAAAATCAAGCCGAAACTCTCCGCGGGTCGGGTGCAGAGCGTGGCGGTGCGCCTTCTGGTGCAGAAGGAAAGAGAGCGCATTACGTTCGTGCCGGCCACGTACTGGGACCTGGAGGCCGATCTGGCGAAGGAGGGCATCGGGATGGAGACCGAGATGACGCACCTGAACGAGGTGCGCCTCGCCGCGGGCCGCGACTTCGACGAGGACACCGGTCGCCTGAAGGCGTCGCTGACCGAGGGGGAGGACGTGGTGCTGCTCGACGAAGAGCAGGCGACGGCGCTGGCCGAGCAGTTGCCGGAGACGACGTGGCGCATCGCCGACATCAAGGAGCGCACCCGCACCAAGTCGCCCTTCGCGCCCTTCATTACCTCCACGCTTCAGCAGGAGGCCAACCGGAAGCTGAACCTCTCGTCGAGCCGGACGATGAGCATCGCCCAGTCGCTCTACGAGAACGGCTACATCACCTACATGCGCACCGACTCGACGAACCTCTCGTCCGAGGCGGTGAAGGGGGCGCGCCGCACGGTGGCCCAGCGGTACGGGGACGACTATCTGAGCGACGGGGTGCGCCAGTACAGCTCGTCGGACAGCGCCCAGGAGGCCCACGAGGCCATCCGGCCCGCCGGGTCCGACATGAAGACCCGAGACGAGCTTGGCCTCAGCGGCATCGAGGCGGCGCTCTACGACCTCATCTGGAAGCGAACCCTCGCCACCCAGATGGCGGATGCGAAGGTGCGCTACATCAACGTCTACTTCGACGCTGAGGTGGACGGAAATGTGGCCCGCTTCCGGGCCTCCGGCAAGCGCATCGACTTTCCCGGGTTCTTCCGGGTCCTGGTGGAGGGCAGCGACGACCCGGAGGCGGCCCTACGGAGCCGCGAGCGTCCGCTGCCGCCGCTCGACATTGGAGAAACGTCCGCCGCGGACCCCTCGGAGGACGGATTCCACGTCCAGTCTGTTGAGCCGACTGGGCACGAGACGCAGCCGCCCTCCCGCTACACCGAGGCATCCCTGGTCGAGACGCTCGAGGACGAGGGCATCGGGCGACCCTCCACGTACGCCTCCATCATCGGCACTATTCAGAAGCGTGACTACGCGCGAAAGCAGGGCAGTGCGCTCGTCCCCACCTTCACGGCCTTCGCGACGAATAACCTCATGGAGACCCAGTTCGAACCCCTGGTCGACGTGAACTTCACGGCGAAGATGGAGGAGGTGCTCGACGATATTGCCCGGGGACGGACAGAGCCGACCCCCTACCTGCATGACTTCTACAAAGGGGACGAGGGCATCGAGCCGCTCGTTGAGGAGGGCCTCGACGAACTTGATCCGCAAGAGATCAGTGCGATCTCCTTTCCCGACCAGTGGGGCGACTACGTGGTGCGCGTCGGCCAGTATGGCCCGTACATCGAGGGCGAGCTAAACGGGTCCACAGTCACGGCCTCCGTCCCGGACGATCTCACGCCGGGCGAGGCCACCGAGGAGCGCCTAGCATCCATCCTGGCGGAGGCGAACAAGGGCGACCGGGTGCTCGGCATCCATCCGGAGGCCAACCTGCCGGTTCTTCTCAAGTCCGGTCCGTACGGGCCGTACGTTCAGCTTGGGGACGATGAGGAAGAAGATGATCCGAAGCGCGTCTCCCTGCCGCCGGACGTGGAGCCGGAGGACGTCGACTTTGACCTTGGCCTCAAGATCATCAGTCTCCCCCGCTCGCTGGGTGAGCACCCCGAGACCGGCAACGAGATTGAGGCCGACATCGGGCGCTACGGGCCCTATGTGCGTCACGAAGACACGTTTGCCTCGCTGCAGCAGGACGACGACGTGCTGGAGGTGGGGCTGGAGCGGGCCGTGGAGCTCATCCAACGGAAGGAGTCCCGCAACGAGCCGGACCGGGTTCTGGGTCCTCATCCCGGGACCGAAGAGCCGGTGGAGGTGTGGAATGGCCGCTACGGGCCGTACGTCAAGCACGACGGCACCAACGCGTCCCTCAAAGACGACCAGTCCATCGACTCCGTAACGATGGACGAGGCGCTCGACCTGCTCGCGGACAAGGGCGATGAGGCCACGCGGAAGGTGCGGGGATGAGGAGTGGAGAACGAGCGTGCGGGCGGAAGAGGGCGTGGGAGAGTGGAAGTAACGGTTGGTTTCGGCGGGGGAGTGGTTCGTATTTCGTAGTGCGTATTGCGTGAGTGACGCACGACTACGCAATACGAAATACGCACTACTGCTGTGTCAGGCCTGATTGTACTGGCTGAACGCGCGATCTCAAAACCCGAATTAAAGGCACGTCATTTCGAGCGCAGTCGAGAAATCCCCGCGGAAGCGGTGCCTACTTCGGGGAGGTTCTTCGACGTTGCTCAGAACGACTTGCCAAGGGTTTTGAGATCGCGCACCACACCAATAATCAGTATTGACGGCCCACTACGCAACCCTCGTCAATACTCCGGCTCGTGCTCCTCCTGCAGCGATTCCAGGATGGCGAGGTAGCTCTCGTGACGCTCCCGGTGGACGTCGCCCCGCTCCACGGCCGCCTTGACGGCGCAGTTGGGCTCGTGGTCGTGCGTGCAGTCGTCGAACTGGCAGGCGTTGACGTACGGGGCGAGGTCGGGAAAGTAGTGGGCAAGGTCGTTCGGGTGCACGTCCCGCACCCCGAACTCTCGGAGCCCCGGCGTGTCGATTACGTAGCCCCCATTCGACAGGGGATGAAGTTCGGCGTGGGTCGTCGTGTGTGTGCCCTTCTCCGTTTTCTGGCTCACGCGTCCCGTTCGCAGGTCGAGGTCCGGCTCGAGGGCGTTCAGGAGCGTCGATTTGCCCGCCCCGGACGGGCCGGTGATGGCGTTGATTTGTCCCTCGAAGGCGTCGTAGAGCCGATCGAGGCCGTGTCCTTCCGTGGCACTGGTGGTGAGCACAGGGTAGTCGAGATCGGCGTACCGGAGGTGAAAATCCATCACGTCCGGCTTGTTGGCCTCCGTGAGGAGGTCGATCTTGTTGATAATGAGTCCTGCCGAAATGTCATGGGCGGAGGCCGCGACGAGCAGACGGTCGAGAAACCGCGGGTTCAGGGCCGGGAGCCGAACGGCCTGCACGCTCCAGATGTGGTCGACGTTGGCGACCAGAATGTGCTCCTGGCCTTCCCGGGGCCCAGCCGCCCGTCGGCTGAGCTTGTTCGTGCGGTCGTGGATCTTCGTGATAAAGCCGGTCTGGTCCTCCTCAGTCAGCCGGATGGTGACCCGGTCGCCCACGGCCACCGGATTGGTCACGTCCTCCTTCGTGAGGCGAAATTTGCCGCGCATTCGGGAGGGAATGGTCTGGTCGCCCACCTGCACGTCGTACCAGCTGCCGGTCGAGCTCGTCACCACCCCTTCGAGGTGCGTGAGATCAGGATTGGCCGCCGGAGACGAGGGAGCCATGAAGGGGCAGATGATTACCGATGCGTGAGGAACGTCGTAAACGGGAGGCGCCAATCTCGATCAAGGATGCTCGGGCGGAACGGGGTTGAGTATGGGAGTCTAGTGGAGTGTCAACTCTCATTCTTTAGTCAAAGCGATCTCAAAACCCAATCTATGGCACGTCATCCCGACAGTGGTCGGGACACGCTTCGAGCGCAGTCGAGAAATCTCCCCGGATCCGCCCGCCTGCTTCTGGGAGGTTCCTCGACTTCGCTCGGAACGACCCGCTTAGGGTTTTGAGATCGCGTGTCTACCCGTACAATCACGCTTGACACAGCACTAGGCGTATGGACGTTTTTTC
>JBDGQM010000103.1:0-5960 GCA_042219065.1 Salinibacter sp. | reverse complement strand
TGGCGACGTCGACCTGGATGAGCTGAGCCGCGGGGATAGCATGTTTTAATCCCGGCCCAACGTCATCGTACCGGCTCGAAAACGAGTCGACGTTGAAAGACAGGGAATCGCATACCGGGGCTCCCGGCGGGGGAGCCTGCCAATGAGGGTCACACGTCCGTCGTGTGTCCTCAAAATGAAGCGCTCGGGCCCGAGTGTGGGTTCGGCCTGTTTCGCCAATGACCTCGTTCCACGTCCCGATCCCCCATGTTTCGACCAACGCGACTTCTCGTTGTCCTTTTGGCCCTCCTTCTGCCTCAAATCAGCGGTGCTCAGGAGCCGGACACGACCGGTGGCATCCCGACCGACGCCGACGCCCAGCCCGACACCCCGGTCGAGGACTGGTCTGGCAAAACCGTTCTGGTTACCGGCGCTCATCCCGACGACGACTCGTACGCGTACGGCACGTTGTCTCGCCTCCAGGAAAACGGAAATGAGATCTACGTGCTCATCATGACGACCGGGAACGTAGGCACCAAGGATCCGGACATGAGCCGCAACCGGCTTTCCCAGATCCGGCGCGAAGAAGAGCTCGAAGCGCTCTCTGTGCTGGACATTCCGGAAGATCACTACATCAACCTCGGGTACACGGACGGGATGCTCGAATTTGCCGACGAGAAAGAAATCGTCAAGCGCCTTGTCCGTCACATCCGCGAGATCCAGCCGGACGTTCTGTTCTCGTTCGATCCGGGGTTTGGCTACCAGGTCTGGCACAAGACCGACCACCGGGCGGCCGCCTACCTGTCCGCCGACGCCGCCCGGGCGGCCGAGTGGCGCCTGCTCTTTCCGGGACAAATCAATCACAAAGGCCTCGATGCCCACCGTATTGAGGAGTACATGCTCTACGGAGGGCCCGACGAAGCCCAGAACGTGACCGTCGACATCAGTGGCGAGCACGCGGAGAACAAGGTGCAGGCGGTCTCCAAGCACATGAGCCAGTTCAGCTCCGCCTGGCGGGACTACCGGCCCAAGCTCCCCCCGGAGGAACGGAAGAAATACATGAAGAACATCCGAGACCGGGTGCTCGGCGACACCGAAAACGGCGTCCCCGTCGAACGATTTCACTACTACGAAGGGCTCCCCGATGGGATTGGGAAGCGGCGCGACGAGTATTGACCGTTGCGCCCTACGGGCGTGCCGATGCGTGAGGATCTTCGTACGTGGGACACGCCGACCTCAGTCGAGAATGCTCCGGTGGAACGGGGTTGAGTATGGGAGTCTGGGCGTATGGGCGTTTTTCCCTGTGTAGACCGGGGACATCCTTAACAGGTGTTCCGGGACATCGGTAACCCATTGCCAGTTACGGATTTTTCCCAAGATCACAGAGGCCCCATGCCGTCCGCCCTTACCCCGAGGAGGCCCATGCGGGGACCGTCCCGATCTCCACGCCGAACGCCACCCCGAGCAGGGCATAGGCCAGCAGGGTCACGAGCACGATGAACAGCAGGTTGAGCCATACCCCTGCCCTGCTCATCTGGGGGATGCTCAGAAGATCGCTCCCGTAGACGATGGCGTTCGGAGGAGTGGCGACAGGCAGCATGAACGCGCAGCTCGCCCCAAGGGCCGCGGGGACGGCAAGAAGAAACGGATTCTGCCCGAGCCCGATCGCCACTGCGCCCAAAATCGGCAGGAATGCCGCCGTCGTGGCGGTGTTGCTCGTGATCTCCGTGAGCACCACGATGAGGGTGACCGTGGACACCAGCACTAGCAGGATCGGCCAGCCGCTAAGCGCGTTCACTCCCTGTCCGATCCACTTGGCCAGCCCCGTGTCGCTGATGGCAGAGGCGAGACTGAGCCCGCCGCCGAAGAGAAGTAGCACGCCCCACGGCAGTTCCTCGGCGTCCTCCCACGTAAGCAACGCCCGGCGTTCGGTGCCGGCCGGCACCAGGAAAAGCGCGAGGCCCGCCCCGATGGCAATCCCCGCATCGGACAGTCCGGGCACCACGTCACTCAGCAGGGGCCGCGTCATCCAGAACAGGGCGGTGAGGCCGAACACGACCGCCACGCGTGTCTCCGCCGCGCTGATGGCCCCGAGCTTCGCCCGCTCCTCGTCGATGATGTCGGCCCCGCCCGGCAACTCGTCCAGCTCAATCGGATAGACGGTCGTTAGGACCACGAAGACGAGGGGCAGCGCGACGACGACGAGCGGGAGCCCCACGCTCATCCACTGCGCAAAGCCCACGGTGATGCCGTAGGACTCAGAGAAAAACCCGGCAAGCAGCGCGTTGGGGGGCGTCCCGATGAGGGTCCCCATGCCGCCGACATTACAGGCATAGGCGATGCTCAGAAGGAGGACGACCCCGAAGTGGGGCGGCATGTCCTCGCCCCGATCCCTCAGCCGGTCCCGGGTCAGGTCAATGATGGAGAGCCCGATGGGCAGCATCATCAGCGCCGTGGCCGTGTTGCTCATCCACATGCTCAGGAAGGCCGACGCGAGGATGAAGCCGACGATAATCGACGAGGGATTGACGCCGACCCAGTTGACAATGCCCAGGGCGATGCGCCGGTGCAGGCGCCAGACCTGCATGGCCTGCGCGAGAATGAACCCCCCCAGGAACAGAAAAATGAGTGGATTGGCGTAGGGGGTGGCCGCACCGTCGATGTCTGCAATTCCCAGGACCGGAAACAGCACGAGGGGCACGAGCGCCGTGGCGGCAATGGGAAGCGCCTCGGTGATCCACCACACGGCCATGAGCCCTCCCACCGCCGCCGTCCGCCAGGCGCCCTGAGACAGCCCCTCCGGGGCGGGCAGGAGCAGCAGGACGAGGCAGAGAAGCACGCCCATCCCAAGCCCTACGCGGCGGCGGAGCGTTGCGCGGTCGATGTCCATGAAATCGGAACCCATTGTCGAAGACGACACTCAACGAACGGCCTCCCCATGCCAGGTCGTCCTATTCCCCTGAGGAGGACGTCTTTTCGGAACGCGCGGGCGCGCCCTCTTGCTGGAGCCAGTGCAGAAGGTAGGGCACGTTGTAGGCGTGTGTCCATCCAAAAATGCGGAGCGCATTCGTAATGCTCCAGATGGCCCGCCGGCCTGGGGCATCTCGCGACCGCGGCATCCGGTCGACCGCTTCGAGCGCCTTCTTGAGCTCGGCCTGACTCTCCGCCTCACCGAACGATACGGAGATCGGGTCTACCCGCAGGGCCTGCGCCCGATCGTAGGCCGTGCGGTACAGCGACGGCTCCCCGGAGAGCTGATACCCCATCAGTAACGTCGAGATGCTCGCGTAGTACGACTCTCGTTCGTGGTTCAGGGGAGGATTGTCCCGGACCCATCGGGCGTGGCGCACGAGCGCGTCCCGCACGGCAGGATCGCCCGTGAGCTGATAGTACTTCCCGAGGCCGCGTGCGGCGTAGACCTGCGTGTATCCGTACCGGTCGATGACCAGGTTTCCCCCCTGCTCGCGCTGGAGCCGTAGCATGCGGTCCACACGGTCGTCGAGCTCCCTGCGGAGGTCTGGGGCCTTCGTGGCGTCGTAAAGCTCGACGAGATTCCAGACGGAGAGATAGAGCCGCCGTCCCGTCAGGCCGTGCTTGCCAAAGATGCGGCGCTGGTAGTAGTCGCCGGTTTTCTTCGCCACCTCCAGGCCGCGGTGGTAGCCGTCCAGGTAGTACGACGCGATCCATCCGGCCGTCCACACGTGCGCGCTCAGCATGGCCGACCACTGCTGATCGCCGTGGCGACGCCCCATCCCCACGTACGGGGAGCCGGAGGGCGCGGCCTTGGCCTTCCACCAGTCGATCGCCGCGTTGGTGTCGCCCCGGTACTCTGTATCTGCGGGCCAGTGCGTGTTGTCCACGTCCATCGTGTGGCGGCTCATCGCCTCCCCCGTGTGGTAGTAGGCCGGCTCCCCCGTCCGCATGAACTGCATCCACCACATGTAGTCCATCGCCGGCTCGTTGTTGGCCCACTCGTACCAGTCGCCGCGGAAGAAATAATTCTTGCCATCCCCGTAGGTGAACATGCCGTACCAGGGCTCCCACTGCTGATTGTAGAGCCACCACCGAAACTTATAGTCCATGCTCCGCTCAAACGCCGCGTAGTCGTCGGTGCGCGGGGCCATCCGCCCGTAGACCCGGCTGTCGGCGTACCACGACGGCGGGGCGTGGGCCACGGCCGGCTCCAGCACGTGGTCGAGCGAGCGCTCGATGTCCGCCAGGTCGGCGTCTGCGTCGTGGAAGCGGTAGACCAGTTCCGTCGTCTTCGTGAGGCCCTGGGCGAAGTTCCCCACCATTCTGCCGTCCTTCTCACTCGACCACCGTTCAAAGCTCATCGGGTCGGCGGCGGTGCTCCAGACGTAGGCGCGCACCTGCCGTTCGCCGACGTCCAGCGTGAGCTGTTTGGGATACTCCTCCGTGAAATGCCGCATGCCCACCGCGACGCCCCGCCGTTTCCCCGTCACGTCGATCCACCCGGGGGCCCGCGTCGCGTCGATCTGCTCGGTCCCGTCCGCCGTGATGCGCGCCGAGAAGCCGTCGATGCGGTCCGTCGGGGAGGAACTGGGGATCGGCGGCGTGTGCGACGAATCCGGTCCCGTCTGGATGAGGGACAACTCGTCGGCGTCTACGGATCGCTCCACCAGTTGCGGCGCATCGGGCGCCCACCAATCGCCGGTCTGGTATTCTGTCCGGTAGGTCAGCGGGCCGGAAAACTCGTAGTCGAGCGCGAGGCCCGTGCCGGCAATGCGGTCGTCCGGCTCCGTCCACCGCGGGTCGCTGGCGAGGCTGTCTTCATTCACGATGTTCTTGGCACTGGTGGCAATCTGGGCGTGCTGGCCGTCGATGGGCGGATGCTGGTCCGGCTCGCCGGTGTACGTGATCGTGTGGAGGACCCGAAGGTACGGCTTTCCGGCGTAGGCGTGGACGCGCGTGACGAACGGGGCGGGATTGTTGTCTGCCCGCGAGTACCGGTACTTGCCCTCAATCCGCAGGATGGCGTGGAGGGGGCCTGACCCTTTTTCTTTGTACGTCTGCGTGACCACCGCCCGGGAGGAATCGATGCCCGTGGCGTCGAGGAGATCCAGGTACGAGCCGCGTCCCGCCGGACCCGTGGCGATCGTGTCCTCCGCCCCGACCCCATCGCCCGCGGCGTCGAACTGCACAGCATCCAGAAAACCACCCTCGCTCCGCTTGTTGACCCGGAAGCGGAGCGGACCCGTACTGATCTCGGCAAACCCGGTGGAGCGCTGATTGTTGATGAACTCGACCCGGTCTCCCGTGATGGGCGCGCGTCGGACCTCGGGCCCGTATTCGAGTCGGTAGCGGTCCGTATCCTCCGCGAAGAAAAACACCCAGATCCACTTCAGGCTGGAGTCGGCCGGCGCCCACGTCGTGACGGTCGTGATCTGGGACGGAATTTCCTGGCCGTCGGCCGTGAGGACGCGCACGTGGTCCGGCGACTGCAACTCGCCCTTCGGAAACGGAATGCCCATCGTGATGGGGGCGCCGGGCGCCGCCTCGTCCACGGTGAGGGGCACCTGCTCGGCGGCACGGCACGGTGTCGCCGAGAGCAGGCACAGGGCAAGCAGAAGAGCAGTTCGTTTCAGCAGAGCAATCATGAGACCATCTGTGTACGCATCAGTGCAGCCGGAGCTATCCCCCACCCGTCTCGCTCAGGCGGAGGATTCAGACCCGAAGCCGAGCGCTGCGGCCCCCAGCACGCCGGCGTAGTCGAGCGTTGACCGCTCGAGCGTGAGGGTGTCGAGTGTCCGTGGAAACGCGAACGTCTCGATCTCCTCCCACATCGCCTCCTTAAAAAACGGATAGGCGTGTCGCACCGAGCCGCCCAGTACGATGTGCGCCGGGGCGATCGTGTAGAGCACCAGTTGCACGGCCCGCCCGAGGTGCGTGCCGAATGCCTCGAACATGGCCTGCGCCCGCTCGTCCCCCTCCGTCGCCCGCTCATAGGCCGCCTCGCCCGT
>JBDGQM010000102.1:0-5731 GCA_042219065.1 Salinibacter sp. | reverse complement strand
TCGTACACGTCGTCGAGGTCGAGGTCGCAGGCGATCATGAGGACCTGGAGGTGATAGAGGAGCTGGGAGATCTCTTCGGCGGTGCGGTCGGCCCCCTCGTGCTCGGCGGCCATCCACACCTCGCCGGCCTCCTCCAGCACCTTCTTGCCGATGGCGTGACGCCCCTCCTGTACGGCCTGCACGGTTCCCGAGTCGGGGTCCTGGCGGGCCACCTTGTCGGTGAGTTCGGCGAAGAGCTCCTCGAAGCGTTTCATGGAGCGGAGCGGTCGATCGGGAAGAATACACCGCTTACAGCATACGGAATGCCCCTGGTGGAAGAAACGAGGCGATTTGTGATTTCTGAGGAATTCAGTCCGAGGCCGCGGGCGTCCGGCGACGCCGTAAAAATTCGGGAAGGGGGCGCGGAGACCTGGACGTTTTCGGCCCGCCTTCGTATACTTTTCTGTCATTCTCCGTTGTTTTCGGCTGACAAACTCGCCCGGACGTGTCTATGCCCAACCTTCTCTCGCTCCGTTCCTCGTACACCACCCTCGTCGATCGTCTCCGCGAGACGCAGGCCTCGGCGCTCCTGCAGGCGATTGGCGTGACCGGATTTGCTCTGCTCACGGTCCTCGGGGCTCAAATTCAGTTTCGCGTGTACCTGTGGGAGGTGCCCATTACGCTGCAGACGGCGGCCGTCTACGCGAGTGGGCTTTACCTGGGCTGGCGAAACGGCCTGCTCGCGCAGGCGCTCTACCTCGCCCTGGGACTCTTCCTGCCAGTCTTCGCCGGGGACGGGTACGGGCCGAGCTATCTCTTCGGCGTGGCCTCGGCGGGCTACCTGCTCTCCTATCCGGCCGCCGCGGCGGTGATCGGGGCGCTCTCGAAGCGGTGGAAGGCGTTCTCTGGGAGTACGCTCGCCTCCCTGACGGGTGCGGCCCTCATCTTCACCTGCGGCGTCGTGTGGCTGCACTACGCGGCCGGCCACGGCACCTGGATGGAGTCGATCGACAAAGGCTTTCTCCGGTTCGCCGTCATCGACCTCGTGAAGGTGCTCGGCGTGGGGCTCCTCTACAGCGGCACGCGCTACCTGGCCCGCGGCGAGGCGTAGGGGCGGAACACGGCTCGCGTCTCTGGGAAGGAGCGGATCCTTTCGGAGAGTGGTCGACAGCCGACTCCCCGGGCTGCGTCGGCCCATTCCCAGGTCGTCCCACAGGCCGCTCCGCCAGCGTCCGATGGCAGACACCGTGCTCTGCGCTGCGACCCCGCGGCGGTCATTGTCGTGGCTGCTCGCGGAAAGGGGGGGGCTACAGGTCTTCAAGGTCCACCTCTTCCTTGATGGCCTTGTAGGTTTCCCACGAGATGAGCACCGCATGCGGCTCGTTGTTCTTCTGGATCAGGACCCCATTGTGCTTCGACTGGACATCGCTGATGAGGTCGGAGGTGTCGGACCGCAGTTCAGTAATGGTCGCAACGGCGTCTACACCTTCAGTGTTGTACATTTCTGGGCAAGAGATTCATTCACGAAAGCATCGATCACACGCTCGAAGCGCGCCACTGGGGGACGTACTTTGATGGACAGCGTGGCGAAACTGTTCAGAAACCTGCCTCAAAATACACCACGGAATTTTGGTGGCCGCGGTCCGTCTGCTCCGTGCAGGCAGGAGAGAAGGATCCCGGTGCCGAGAACCGAAATCGATCCCATCGGCGCGGCGTGAAGCTTATGCAGCAATTTCTGCAAAGAAGAACCCTGTGTTTCTCCGAAAGATCCCCACAGGATTGGTCGCCGATCGGGCAGGACCGGGAAGGCGATAGGGATCTACGGCGGATGAAGGTGGATGGACGCGAGCCCCGCCCTCTCTGCTCGTTCATTGCCCCTCGGAGTTATGTCTGGCTCGCCCATGCTGCTTGCGACCTACGGAACGCTCATGCGGACCTTCGACGGCATGGACCGGCTTGGGGTCACCGACCGGGTGTCGTTCGTCCAGGCGTGTCAGTTTGCGGGTGTGCTCTACGATCTCGGCCAGTTTCCCGGGGCGGTCCCGGGCGACGGGGTCGTCCACGGTGAGCTGTTTCGCCTCCACGATCCGCCAGCGTGGCCCGTGCTCGACGCGTACGAGGGCTATGAGCCCGACCGGGAGGACGACTCGCTTTTCGTCCGGCGGCAGGTTGCACTGCAGGAGCCGGTCGACCGCACGGCCTGGGTGTACTGGTTCAACGGCGACCCGACCGGGCATCCCCGAATCTCGTCGGGAGACTGGGCCGAGTACGCTCGGGACGGGACGTAGATAACTCAAGTTGCGACCTACGTTGCTGTTTTCGGGGAGACGGCGGACGGCCACGCGGGATGACCTTCGGCCCCAGACCACAGACCGCGGAATGACGCGCGTTTCGGCGGTCTGCCGCCCGTGGTCCGCCGTCATTGAGGCAATGCACTGGCACCTCGCAACTTGGGGTAGATAGCCGAACGACCAGCGTCGAGGTTGTGACTGTCGTCGCTCGCGCCGATCTTGGAGAATGCGCACTGTTTTTCAACCACACTGTCACCGACCCATGCACGTTCTCACCACGATTGGTCCCGGAAACAGCACCAAGGCCGTTCTTCCGTTTATTTCTGGCAAGGGCGCGATGAGCCGCGGCGAGCAGATCGCGATGTTTGCCATGCAGGAGGCCACCTATCTCGGGGCGCCCAGCCACGCCGATCTCAGCGAACTCAAGGCGCCCGGCCTTCCCACCGTGGAGGCGGTGCTCAGCGAACTTCGGGACAAAGGGGCGCTCGAGGAATTCGTCGTGTGCGAGCCCTGCGCGGAGGCCCGGGGCATTGAGGAGGCGGATTTGGCTCCGTGGGCTACGTTCGGGGGCGCGGGTGATCTGGCACGTCAGGCCGCCGAGCACGACACGTCGCTCACCTTTTAGCGCGTGTCGTCGATCGATAGCTCACTTACCCGTTGCTCGGCGTCGTCGAGCCGGTCGAGGCACTCCTTGGCGAGGGCCACGCCGTCTTCGTAGGCGTCGAGGGCTTCGTCGAGCGAGGGGGGATCGTCTTCGAGGGTGTCGACAATGGCTTCGAGCTGCTCCAGGCTCTCCTCGAAGGTGCGGTCGGGGGTGTCGTCGGCGTCGGGCATCGGAGGGTGTGCGTCTTGAGAATGCGGGACTGAGGGGATGATAACTCAAAGATGTACCAACGCGTGAGGGGCGCGAAGGATGAGGGGCGGACGGGGCGGTCTGTTCAAATGGTTTGAAACCGCGGTGGGGGACGGGACACGGGATGGACGGAGGCCGCGGGAGTGCCTATTCTGCGTCTCCCATTCGGACTGACTCTTTCACAACCCTCCGGTTTCGATCATGGATCTTGGACTCGACGGACGAACGGCCATCGTTACGGGTGCGAGCCAGGGCATTGGCAAGTACATCGCACTGGCCCTGGCCCGCGAGGGCTGTGACGTGGCCATCTGTGCGCGCACTGAATCGGACCTGGCGGCGGCCGCCGAGGAGATTGAGGCCGAGGGGGCCGATGTGCTCGCGGTTCCGATGGACGTGACAGAGGCCGGAGAGCCGGAGCGGCTCGTGGAGGCGACCCACGACCGCTTTGGCCGGATCGACACCTACGTGGGCAACGTGGGCGGCAATCGTCGCGGCGACTTCGAGGAGCTGTCCGACGAGGACTGGGAGGACTTGATCAATCTCAACTTCATGTCGCACGTCCGCGTGAGCCGGACCGCGATTCCGCACATGCGGGAGGTGGAGGGGGCGTCCATCTGCTACATCTCGTCGATCTTTGGGCGCGAGCTGGGGGGCGCGGGGCTTTCGCTCTACAACACCACCAAGTCGGCCCTCATCAGCGTGAGCAAGGTGATGGCCCAGGAGCTCGCCCCCGAGATTCGGGTCAATAGCGTGGCGCCGGGCTCCATCCGCTACCCGGGCGGCAGCTGGGACCGGCGCGTGAAGGAGAAGCCGGAGGAGATGAAGCAGTTTGTCGAGGAGAATATTGCGATTGAGCGCTTCGGGCGGGCCGACGAGGTGGCCGATACGGTGGCCTTCCTTTGCTCGGAACGCGCGAGCCTCATCACGGGGGCCTGCCTCAACGTGGACGGCGGGCAGAGCCATTCACTAATTTGACCGAAGGGGCGAGAGGCGAAGGGCGAGAGGCGAGGCTACTCGAAGCGGGTGAGGCAGACGCGGACGCGACGAGCCTGCGGGGCGGACTTGCGCCACTGCACCAGAATGGGGCTCTGGTAGCGGCCCTGTTCGATGGTGCCCGTTCCGTTGGACTCGTCTTCAGTCACGAGCAGGCTCACCGACCGCTTCATGCGCAAAAACCGCTCGGCGGGGACCGCCAGGCACTTGTCGATGACGCGCTCCACCAGCGACTCGCTCAGGCCCAGCGTGTCGACGACCTTGTTGACGAGGCGGACGAGGTCGTACTTCGCGTAGTTCTTGGCCTTGTCGGGGATCGCACGCGGGTCGCGGAGCATGTTGCGGCCCTTCCGCGCCATGAACCGCAGCGGATTCCGGAGCACCTCGGCCAGGTCGTGCTTCATGAGAAGCGTCTCGTACTCGTTCACCGTGAGCCCGGCGTGCTGCTCTTCCGGCACGAGCTCAAGGTGGATGCGTCCCGTCTTCACCCCGTGCTCGGCCAGCATCTCGTGCAATCGTTTGAAGAGGCCCAACCGGGGATCGCGCAGGCTCACCGAGTCGATGGAGTGGTCGGAGACCGGCACCCGAAGCTCCGTCTGGTCGACCATCTGCTCGTCGTCGTACCCGATGATTTTTGTCCGGCGCTGGCGGCGGTCCCGGTTGTCCTTGTTGATCCCGTCGAGGTCGATGAAAAAGACCGGCCGCGCCGGGTCGCTGGGGTAGGTGACGCAGTTCTCGAGGCCGGAGCCGATGAACGTAAGGTGGGAGTCGGCATTGCGGGGCTCGGTCCGTCGCTGCTTCGGGCTCAGTTCGTTCCGGAGGTGCAGTTGGTCGTGCTGATAGTTGGCCCCGGATGGAAACAGCTCCCGAAACGGAGCAAGAAACTCGTGCACCTGGTCCTGGCACTGATCGAGCCGCTTGCAGACCGTCTCCTCGAGGTAGCCGCCCGTGGTGTGATACGAGCAGTAGAGCGCCTCTTCGTGGCTCGCCAGGAAGCCGGTGGACGCGTCCTCCACGTGCCGGTTCACGTCGATGACGTCGACGCGCCGCTCGGGCTGGAACTGAATCGTAAGTTCGCTCGGGTCCGAGGCCATGGGTCAGGGAACGTTGACGGTCGGGCCTGCCGGGCGAAGACGGAAGGGCTGCGGGAGGGATGCCCACCCCAACGCCGTCACGGTGGGTTCTGGGTGCTCTAAAGGACATGAGCGTCAGGGGTACAGCCTACAAACCGGGCGGTTCCTGATCAAGCCTGGATGTGAAGGCGATCGTGTGTTAGAAGCTTCGCCGAGCGATGGCGGTTCAGCTGCCTCTGATCGCAGGACGACGTCTCTTTGACGGCCGTGGAGACAGGCTGTACTACGTGTCCTCGGGGAGCACCTTGGCGTCGCGATGGCCATCGCGGAAGTGGAGCCGCACCCGGTCCTCGTCCCGGAGCGCCTCGACGGAGTCGATGGGGGTGCCGTCGCGCGTCAGGTGGACGTAGCCGCGCCGGAGGGGGCGTTTGGGGTCGACGGCCTCCAGGCGGTTCCGGAGCCCGTCGAGCCGGGCCCGGGCGTTCTCAACGATCTGATTGCCCGCTCGGGTGAGCCGGTCCACGAGGGCGTCGAGGTGTTGC
>JBDGQM010000101.1:0-5934 GCA_042219065.1 Salinibacter sp. | reverse complement strand
CCTGCGCCGCGACGAACAAAGACGGATCCTCGTGCAGCAACGACGCGATGGCGGACAGCACGTACTGCCACGTGCATCAGGACGCGGCGGGGACGGACACGAAGACCCGCTCGGACCCGGACCCCGGGTTCTGGACGATGCTGGCGGGGGCCTTCGTCGTGATCTTCGTGACGTACTTCCTCGTGCGGCTTGCCCTGGGGCTGTAGGTTTCGGCCCCGCACAGGCCGGCCGATATGAGGGCCGGGGGCTACTCCAGTGCCTCGTCGATGTGGGGACGGAGGTCGTCGATGGTCCGGTACATCCAGTCGAAGTAATCGGCGTGCTGGGTCTGGAGTTCGCGGAGGGTCTTGCCGTCGTGCTTCCCGAAGCAGACGACCACGGAGTCGCCGTCGGCCTTGAGGCGACGCTGGTCGTCGAGGTAGTCCCCGCGGATACGGTCGGCCAGCTCAGCCGGGGTGCCCTCGATGTCGTGGTCGGCCAGCTGGTGCTGCAGGACCCGGCCGGCGGCCTCCACGTCGCGGAGGGCGTCGTGGGCGTCGTCGAGCGGCGCGCCGGTGTACCGCTCGTAGAGGGCCGACAGGGTGCGGGGACGCAGCACCTGCTCCAGCCGATACGGATCGAGGACGACACGGTCGTCGGGGCCGGGAAGGGCCCGCCCGGTCCGTTCAAACTCGGCCGTCAGCAGTGGAAGGTCGTACGCAAGGGCGTTGTACCCGGCCAGGTCGGCGTCCTCGATCAAATGGACGAGGCGCTCCACGTGGGCCGCGAACGGAGACGCCGCCCGGATCGCCGCGTCCGACAGTCCCGTCAGGTCCGTCACCGAGGGGGGCACGGCCTGCTCGGGGTCCACGAGCACGTCCACCGTGTCGTCGAGGGCGGCCCCGTCGGACGAGGGGACGAAGCGCTGCATGCCGACCTGGATGATGCGCGCCTCCTGGGGATCTGTGCCCGTGGCCTCGAGGTCGAAGAACACGAGGGGGCGTTCCAGGTGAAGCATCGGAGCGTCGGGGAGAACGAGAAAAGAGATGAGGCATCTGACAATCGCCCCCCAAAACGTCCAGGAGTCCGGCTGGGTTCTCGACTGGATCTGGGCAGCTGGCCGTCAGGGACTAAAACGACGGGACGGGCGCCTCCTCGTCAAAGAACTCTTCAAACGCCTCGGCGGGCATGGGACGAGCAAACAGGTACCCCTGCGCGAAGTGGCACCCGAGTTCGCGGAGCCGGCTCAGCTGCGCTTCCGTCTCCACCCCTTCCGCGATGGACGCCATGTCCAGGTGGTCGGCAATGTCGAGCATGGCCCGGACGAGAATGTCCATTTGCCGGTCGGTGTTGAGTCCGTCGATGAATCCCCGGTCGATCTTCAGCGCGTCCGCGTCGAACCGGTGCAGGTAGAAGAGGGCCGAATACCCGGTGCCGAAGTCATCGATTGCCAGCTGGACGCCGGCCTGCCGGAGCGCTTCGAAGGGATGGGCGTGACGAAACGCAATCCGTTCGGTCGTTTCGAGCGTAATGGCCTCCCCCGGGAGATCGTGCTCGTCTAAGAGCTGGAGGACGTGCCGCTGGGCCTCTTCGTTGGAGTGCTTGCGGGCCGTCACGTTTACGCTCATCCGCGAGGGTCCGCATCCGTCCTCACGCCAGGCCGCGACCTGCTGCACCGCCCGCTGGAGGACCCACTGATCCACGTCCTCGATCAGTCCGGACTCCTCGGCGAGTGGAATAAACTCCGACGGTGTGACGAGCCCCTGCTCGGGATGCCTCCAGCGCACGAGTGCCTCGGCGGCACCGACCGACCGATCGCGCAGATCGATGATCGGCTGGTAGTACAGCTCGAACTCATTCCAGCGGAGCGCCCGCTGTAGTTCCTCGCGGCGGCGGAGCCGGCCGGCGCGCCTCTCGTCGTCCGGACCAATCACGTGAATCTGCTCGTGGTCCTGGCGCGCCGCGTAAATTGCAGTCTCCCCCGTACGCAGCAGGTCGCGGCCCTCGGTCAGGTTCTCATCCTCCGGCTCGCGGACGGCCAGCCCAAAGCTGACGGACAGGTGCACGGTCGTGCCCGCCACTTCGAACGGGGTCTTGAACAGTTTCTGGAGGCGTTCGGCCACCATCTTGGACTCGTCCTCGCCGGACCCTTCGAGCAGGAGCGCAAATTCGTCTCCGGCAATTCGGGTCACCGTGTCGGAGGTCGGCTCCGGGCGAGCCACCGTGTCGGACGACCGCACGGACCGCTTGAGTCGTTTGGCCACCTGCGCCAGTAGCTCGTCGCCCGCGGGGTGGCCGAGTTCTTCGTTGATGGCCTTGAAGTCGTCGATGTCCACGTACAACAGGGTGAGCGGCCAGTCTGACCGATCGGCCCGCCGGATGGCATGGTCGGCCCGGTCGATCAAGAGGTCGCGGGTGGGGAGTCCCGTCACCGAATCGAAGAAGGCCTGTCCGCGGAGTTGGCGCTGGAGGCGGTTGCGCTCCGAGACATCCCGGATCGCCCAGAGAAGGAAGGGCCGCCCGCGACGCTGAATCTTGCCGACGGACAATTCCACCTCCCGCACTTCTCCCGACTCCGTGCGCAGGCGACTTTCGAATGCGGACACAGGACTCTCGCCGTCGAGCCGATCGAGAATCATTTCCCGGTGCTCGGGGACCACCCAAATGTTCAGGTCGCCGACGCTGCTTCCTTCCGTCGCCTCCGCGGACCGTCCGAAGGTCTCTTCGAACGACTGGTTTACGCCGTGGACAGTGCCCTCTGGGGTCGAGGTCATCAGGGCCAGGGGCGAGACCTCGTGCAAGAGATCGAGCTGGCGGCGGGTTTCCTCCTGTTCCGCTTTGGCGTGCTTGCGCGAGGTGATGTCGCGGACGGTCCCGACCACGCGCTGGACCGGGGTCGTGTCGTCCGTTTCGGGGACGATCTTCATGCGCATCCACCGGATCCCCTCTGTGTTCTGCGATACGTACCGGCCCTCCACCTCTGTGGCCGCGTTCTGTGCCGACACGTCCTGAATTGCCCGCCGAATCCGATCCCGGTCGTCGGCGTGGAGGCACTCGATCAGCCCGTCAAGAGAGGGAGGCGCTCCGTCGGGATCCGTCCCCAGGAGGTCGTAGAGATGATCGGACCACTGCACGTCGCCGGAGTCGGGGTCCCACGCCCACGCGCCCACTTCGGCCAGCGTGAGCGCCTCCTCGAACGCCTCCCATGCGGTCGGTGCGGACATGCTTCCAAAGAATAGGTCTTTGCCAAAGACAGGGTGTCCCTAACCCGATGGGACGAGAGGCGTTTCCCAAGTCTTTCGCGCCTCGGGTCGGAAAGGCCCGCTTTTCCAGGTCTGTAGAAATGGGAAGGACTGAGGCGGTCTATCGTTGTGGACTTCGAAGCGATGCATGTATTTCCGGGAGAACACCCAGGGACCCGCAAAAGTCGAGGCTGCACTCACGCCTGTCATCCCGTCCCCATCGGTAGGCGAGAGGAGACCTGCCCGATTCACGATCGAGACTTCCCGTTGCCGATCGGGATGGTTGACGCCAGGCGCTCTGTGCCCGTCCCGTTCGGGGGACGCCTACGTCTTGCGAAATGGAGGGACGCGTTCCTCAGGCCCGTGGAAGCACCGAGTCCAGCCATTGCACGAGCGCGCTGTCCGCACCGTCCTGGCGGAGACTCAGGAGGGTCCGTTGAAGGGCATATTCCAGAATCAGGCTTCTTGGGAGCTCCGCTGCGTACCGGTTCGCGAGGACGGACACGGCGTTCTCCAACTGCCGGTCAAGGTCGGCCCGCACACGGCCCACCGGCGTGGGTTGAAGGTCCGGCTTCGGCTCCGGAATGTCGGGGGGCTCTGCCATGGAGAGGGCCAGGTCTTTTTCGAGAGACGAGTCCTCCGAAATTTGTTGGGGGTCTGATGAGGGATCGTCCGGTGTGGACCGAGCCGATGCTTCGGTCGGGGACGAGGCAGAACGGTCCGAACCGGTCTCGTCGGCGGAATCTGCGTCGTAGAATGTATCCTCGTCGACCGTCTGCATCCAGGATGGAATCTGGCCGTTGCCGTTCGACGCGCGACTGGAGGGCGGGGGGCTCATGGGGCGAAGGAAGGAGTGATGAGAAGCGACGCGGCGGCAAATTACGCGGCGGTGGCGAGATGGGCCCGTTCCACGACCTCGTCCGCAAGGTCGAGGTACCGGTCCGCAGTGTCGGAGGCACCGTCGTACTCCATCAGGTTCTTGCCGTGGGTGGCGACCTCGTTGATCTTGGACCGCCACGGAATGAACGTGTCGAAGAGAATCTCCGAGTAGACCTCTTCGAAGTTCTCGTGCATGTCTTGCACCATTCCGGATCGCAGGTCGAGATTGTTGGGGAGGAGGCCCAGAATGCGCAGGCCATCATTGTGGACCCGTCGAATTTGCTGGATAGTGTCCTGAAGCTGGCTCACCCCCCGCATGCTGAACCGATCCGTATGGATGGGGACGATAATCCCGTCGGCCCCGGCCAGGGCCGTCGCGATGCTTCGGCCGAGGGACGGAGGGCAGTCGATCAGGCAGAAGTCATGGTTCTTGGGGGAACTAGAATTTCGCTGGACCTGTGCGGTCCGAAACTCCTGGACGCGGCAGCGAAACTGCTGCGGGAAGACGGGACTCCGTCCAATGACGGCGTCGAAACTGGCAGCAGCCATGCGCCGGTCAGACGGGATGAAGTCAATCCCCACGGAGTCGGAGGTGTGAAAGATCTTCGCGAAGGTGGATGCGTCCGCGTTTTCCCCGTCCCAGGCGGCGAGGGAATCGAAGATGGTGGCGTCGTCCTCGGTGGCCTCTCGCCCCATCAGCCAGTCCGTGGCATTCATCTGGGAGTCGTAGTCGACGACCAGGGGATCGTGGCCGTTTTTCTTCAGGGCTGCGGCGAGGTTGACGGTGGTGACGGTCTTGCCAACGCCACCCTTCTGGTTAATGACGGCGATCGTGTACATAGGCACGTGGGGCAATGAGATGGATCGCGACGGGGCTTTCGGTCGGGGCTTAACACTATGCGCAAAGAACGTGCCGTTGCGGGCTCCCGTGCTCAACCCGGATCCATCCTCGCGGCGTCCGGCAAATCTCCACCGTCGGTGGGTGCATTTGTATGATGGAGGGAGTCGGCCCTCTGTGTCCGTAGATCCGCTCAGGGCATGTGAGACAGAAATGCCGACAGGAGGGAGAAGGCGTGCCTTAAACCCTGGAAATACGGCGCAGGAGAGTCAGGCGGTTTCGTCCCAGAGGGTTTTCAGGGGACGCCGCAGGACCAGCACGCCCTCCAGCAGCGTCCGGTCGTAGTTGATGAAGCCGTGGGCCGTGTAGACCTCGGGGGGCGTGCAGTCGTAGAGGAGCTTCATCTCCCGGTCCTGTTGCCGGACGTCGGCGGTCAGGATGCCGCCCACGAGCCCGGTGGTGCCGCGGCCCACGAACACGTCGACCGGATCCCCATCCGTCCCGAGCGTGTCGTTGACGAAGCCGTAATCCAGCGGATACACGACAGAGGGGTAGTCCGGGTGTGCCGTCGTGCGGGGACGCTCGACTGTAATGCCGTTATTGCAAATGCAAACGTCCCACTTTTTCCACTGAAGGTGATCGCGAACCCGTGGGCGGAGCGCCTGGAGATCGAGAGACGTGAGGCGGGAGTCGGGCATGGAGGAAGGGGTTACGACGCCAGACGCTTCCGGCGGGCGACGTGCGCCGGCGGGTCCACATCGGGCGGGAGGTCGAGGCGAAGCGCGAGGGCCTCCAGCTGCTCGGGGTCCACCCAGTCGGGCGATTTGACCATCGGCTCCTTGCCGCTCTGGGTCTTGGGGAAGGCGATGACGTCGCGCAGGGAGTCGGCCCCCGCCAGGAGCATGACGAGCCGGTCGAGGCCCAGGGCGATGCCGCCGTGGGGCGGGGCGCCGTAGCGGAGGGCGTCGAGCAGGAAGCCGAACCGGTCCTGCGCCT
>JBDGQM010000100.1:0-13791 GCA_042219065.1 Salinibacter sp. | reverse complement strand
CTCTACCCCCACGCCCTCTTGCCCACTCGCGTCCCCACAAAAACCCTCCGCACCCCGGCTGGACCGCTGGCGTACACCGACGTTGGCAGCGGCGCGCCCATCGTCTTCCTCCACGGCAATCCCACGAGTGCGCGCCTGTACCGCCATCTCCTCCGCGATCTGGCCCCGGACTACCGGTGCATCGCCCCCGACTACCTCGGCTTCGGCCGATCGGCGGCCCCAGAGTCATTTTCCTACCGGCCGCCCGCGCACGCCACCCTCGTGGAGACGCTCCTCCGCACGCTGGGCGTGTCGGACGTCACGCTCGTGCTGCACGACTGGGGCGGGCCCATCGGCCTGGCCTACGCCCTCCGCCACCCCGAGACGATCCGGCGCCTCATTCTCATGAACACCTGGGGGTGGCCGCTCCCCCATCGCCCCCTGCTTCGGGCCGCCAGTCGCCTCCTCGCCACCCCGCTGGGCCGCATCGCCGTCGAGCGCCTCAACGCGTTCGCGCACCTCGTCATGCCCGCCACGACCGGATCCGCCCGTCCCCTCCGGCCGGACTGGATCCAGCCCTACGCCGCCGCCCTCGACACGCCGACGCGCCGATTCGCCTGCTGGGCCTTTGCCCGCGCCCTTCGCGGAGAAACGCAGTGGCTCCGGGCGCTGTGGACCCGTCGGGAGCGGCTCCGGGACTGCCCCGCGCTGCTGTGCTGGGGGATGGACGATCCCGCGTTCGGCCACGAGCGCTGCCTCCAGCGCTGGCAGCGTCTCTTTGAGGACGCCTGCGTCCGCCGATTCCCCGCCACCGGCCACTACGTGCCCGAGGAGAAAGGGACCGCCCTCCTCAAGCCCGTTCGGCAGTTCCTGGCGTCCACTTTGGACTGATCGCTTCTCCCCGACCAGCCCGCCGTCGGGCACTTCCCTACGAGGCCCCCATCCGGGACGCAGACATCTCCGTGATGTCGGGGAGATCCACCGTGAAGACGCTCCCCTCGCCCTTGGTGCTCTCTACCGTGATCGACCCCTCGAGGAGCTGCACCATGTGCTTCGTCAGGGTAAGCCCCAGGCCTGTCCCCTCAAACTCCCGCGTCCACCCCTCCGACTCTTGCTTGAACGGCTCGAACAGATCCGGCCGAAATTCTGGGGCGATGCCCACCCCGGTGTCCTGCACCATCATCCGAACGCCGGGATCGGTGGGCGTTGCCTCCACCCCAACCCGTCCCTCATCGGTGAACTTGATGGCGTTCTGAATGAGGTTGTTCAGGATGCGGTATAGGAGCGACCGGTCCGTTCTGAGGGTGCACGTTTCGGGGACGTCCACGTCAACAGTAATCGCGGCGTCGATTTTGGGGTCGTGCCAGTTGAGAACCTCCTGCACCACCTCCGCCACCGTGACCTCCTGCACGCTCACGCTGATTGTGCCCGCTTCGATCTGCGCCATGTCGAGGACCGATTGCAGCGTCTCCGACAACCGCTTCCCATTTTCGCAGATGTGAGACGCAAACGTCTGGTACGGGTCGTCCGCCCCCTCCATGATGAGCTCCGCGTAGCCCGTGATGTTCGTAATCGGCGTGCGGAGCTCGTGACTCATGTTGCTCAGCAGATTCGACTTGAGCGTCGACATCTGCTCGGCCTCCTCCTTGGCCCGAAGGATCTCCCTTTCCCACTCCTTTCGCTTCGTGATGTCACGCACCGCGCAGACGCGTACGGTCTCGCCGCCCGCCGTTGCCGTCCGGTCTTCAATCTCCACCGGGGTCGTCTGCCCGTTCTCGTGGACGAGTTTCGCCTCGGTGGCACCGTCGGCGTTTGAACTTGCGTCCTGCGCGTCCGCAACGCTCCCGCCCGGCAGCACCTCGGCGACGTTTCGTCCAATTAGGCGCTCCCGATCCACCCCCACCATGTCGGCCAGGGCCGCGTTCGCGTCTATGATCTCGCCGTCGGCTTCATGAAGGGCGATGCCCTCGGTCGTTACCTCGGCCAGCCGCTGGAACCGAGCCCGGCTCTCGTCAAGCTCCCGGGTGCGACGCCGAACAGCCGTCCGGAGTACAACCACGGCCACCACGGCGATTAGCCCGCCGCCGCCGAGCACATAGAGGACCGTTCGCACATAGGGGGACAGTCCCCCACTGAGGGCCAGGTCGTCCTGTGTGCGAGGCTCGATCTGATAGTAGCTCGTGTAGGGAGCGTCGAAATCGTGCTGGCCCAGCACGCCCGTCACCCTCACCTCATCCCCCTCCCCAAAGCGGTCCAGTTGAAACCGCCCCATGTGACGATTTGCCACGAAGACCATCAGTCGGGCGGAGGTCTCGCCGTCCCGATCGACCAGCTGCATGAAGTCGCCGCCCTCGTTGGATCCTGTCGCGACGAGGCGGGCCCGCACCTGGACGAGTTGCCCCTCGTATCGCTCCGCTGCGGCGGCAGTGACCGTCAGTGGGAGGGGCGTGGGCAGTTGCGACGGCCCGTCGACGACTCGATAGTCGAGGCCCTGAAGCTGCGTGAGGCCGTATGCCTGGTCGATGACCCCGCGAACCCGAACGCTGTCGCCCCGCTGGAGTGTCGGGCCGTTCGGCAGAAGCGCGTGGATTCCCGCCGTGCTGTCCTGAAGGGCGGTGAGGTCCGTCATCGGCACTGTGAGACGCCCCCGTGCGGCCGTTACTCGTCCCGCCACCGTGACAGTGTCGCCCGTCCGATCGGGACGCATGTCTCCATCCGCGTCCCTTCGGACGTCGGCGATGGATTCGGCCGGCCCCAGCTGGAGGGTGTCTGCCGCAACGGACCGGGCCGTACTCTCAGGGGGCGCGAGGGCCAAAAGCACGCCCGCAATCCCTAGAATTAGCGGCACCCAGTCGAGCGCTCGGGGAGGACGTGTCACATCGGTGTGGGGGACGATTTGCGTCAAGAGTGAGGTCGCCCCCGGTCCATTCGAGTGCTCGCGTGCAGTGCGTCGATCGGTCCGTTCCACCTGTGACCTCGGGCCTATGATTTCGCCACGTGCGTCGCGGGAACAGTCCAAATTGCGTCTGGACAACGAACAACCGTCCGTAAGAACTTTGTGGTGGGGGTACAACCGCGTACCGGAGCCGCGTAGACACGGTTTCCAACGCCCCTCCCGGACTCTCCAAAGATCGCGTCTCGAAGGCGGTGGCTCACGAATGGTCCCGGACTGGGCCTGCAGCACGCTCACGCTCTCATGCGCCCTCTCCTGTGCGCCTTCACGGCCGAATCGGACGCCGGGACAACTGTGCCGTCCGCCCGGTCGCCCCTGGGCTCGCACACACGCCCCCCCTTCTTCGGTCGGTGCGCAACAGGAACGGGGGCGGCTCATATGTTTGGAAGCGTACTGGACTCCAGGTTTCCCGCCGTGCCCATGCCCCACTTCGTGTTCATTCTGATTTTCGCCATTCCGATTCTGGGCATCCTGCTTGCCGGGTACAAAGAGTGGCTCGACTACAAGGCTCAGCGTCAGACGCTGGGCCCGACCGCGGAAGAGATGGAAGAGCGATTCCAGTCTCTCCACGAGCGGATCGACGATCTCGAACAGGAGCGGGACGCGCTTCAGGAGCGCGTGCAGAACCTCGAAACCATTGTGACCAGCGAGGCCTGGATCGCCGACCACGACGACGCGGCCGAGCTGGGCGAACTTGCGCTTCCGCCCGACCGGGCGTCCGAATCGCAGAGCGAGACGGAGCACTCCGCCGAACTCGCCCGGCGCCTGCGGAACGAGTAGCCCGAGCCTGCTCCGAACGCGCCCCGGAAAATCCAGTGAAGCGATTGTGGTTTGTCGCGTCGCACGTCTACCTTGAAACTCGTTCTTTCACACACGCCGCGGGTTCTCGCACCGGCGCCAGCTGGGCGAGATGAAAAGGGAACGCCAGTGTACCGGGTGTGGAGTTTGGAATTGGGAATGCGGAGTGACAAAGCTCATCTGCATTCCAAACTCCGCGCTCCAACGTCCACACTCGGGAGTCTGGGGCTGTCCCCGCAACTGTAACTCGGACGAGGGATGCGTGCCGGCAGCGGCTCGCCACTCCCCGGCCAAGTGGTCCCGACTGCATTGGGGCCGGCTGGTCGAGGGGGAAGGCGACTCGTTGCGTGCATCCGCCACTGATGACTCACGGCGACTCCGCTGTGGTTCTCAGGTCCGATGAGCCAGGAGACCTGCCTGCGTGCGTGCCGAGGAGCCGACCGCCGTCGGCTTCGCTCATCGCCAAGAACCTCCGGGACCAGAGGTTTGTGGCGCGCCTGGCTCCAGCCTCCTCGGGGGAGGAACACCTCTCCCGTCCCTTAGGCCGTCTGCGCTCGGGAACGGCCCGACGTGTACGCGGAGCAGCCGCCCAAGCCTCATCAGAGGTGAGGGCTTTTTCTATGGATGCTCCGTCCCTTTTCCGTCTCTGTCTCTGCGCGGCGCTGCTGCTCGTCGCCGATCCCCTCGTCGGCCCGGCATTCGCACAGCCCCTCTCTGCCGACCCTGCTGCGGCGGACACTACCGACGTGCAGTGGACGACGACACTGCCGCCCCTCACCGTCACGGCCACCCGCATCCCCACGTCGCCGGCCCAGGCCCCCGCCCGCGTAACGGTGATCGACTCTGCGGCCCTCCGCACCACCGCGGCGACCTCCGTCGCCGGCCTTCTCGAGGATCGGGCCGGGGTTCACGTGCGCCGCTACGGGGCGGGCGGACTCGCCACCCCGTCTCTCCGCGGCACCGGCGCGTCCCAGACGGCCGTTCTGCTCGACGGACAGCGCATCACGGACCCTCAGATTGGGCACCTCGACCTGTCGCTTCTGCCCACGGTCCTGCTGCAGTCGGTCCGCGTGATGCACGGCCCCGCCTCGCCCCTCCACGGCTCTAGCGGGCTCGGGGGCGCCCTCCAGCTCCGAACGGTGCGCCCCCGGTCGTCGGTGCGGGCGCGACTGCTTCTCGAGGGCGGCGCGTTCGGGACGCGCAGCGGCAGTGCCCTGGTGGGGACGCCGATCGGCGACGCCACGTCCGTCCTCGCTGCGGTCGACTACCAGTCGACGGACGGCGACTTTCCATACACCGACGAGAGCCGGTTTCCCGCAAAAACGGTGCGCCGCCGCAACGCCGATCGCATCCGGAAAACCATCTATGGCAGCGTGCGGTCGCGCCCAGGCGACCATCGGGTTCGGCTCTCGGGATGGCTCACGCAGGCCGAGCGCGGACTTCCCCCGATGAGCTCGACGGCCACGGCGACGGAGCGCCAGTGGGACACGCAGTGGCGGCTCTGGGGCCGCGATCGCGTGCCCCTCGGCGACGGGCAGCTCGCGGTGCAGGGCCTCGCCCAGCGCACCCGTCTGCGCTACGCCGATCCGAGCCGGGGCCTCGACCAGACGGGCCGCACGGGGCTCGCGTCCCTGGAGACGACGCTCCGCCATCCCCTCACGTCGCGGTGGACACTTGCGGGCGGGGTCTCCGGAAGCTATGCCCGTGCCCGCCACCCAAAGCTGGACGCTGCGGCGCACCAGGAGCACGTCTCGGCATTCGTCGAGGGCACGGCCCGCTACGGACGCCTCACGCTCTACCCAGCCCTGCGCACCGACGCGTACTGGATGCCGGAAGGGGCCGCCCGCCTCGCCACAAGCCCCCGGCTCGGGCTCAACTGGCAGCCCCTTCCCGACCGGCCCGGCCTTCACCTCAAGGCCCAGGTCGGACGCGCCTTTCGGGTACCCACCTTCAACGATCGGTACTGGCAGCCCGGCGGCAACCCGAACCTGCGCCCGGAACGAAGCTGGGGCGCTGACCTCGGGGTTCGCCTCGATCGTCCCGACGGGTACGTGGAACTGTCCGCATTCGGGCACCGGCGCCGCGATCAAATCGTCTGGCAGCCCACCGGCCAGGACTACTGGGCCCCGACGAACATCGGTCGCGTGCGGGCCCTCGGGCTCGAGGCCTCAGCCGAAGGCGCGTGGTCCCTGCCCTTGCGGACGGACCTGCGGGCCGGCCTGACCTACACCCACACGGACGCCCGAACCCGCACAGATCCCGACGCCGCGTCCTACGACGAACCGCTCCGCTACGTCCCCCGCGATCAACTCAAGACGCACTCGACGCTCTCGTGGGGGCCGGTCGCCCTCGACCTCAACGCCCGCTACACGGGCCGCCGATACGTGACGAGCGACGGGTCGCAGTTTCTGGACCCCTACGTCCGTCTCGACGCCCAACTCCGCCTGGCCTACGACCTCGCTGGCGTGGAGACCGAACTTTCGCTCAAGCTCGAAAACGCACTCGACACCGATTATCAGAGCGTGGGAGACCGCCCCATGCCCCCGCGCCACGCTCGTCTACGACTTCTCGTTTCACTGTAGCAGCGCCCTCGGTAGATTTTCCACCCTCATTCGACCCCCACCACTTCCATGTTCAGGATGACCATGTTCAGGATGACTCGGCACCGTACGCTCGTTTTTCTACTTCTCCTGCTCACGCTCCCCCTGTCTGGCTGCGACCTCCTCGGAACGGACGACGGGAATTCCGCTCCCGTCACCGACGGCGTGTACGTCGCCAACCAGGGCAACTTCGGCGACGGCAACGGGTCGGTCAGTGTGTATGACCCTGCCACGGGAGAACGCCAGCCGACGGCCATCAGTGGGCTCGGCTCAATCGTGCAGGGCATCGCCATCCGCGACACAACCCTCCTCGTGACGGCCAACAGCGCGGGCCGGGTCGATGTCTTTTCGACGAACGGCCCCACCCAGACCGCGCAAATCTCGGGCGTCACGAGTCCCCGCTACGCCGCGTTTGACGGCCCGTCGACCGCGTACCTCACCGACCAGTCCTTTTCGGGACCCTCCGCCGTCCAGGTGCTCGACCTCACAGGCCCACAGCCCCAGGTGGCCACGACGATTGAGGTCTCCGGCTCCCCCGAGGGCCTCGCCGTATCGAACGGACGGGTCTACGCGGCCCTCGGGGCCTTTGGCGACACGAGTCTGGTAGCGGCCATCGACGCCCGCCAGAACACTTTGGAGAACGAGATCGACGTGGGCTGTACGGCCCGCGACGTGGCCGCTGACGACACCGGGGACGTATTCGCCCTCTGCACCGACGCGGCCGAGGCAGTCGTCCTGGAGGGCGCCACCGGCGCTGTCAAGTCCCGACTGGCGCTGCCCGACACTGCGGAGACGATCTTTGGCGTGGGCAATCCCGCGGCCTATTCGCCGGGCGCCCAGGAACTGCACGTGGCGACGGACACGAATGTCCTCCGCATCGACACGGAGGCGGACACCGTGGAGGCGACCGTCGATGTGGACCTCTCGGGGCCGCCCGGGGCCGTTGCCTACGATGCCTCGCGCCAGGAGCTCTACGTGGCCCGGCCGGCCGGGTTCACCGAGCGTGGCACGGTCACCATCCACGAGCGCGACGGCACGCAGACGGGCTCGTTTCAGGCGGGCGTCGCCCCCACCTTTATCGACTTCCGCCGCTCGAACGAATGACCGCCCTTTCGGTCCTCTCTTGTCCTTCCGCACGTCCAGCCGTCCATCCCTCTACGCTCCCCCCTTCCATGCCCATTGATCGCTGCTACTGCTACGACCAGACGTTTGCGCACCTGCGGGACGTGGCCGCGGATACGGGAGCGTCCTCCATTGAAGAACTGCAGGCACACGTCACGTTCGGTGAAAACTGTCAGTTGTGCCATCCGTACGTACGTCGTATGTTTAAGACTGGGCAGACCGTCTTCGAGGAGATCATTGAGGAAGGCGCGTCCGACGCAGCATAAGGACTTTCCAATGCCCCTCGGTCGGCCCCCGGTCTACGATGGCTCCTTCCCCCGCCCCACCTCCACCATGGCGACCTTCCTGTACGTATTTCCCCATCCGGACGACGAATGCTTTGGGCCGGTCCCCGGCATCGCGCGACAACGGCGCAACGGTCACGAGGTCCATCTGCTCACCCTCACCCGCGGGGAGGCCACCTCGCAGCGCGAGCGACTGGACTACTCGAAGGCCAAAATGGCTGAGGTCCGCCATCAGGAGATGCAGGCGGTCGCGGACGTCCTGGACCTGACCTCCCTCACCGTCCTGGAGTACCCGGACGGTCGGCTCGGAGAGCTCAACCCGCTGGTGCTTGAGGAGGCAGTGGCCGGCCACCTGCACGACACGGAGCCGGACGTCGTGATTACGTACCCCGTCCACGGGGTCAGCGGCCACCCCGACCATCTGGTGACCCATGCCGTCGTGAAGCGCGTGGCCTGCGCCCTGCGACGGGACGGCGCCGCGACGCCCCGACGCCTCGCGTTCTACACGCTTCCCCCCGCCCCCGAGGCCGCCAACCGTCCCGAGCACCTCCAGCACTCGCCCTCGGAGCTCATCGACTGCGAGCTCCCCATCCACAAAGACGACCTGGAGACGGGACGCGAGGCCCTGCACTGCTACGAGACGTACCATCCGGTCATCGAGGAGCATCGTCCCCTGGAGTCCACGGGGGACCACCTCTCCTTTGAGCTTTTCGGAGAAGCGCACGCCCCGCCGCTGTCGTCGCTCCTGGCGGCCCTGCCGGACGCCGACGCGGATCCGGGGCTTGTGCACGAGGCCTGATGCGGGGACGGGCCCTGTTTTTGGTTTGTTAATGGCTCCCCCTCGTGCGGTCGGGAACGTGCGGGCCGGTTCGGGGGGTACGACTCCCCGAGACTCTCGTCATGTTCTGGGCTGGCCGTACGGCACCGTGTCGCTGCTCTCCTCGCTCCCGTCGTTTGTGAGTCGCCTGGGCCTCAAGATCGGGGGCACGGCGGGACTGGTTGCCGGGATCGGGGGGAGCTTGTTCCTCCCGGCGGCGTGGACCGCCGTGCTCCTGGGACTGGGCGTGGCCGGGGCCACCTACGCCGCGGTCCACCTCTGGGTGCATCGCCGCCTCCGCCACCTCCAGTCGGTCGTTCGTCAGATCCATGCCCACGAGTTCGAGGACCTGGCGCCCCCCACCGATCGTGCGCCGGACGAGCTCGGCACGCTTCTGTGGGACGTCTACCACACGGGCGAGTCGTTGGAGAACGAAATTCGGGAGCTCAAGGAGAGGGAAAGCTACCGGCGCGAGTTCATCGGCAATGTCTCCCACGAGCTCAAGACCCCCATTTTCTCCGTCCAGGGATTTGCCGAAACGCTCCTCGACGGCGCCCTCGACGATGCGTCGGTGAACCGTACGTTTCTCAAAAAAATCCTCCACCACGCCAACCGCCTCGACAACCTCGCCCGCGACCTCTCGACGATTACGAAAATCGAGACGGACGAACTGGACATGTCGGGCGAGGCGTTTGAGGTGACTGAACTGTTCGACGCGGCCCTCGAGTCGGTGGAGGTGCGGGCCGAGGAAAAGAGCATCGTCCCTCAGCAAGACGTGCCCCCGGACTGCCCCGACGTGTACGGCGACTTCGACCGCCTCCGCCGGGTGCTGGTCAACCTGGCGGACAACGCCATCAAGTACAACGAAGAGGGCGGCACCGTGCGTCTTCGGGCCGACCCGGCCGACGACGAGGTCGAAATTCGCGTCGTCGACGACGGCATCGGCATTCCCCCGGAGGATCTGTCGCGCCTCACCGAGCGCTTCTACCGGGTCGACAAGAGCCGCTCCCGGAATCAGGGCGGCACGGGGCTCGGGCTCGCCATCGTGAAGCACATTCTGGGCGCACACGACCGCTCGCTGCACGTCGATAGCACACCGGGCGACGGCTCCACCTTCTACTTCACCCTTCCCACCGCCCCGCATCCCAAATTGGACCCTTCGACGGAACAGGGGTGATATGGCGATGCGTGCGGAACGTCGCAAACGGGGTGCGCCGCCCCCGATCGAGAATGCCCGGGCGGAACGGGGTTGCGTGTGGGCGCGTGGGCGCTTTTTCTCTCATCCCCACATACTCCCAAACGCCCATGCCCGGAGGCTTCGTCTTCAGGGAGTTCTGCACGGCTCGGTAAGCGCAGAACATGCACCGCGTTGCCGTTGGAATCTCTGGCGGCGGAGACCCCGACCACCGGACGTAGAAAGAACGGGTGAATAAAGAATGCGGGCTTTCTAAAAACGTGTTCGTTCATATTTTCACGGACGGATTGTCAAAGGCCTCCCCACCGGGCACCAGTCGTTCCTCGATCCCCCCACCATGGAGAATCCGATTGACCGAATGATCCGGCTCACGGCCGTCGCCGTGGGCGTTGTCAGCCTTCTCGTGTACCTGGTCTTCCATTTCGTCTGAGAAACCCGGGCGACGGGCGCTGCGGCTGTGCCGGGGCCAGGGAGACGTATGGTTTTTGTAGAAATCTCGCCGTGGAATGAACCTGCGTCCACCGGCCTCGTTAGGACCGCCGTCTTTTTCAGACCCGCACGGGTCACCTATACTCTCCATCATGAGCCCGCGCCCACAGTATCATGGCGGACCTGATTGTCGTCGGCGATCGCGTCCTCATCGAGCCCCAGACCGGTGAAGACAAAACCGACACCGGCCTCGTGCTCCCGGCCTCTGTGTCCCAGCAGGGCGAGGTGCTGAGCGGTCGGATCGTCAAAACCGGCCCCGGCTACCTGACGCAAAATCCGGAGTACAGCGAGAGCGAAACCTGGAAGGAATCGGAGACGCCGGTCCGCTATCTTCCGCTTCAGGCGGAGCCCGGGGACTTTGCATTTTTCATGGGCAACGAGGCCATCGACCTGCGCTACGAGGAGACGAACTACATGATCGTCCACCACAACGCCATCCTGGCCCTCATGCGCGGCAACGACACGCCCGAGGAGGAACCGTCGGACACGACGATCGACGACCTGGAGGATCTCTGGGACGAGGACGAATGAGGGAGGCACCGGGGAAAGATTCAGGCACGTCCCTCCGGATGTGCCCTTGCCGGAGGAGTCGTAGTTGCTGTGGCGAGTGAAACGTGATGCGTGAAGCGTGACCTGTGAGTCCTTGTCGTGACTCACGCATCACTCTTCACGAATCACTCCTCACGCATCACGGCGTCCCTTCGACGACTATTCTCGGGGCCGTGCATTGCTGCACCACCGAGCTGGGATCTCACCCTGCCTCCCACCAGTCTCCCTCGTCGTCGGCCGGGTCCGGCACGGGCGTCCGGGCGTCGCGGGCCTCTTCCTCTTCGCGCGTCGGCGCGGGCGGCCCGTCGGCCCGGTCCGGCAGCGTATCGAGCCGGAGCAAATAGCGCACGTACCGCCCGACGGAGAGCGAGGGCATGTCGTCGAGACGGTCTTCGACCCGCGCGCGCTCGGTCCGCTGCGTCTCGATCTTCTCGCGCGTCCGGGCCAGCTGGGCCTCGAGGTCCTCAATGCGGTGCTCCACGTAGCGCTGGAGGCGCCGCTCCTGCGCCGGGGAAAGCGCGTCGGGCACCTCGTCGCCGTACTTCTCTTCCAGGGCGGCCCGCCACATCTTGAGTCGGGCCCGCGCCCGATCGCTGATGCGGGGGACGGACTCGATGGCGTCCGGCGTTAACTCGGAGGCGGTGCGGATGCCGGCGGCCTTGAGGCGGACGACGTGCTTGTGGGTGAGCCCGTCGACCTCCCGCACCTCGCCGATGAAGTGGTGCTTGAGGCGGTCGTGCAGGGCCGTCGCCTGCACCTCCCGAAGCCGTTCCTCGCGCCGCGCGGCCATGGACGTGCGCAGTTCTTCCCGCTTCTGCTGAAGGCTTTCCACCTCGCGCTCGAGGTCCCGGATCGCCGCCGTAAAGCGCTCGGCCTCCTGCTCCAGGCGGCGCCGACGACGGACGTGCGAGAGGCGCCGGTAGCGGGTCCCCACCAGTCCCCCCGCGACGGCCGTCGCCGCGAGGGCGAGCGCCAGCGCCCCGAACGGCCATCCCGCCACGGCCAACACGCCCGCCGCGCCGCCCGCACCGATGGTCCCCGGCAAAAACGCACGGGCAAAGGCGTCGCGCTCGTCGGCGTCGCGCCCCGCCCGGGACGCCGCCCGCGAGACCGTCCGGCGCAGGTCCGGGCGGCCCTCCCGCACCGCCGCGAGGGACGGCACGTCCCCCGGCTCCACGTAGCATGCCGTCCGCAGCGCGTCCGCGAGGTCGCTCAGGGGCTCGGCCTCTAGGAGCGCGTCGAAGAGGGGCGACTCTTCGGGGGCGTAGAAGTCGGCGTCGCGGAAGAGCAGGTTCTCGCCCTTGTCGAACCGATCCCAGAGCTCGGGGCGCATCGCACACGCCCGCAGCGCCGTGTAGATGACGAGCCCGGCAAACCGATCGAGCGTCGGCCCAAAGTCGGCGTCCGTCCGATCCGGGTGCTGGTAGTTGCGATGTCCCACCTCCGCACTCGTCCGTCCCTCCAGGGCCGGCACGTACATGGTGTCGTAGTCCACGAGGCGGAGCCGGAGCGCGTCGGGGGTCGTGTCCACCAGCACATTGCCGTGCTGCAGATCGCCGTGCGCCAGGTCCATCGCCTCCAGATCCGCCATGAGGTCGGCCCACGCCTCGGCAAGGCGCTCCAGGACCTCGGGCTCATCGAGATGCGCCTCCACGAATCGGTTCAGGGTCGTCCCCTCGGCCCACTCCATTTTGAGGAGCGGATAGGCCTCCCCGCCGACCCGCACGCCCTCGGGCTGGTACCCAAACTCGACGAACGCGTCGTGGGCCGCCGCATCCAGGACGTCGGCGACCGCCTCGTAGCGGGCCCGCTGGTCGGGCACATCGGCCAGGAAGCACTTCAGGGCGTAGCGCCCGCCCGTCTCGGTGGTCACCGGAAAGACCGCCGCGAACGCCCCAGTGATGGGCTGCGGCAGCCCGAGCACATTGGTGCGCGGCGTCGCGTCCCGAAGCTCCGGATCCGCGAAGGCCGCCGTCGGCGTCTGGAGCGCCTCCTGGTACTCGCTCGGCGTCGGATAATCCGCCATGGGGAACTCAAGGATCCAGGAACAGAGACCGAGGGGGGATAGACGGATCGCTCGGCGCGTTGTGCCCTCAGGTGGAGGCGGCGTCCTCCGGCGGCGGGCCCGCAGGCGTCAGCACCAGGAGCGTGCTGTCGTCGTTGCGGAGAACGCCCTCCGCACGCGCCGACTCGACGGCCGCCCGGAAGTCATCGGCGGTCCACGTCCGTGCCGCCTCCGGATCGGTCCGGAGGAGCCAGGCCGCCACGGCATCGGTGGCGAGCAGAAAGGTGTCGTCCTTCGTCCAGGTTCCCGTGACGGCCCGGCAGTCCTCGACTTCGGGGTTCGAAGGTCCGGGACGACTTGCGAGCAGGGCCGGGCGGTTCGTGAACTCGTCCGGGGCGGCGTGGGGCCACGTTTGCTGCACAGCGCCCTCCCGCAGGTGCAGAAGCAGCCCGTCGCCGACGCCGGCCGCCCGCCAGTGCCCGTCCCGCCGCAACTCCAGCCCGAGCAGCGTCGCAAACGCCCCCTCCCGCGTCTTGGCGGCGCCGTACCACGGCAGCTCCTCCGTGCGGTCCGCGTGCGCCTCCACCCAGCGCGACCGCCAGTCGGGAAGCGCGTCGAGCAGCGCGTCCGGGGTGACGGCGATGGTACACAGCCCCTCCGCGAGCGTCTCCGCCCAGGGCCGAGCGAAGGCCGACTCCGTCGCCCCGTCCGCCACGGCGGCCCGCACCGGCCAGGCCGCCTTCCGCACGGCCGCGGCGTCCTCGTACTCATCCGTGCTCGCCCCGCCCTTCGGCACAGACAGGATCCGAGCCCGAACAGACGGCCCTCTGCCTCCAGAAGCTTCCTGCTCATCAGATCCATCCATCGACACATGCACACCGTCTTGAGTCCATCGCGTCGGCACGAATGCAAAACGGGACCGTCGGACGGAAGAAGCGTTCTGGCTCCGTAAGACGAGAACGTTCACCGTGCTCACCCTGCAATACTTGCCTCCTCTCCC
>JBDGQM010000010.1:11847-15738 GCA_042219065.1 Salinibacter sp. | reverse complement strand
CCAGGGTTGTTCGGATGCGTGGCTAATGTTTTTCCCTTGACCTACTTAGCTAAAGGACAGCCTCCAGTTGGCAGTGTGTTACCGATGTCCCGGGATACCTGTTAAGGATGCCCCCGGTCTATACAACTCCCAAACGCCCATACCCAGAGGCTTCATCTTCAGGGATTTCTGCACGCCTCGGTGGAGAGGATGCCCAGTCCACGCAGCTTCCCCCGCTCAACCCGCCCGAAAAAGACCGGTGAAAATACGGGCATCTCTCGGGGTGGCCCCGCCCGGCTACGCCCGGTCAAACGACGGATTTGGGCGGTGGAGACCGGATTGGGTGCCTTATACGTAAAGAATGCCTTATACGTAAAGAACATGCGATCCCCGCGAATCCCCGAACACTGGTTTCGACAGCGCGTAGAACTGCGTCGATTAGTTGTTCTCATACCCCCCAAAGTACCAGACTCACATAGCGTCGTGGCACAAGCGAATCAAGGAGACGAAGTCCAGGTCCACTATACCGGCAGGCTGGAAGACGGCACGAAGTTCGACGAGTCAGAGGAAGAGCCCCTCAGCTTCACCATTGGCGAGAATCGTGTCATTCCCGGCTTCGAAGAGGCCGTGACGGGGATGGCGGCGGGCGACCAGAAGACCGTGGAAGTAGAGCCGGAGCAGGCCTACGGCGAGCACCGCGAAGACATGGTCATGGAGATGGATCGAGACCAGATTCCCGGCGAGGTCGATCCGGAGGTGGGGCAGCAGCTTCAGTTGCGCCTCGAAAATGGCCAGACCGTTCCGGTCCTCATTACGGCATTGGGCGAGGACTCGGTGACCATCGACGCCAACCATCCACTGGCCGGGCGCAAGCTCATCTTCGACATTGAGGTCATAGACGTGGCCGAAGGAAGCGGCTCGCCCGGAGGCGGCCCGAGTGGCAGCCCAGGCGGCGGCGCGGGCGGCGGCGACGGCAATATCGTCACGCCGTAGCGCCGACTGTGTGGTCCCGACGACCGTTGGGATCGCTTCATTTAGCGTAGACCTTTGCCCCTGCATGGTTGTTCTGTGCAGGGGCATTGCTGTGGAGCGCCGTTTGGGCGGGCGGTGGCGCCACTGCACGACAATTGCATCTTAGCGACGGCGGCCTGCTCTCACTGTTCTACTGGAGCAGAAATTCGGTTCCCCCACGCTCCCACGCCCCCATTCGCTCGTGCTTTACGGGCATCTCACCCACGATCAGAGGCGGCTGAGCCTCTGTTGCTCGACCGGATTTTTAACATACGATCGCCCTGGGCGCCACTGCCGGTCGTTGCACGACACGGTTACGTTGTCTACATTGTCGTCGTCCAGGGAACGAAGCCCTCCGGCGCCCCTGTGTACCCGCGGGAATGGCTCCGGCCCCCTTTTGCGCTCGCTTCTGAACATCGACCCCCCCCCATTCGGATATGCCTGCTACCGAGGAGATCCCGTCCCCCGGAACCGTTACGCCTGCCGATCGCAGTCAGCGCCAGTACAACTTCTCGGCCGGCCCCGCCACGCTTCCCGAAGAGGTGTTGATGGAGGCGAAAGACGAACTGCCGGTGTACAACCACGTGGGGGCGTCGGTCATGGAGATCAGCCACCGCTCGCCCGCCTACGACAAGATCGAAGAGTCGGCCCGGGAGCACCTCCGCGCGCTGCTTGATCTGGACGACGACTGGCACATCCTCTTCCTGCAGGGCGGGGCCTCGATGCAGTTCTACCAGGTTCCGCTCAACTTCTTGCCCGAAGACGGCGTGGCCGACTATGTGGTGAGCGGCCGGTGGGGCACCAAGGCCGTGAAGGAAGCGCGCCGGGTGGGCGGGGTGAACATCGCGGCGTCCAGCGAGGCCGACGACTTTCAGCACGTTCCGGACGTGGAGGACTGGGACCTCGATCCGGAGGCCTCGTACGTCCACATCACGACCAACGAGACGGTCAACGGCAACCAGATGAGGGACGATCCGGTGCTCGATACGCCGGTGGTCACCGACGCGTCGAGCGAATTTCTGAGCCGCCCGATGGACCTGGAGGGCTACGGGCTCGTCTACGCCGGAGCGCAGAAGAACATTGGTCCCGCGGGCGTGACCGTGGTGCTCGTACACGAGAACTTTTTGGAGCGCAAGAAGGACCCGCTGCCGACGATGCTGGATTACGGCACTCACGCGGAGCGGCGCTTCAACACCCCGCCCGTGTTTCCCATCTACATGGTCGAAAAGGTGGGCCGATGGCTCCGCAACCAGGGCGGAATCGATGCCATCCACGCCATCAATCGACGGAAGGCGTCGATGCTGTATGACACGATTGACGCGACCGACTTCTACCGCGGCACGGTGGCGCCGGGCTCGCGCTCGATGATGAACGTGACGTTCCGTCTCCACGACCCGGACCTGGAGCCGCTCTTTTTGAAGAAAGCCGAGCAGCACGGCCTGCTTAGCTTGAAGGGGCACCGCACAGTGGGCGGCATCCGCGCGTCGATCTACAACGCAATGCCGGAGGCAGGCGTCCAGAAGCTCGTGCAGTTTATGAACGAGTTCAAGCGAACGCATGGGTAGAGTACGGGTTGAGGGGGGAGCGTGGAGAGGACTGCGACTCGTAGTTCATTCCGCAAAACGCTCTGCAATGGGCGTTGCACGAGACGTGACTTTTGAATCAGCGATCACGCCGCAATGGCTCTATCGATTGGCGTCCCCCGAGAGACCGAACCTGGGGAGACCCGCGTAGCACTGGTGCCCTCCGTGGCCGACCGTCTCCTGGCGACTGTTGATGACCTTGAGATCCGCGTGGAAGAAAGCGCCGGGCATGATGCCTACCACGAAGACGCGGACTATGAAGAGGCGGGCTGCTCGGTCGTAGGGCGGGAGGCGGCGCTTGGGGCCGATCTCGTCACAAAAGTGGCGCCCCCCTCCGATGAGGAGATCGGCGCTCTCGACGAGGGACAGGTCCTGGTCGGGTTCTTGAATCCGCTGGGGCGGCCGGACACCGCCCGCGCCCTCGCCGACCGGGGCGTGACGACGCTGGCGATGGAGTTGGTCCCGCGCATCTCCCGGGCGCAAAAGCTCGATGCCCTCTCGGCGATGAGCTCAATTGGGGGCTACCGGGCCGTCATTCAGGCCGCCGAACGGCTTCCCAAGTTCTTTCCGCTTCTCACCACCGCCGCCGGGACGGTGCGTCCGGCCGACGTGCTGGTGCTGGGGGCCGGGGTGGCGGGCCTTCAGGCCATCGCCACCGCCAAGCGTCTCGGCGCCCGCGTCTCGGGCTACGACATCCGCGAGCCGACCCGCGAGGAGGTCGAAAGCCTCGGGGCCGACTTCGTGGAGCTGGAGATCGACATCGACGCCGACCAGGACGAGAGCGGCTACGCCGAAGAGGTGGAAAAGAAAAAGCAGGAGCGCCAGCCCGAGCTTCTGAAGCCGCACATTGCCGAGGCCGATGTCGTCGTCTCGACGGCCCTCATCCCCGGCCAGCCCGCGCCCCTGCTCGTCAACGAGAATGCCGTGCAGGCCATGGATCCGGGCTCCGTCATTGTGGACCTCGCCGCCCCGAACGGCGGCAACTGTGCCGTCACGAAGACCGGAGAAGAGGTCGTGGAGCACAACGTGCAGATTCTGGGACCGACCAACCTGCCGGCCGAGATGCCCGTGCACGCGAGCGAGCTGTACGCCAAAACCGTGGTCGCGATGATCGAAGAGGGCCTGGAGGCGGGAAACTTCGCGCCGGACTACGACGACGAAATCTTTGCGGAGTCGTGTCTCACGCGCGAGGGGGAGGTTCAGAACGAGCGTGTCCGAGGCCTTCTGGAGACTGACGAGGCCCAGACTGACGAGGCGCCCGCGCCAGAAGAGGCAGGATGAGTCTATGCGAGGTGACGCGTGAAACGTGACGCGTGAA
>JBDGQM010000010.1:0-11747 GCA_042219065.1 Salinibacter sp. | reverse complement strand
GTGACGCGTGAAACGTGACGCGTGAAGACGTTTGACGCGGACGGTCACGAATTACGCCTCACGAATTACGCCTCACGAATTACGCTTTACGCTACTCCTAGAGAAGCAGCCGGGCCGGTGTTTGCGGCCCTGTGTTCAAAGCCCTCCTTTCTCGCTGACCCACAGATCTCATGCTCAACAACCTCATCATCTTCGTCCTCGCCGCCTTTCTGGGCACGGAGATCCTGAGCAAGGTGCCGCAGACCCTCCACACCCCCCTCATGTCGGGCGCCAACGCCATCAGCGGCATCACCGTGGTGGGCGCGCTCGTGGCGGCGGGCATGACGAGCGATCCGTGGTCCATGTGGATCGGCTTTGGGGCGCTCGTGGTGGCCACGATCAATGTGGTTGGCGGCTTCCTTGTGACTGATCGAATGCTGAAGATGTTCGGCAGGAAGGAGGCGTCGCCCGCATCGGTGGGTGCCGGACAGACGAACGGCACGCCGGAGTGAGCGGACGTATTGCGTATTTCGTATTGCGTATCGCGAAGGCGGGCGCTCCCTGACGCAATACGCAACACGCAATACGAGGCAAGAGGCATTCCTCCCGATAGACTCTTCCCCGTACGGATTTGCCCATGAAGACTGCCATTATCGACCTCGCGTACCTGCTCTCGGCGGTGCTCTTTGTCCTCGGGCTGAAGCGCATGCAGTCGCCCGTCACCGCCCGCACGGGCAACGCGCTCGCTTCGCTCGGCATGCTCGTGGCCATCGTCGCCACCCTCTTCCTGAAAGAGATTCTGTCGTGGCCCATGATTCTGGGCGGCCTCGCGCTGGGGGGGCTCATCGGGGTGCTGCTGGCCCGCACCGTGGAGATGACGGCGATGCCGGAGCTGGTGGCGGTCTTTAATGGCTTCGGCGGTCTCGCCTCCGCGCTCGTGGCCGGGGCGGAACTGTCGCAGTACGTAAGCGGCGAGGTGTACGGGTTTGGGATCGTCACGGCCGTCACGGTCGCACTCTCGATCCTGATTGGGACCATCACCTTCTCGGGGAGCGTCGTCGCCAACGGCAAGCTGAGCGGCTGGATTACGGGCAATCCCATTTCATTCCCGGGCCTGCGGGTGCTGACGGGGCTCCTGTTGGTGGGCGCCGGGGGGGCGTTCGGCGTCATGGTGGCGTATGCGGAGGGCTTTCCGACCCTCGCCCGTCCTATGATTCTGGCCGCTCTCGGCCTCGGTACCGCGGCCTTTCTGCTCGGCATCCTGCTCGTCATTCCCATCGGCGGGGCCGACATGCCGGTGGTCGTGTCGCTTCTGAACTCGTATTCCGGCCTCGCGGCCGCGGCGGCGGGATTTGTGCTCAACAACACCGCCCTCATCGTGAGCGGCACGCTCGTCGGCGCGGCGGGGATGATTCTGACGGTCCTCATGTGCGAGGCGATGAACCGGTCGCTGGCCAACGTGATGCTCGGCGGCTTCGGGGGCGGGGACGGCCCCGCGGCGGGGCTCGACGTGCCGGAGGGCAAGACGGTCAACGAAACGTCGCCGGAGGACACGGCCATCCTGGCGCGCTACGCCCAGAAGGTCGTCATCGCGCCGGGCTACGGGCTCGCCGTGGCGCAGGCGCAGCACGAGGTGCGCGAGCTCGCCGATCAACTCGAGGCGCAGGGCATCGAGGTGACGTACGCCATCCACCCTGTCGCCGGGCGCATGCCGGGCCACATGAACGTGCTCCTGGCCGAGGCGGACGTCTCCTACGAGAAGCTCTACGAGCTGGAGGACATCAACCCCGAGTTCTCGACCACCGACCTGGTCATCGTCGTGGGGGCCAACGACGTGGTCAATCCCGCGGCCCGCGACGACGAGGGCAGTCCCATCTACGGCATGCCGATCCTGAACGTGGACGAGGCGGACACGGTCGTCATGATCAAGCGCAGCCTCAGCCCCGGCTACTCGGGCGTCCCGAATGAGCTGTTCTACGCGGACAACACGAAGATGCTCTTCAGCGACGCGAAGGAAGCGGTCGCCGAGATTACCGACTCGGTGAAGGAGATGGAAGAGGCGTGAGCGGGGTGAAGGTGGGAGCGTTTAACGTTGAACGTTCCCACGTGCAGCGCTATGCTGGCTTTTGAGAGCGCATTTTTTCAAGGATGGGGCGGAGATTTTCCCACACGCGCTGGGCCACGAGACGGTGACCCGCGGCGGTGGGATGGATGCCGTCGTCCTGCATCAGGGAGTCGGAGCCCGCGATCTCGTTGAGGATGAACGGAATCAGCGTGACGCGGTCGTAGGCCTCGGCGACCGTCGGATACACCTGACGGAACTGTCGGGTGTACTTCGGGCCGAGATTCGGTGGAATTTGCATGCCCGCGAGCAGGACCCGCGCTCCCGGGTAGGTCGCGAGGGTCGTGTCGACAATGCCGCGCAAGTTCCGGCGCGTCACCTTGGGATCGATGCCGCGGAGGCCGTCGTTGCCGCCCAGCTCCAGCACGAGCACGTCCACCGAGTCCTGCAGAAGCCATCCGATGCGCTGGCGACCGCCGGACGAGGTTTCGCCGCTCACGCCCGCATTCTGCACCCGCACGTCCCAGCCGAGGGAGTCCACCTTCTGCTGGAGGAGCGCGGGGAACGCCTCCTGCGACGACACGCCGGCCCCGGCCGCGATGCTGTTGCCGAGGACGAGAACCCGGAGATCGGCCTCGGTGGCGGCGTCCGCGGGGGCCGTGGAGTCCGTCGTTGCGGTCGCGGATGCGGGCTCGCCGGACGGCGGCGTGTTCGAAGAATTGGAACGATCCTGACCACAGCCGACCAGTCCCAGAACCCCAACAAACAGCAGCAGGTATAGACGAGCGGTCGACATAGAGAGAAAGGAGGAGTGGGAGAAAGGGAGAATGGAAGCGTATGTCCCGGTCTCCCTGTGAAGAGGAGATCGCGGACGGTGGACACTTCACAGATACGCTTTTCGCCCTCTCCCCAGGCTCGATTCGTGGATGATCGAGTCGGCCTGGGTGAAGGGTGCTCCACTTCATCCGAGGAGACTCGTGCTTCGGGAAAGGCCTGAACCGAACCCGAAGCGTGAGGGTTTCCGGGCGGCCCCTGGTCCTGTTTATTCCCAACGATGCATTGCGACCGCTCATGAACGAATCCACTGTTCTCCGCGTCGAGGCCCTGACAAAGACCTTTCCGAGCGGGGGGCGCACCCTCACGGTCATTGACGACGTACACTTCGAGGTGCAGGAGGGCGACACCTGTGCCATCGTGGGTCCCTCGGGCAGCGGAAAGACCACCCTGCTCGGCCTCTGCGCCGGGCTCGACCAGCCGACGAGCGGGGACGTGGAGCTTTGCGGTCGGGATCTCACGCCCCTTGACGAGGACGAGCGCGCCGAGGTGCGCAACCGGAACGTCGGGTTTGTCTTTCAGACGTTCCGCCTGCTGCCGACGCTGACGGCCGTGGAGAACGTGATGGTGCCCGCCGAGCTCCGGGGCTCCGCCGATCCCCGAACCCGGGCCGCCGACCTGCTCGACGAGGTGGGCCTCGGCGATCGGCTCGACCACTACCCGTCGCAGCTCTCCGGCGGCGAGCAGCAGCGCGTCGCCATGGCCCGCGCCTTCATCAACCGGCCCCGCGTCCTCTTCGCGGACGAGCCCACCGGCAACCTCGACGCCGAGACGGCCGGGCGGATTGAAGATCTCCTCTTCGACCTCAACGAAACCGCCGGGACGACGCTCGTGCTGGTGACCCACGACGAAGAACTGGCCGCCCAGACGGAGCGCATCCTTCGGCTCCGCGGGGGCCAGATCGTGGGCGACGAGCGGCGGGCAGAAGAGGATGCTCAGGCCGTGGCGTAGCGTGTATTGCGTATTTCGTATTGCGTATTTCGTATTGCGTATGTCCACGACTCTTACGCAATACGCACTCCACAATACGGCTCACTGCGCGGCAGCCCATTTTCGGGACCGGCAACGCTGCCGTCGGCGCGTCCTCAGTCGCTGAGCCCGAGCTGGTCGGAGGCGTCCTTCACGAGGGCCGCGGCGGCGTCGGTGGACTCGGCCTCCGCGTAGACGCGCAGCACCGGCTCGGTGCCCGACGGGCGGATGAGGAGCCAGCCGCTGTCCGTGACGTGCTTGAAGCCGTCCAGGGTTTCCACGCGCTGTACGGCGTGCCCGTCCACCTCGTCGAGCCCGCCCTCGTTTTCCAGTCGGTCCAGGACGCTCGCCTTCTGGTCCTCGCGGATGTGGATGTCGTCGCGGTAGTTGTAGTGCGGGCCAAACTCTTCGAGCAACTCGTCCACGAGCGCCGAGAGCGACAGGCCGCGCTCCACCATCATCTCCACGATGAGAAGGCCGATGTAGATGCCGTCCCGCTCCGGAATGTGGCCCGAGGCCGCAATGCCGCCGGACTCCTCGCCCCCTACCAGCACATTGCCGTCCGCCATCGTCGAGGCGATGTGCTTAAACCCAATCGGGGTCGTCTCCACGGGCAGGTCGTACCGCTCGCCCATCTTGTCGAGCATGTGGGTGGTCGAGAACGTCTTTACGACCGACCCCGTGAGCCCGCGCTCCTCGTAGAGGTACTTCGTAAGCAGGGCGAGGATGCGGTGGGAGCTCACGAAGTCGCCGTTCTCGTCCACCATCCCAATGCGGTCGGCGTCGCCGTCGTTGGCGAGGCCGACGGCCGCGTTGCTGTTCGCCACAGTGTCGGAGAGTTCGCCCAGCCGGTCCGCAATGGGCTCCGGGGCCACGCCGTGGAAGCTCGGATTCCGCTCGTGCCGAACCGGCATCACCTGATCGTCCCCGAGCAGCGCCTGCACGAGCCCCTGCCCGGCGCCGTACATGGCGTCGTGCGCAACGGTGAGTCCGGAATCCCGAATGGCGTCGACGTTGAGGGCGTCGCGGAGGGCATCGAGGTAGCCGGTACGGACATCGTCGGTCTCAATCCCCCCGTCCGACGCCAGGTCGTCGAACGATGAGAGCGTCGCGTCTCGCGGGCCGTCCGGGACGGCCGCTTCAACCTTCGTAATCATGTCTGGAGGTGCGGGACCGCCGAAGTGGGCCTTGATCTTGTAGCCGTTGTACTCGGGCGGGTTGTGGCTGGCGGTAATCACCACGCCGGCGTCGTGGCCGGCGGCCTGGGTGGCCCAGCTGATGGCCGGGGTGGAGACCATCGAGTCGGCAACGGTGACCGCGACCCCGGCGTCCGCGAGCACGCGCGCGGCTCGTTCGGCAAACTGCGGTCCCAAAAAGCGGGCGTCGTGGCCGAGGACGACCGACGGCGCCTCGCCGTAGTCGTCGTGGAGCCAGTCCGCGGTGGCCTGGGCCACGCGTTCGAGATTCACGAAGGTGTAGTCGTCGGCAATGACGGCGCGCCAGCCGTCGGTGCCAAATTCGATCGGGATGTTGGACATAGACGAGAGAAAATCAGTCGGGAAGAAGACAATGTAACGGTCCCCATGCTTGGGATAGCTAAGAAAAGAACCCGGCGGGGAAAATGCCATCCGCTGCGAGCCCGCGCTGCGCACCGTGCGGCCCTGGAACGCGAGATTCACGAGGTAGAACGGGAGCCAGCGAACGACCGGGACGACTCTGCGTTGGGACCGCGGAGATCTGAGTTCCTATCACGACGGGCAGTGCCCCAACCTCCTATGCGCATCGGTCAAATCGCCGCGGGTTTCTTGCTCTTTCTCGCCCTGGCCTGGGGGGCACGCAGTGCAGAGGCCCAGCAGGTCCGCGCGGAGGTCGGAGGGGGGTGGGCCCTCCCCTCATCGGACGTCACCACGACCGGCACCCTGGGCGGCGAAGAGGGGGAGACGCCGATTGAGACCAAGTCCGGGCCTCACGTGTATGGAGCTGTCGGACTCGTATGGACGCTTTCGGACAACTTTGACCTGGAAGCCCGCCTGCGGGCCCAGCAATCCCACATGGATGGAGAATTTAAGAACTTCGATTTTTCCAGTCGGCCGGCCGGACGGCTCCGTAGCGTCTCGTTCGAGGGCCAAATCACGCTCACGTCCGTGGGGCGAATCAATCCATACTTTTTGGTGGGATTGGGGGTCGTGCGCACGACCTTCGATGGGGTCAGTGGAACGAGTTCGGACGGTCGCGAGGGGCAGTTTTCGGACGTGGCAGTCACGGATGCCGGGGGCGACGTCGGGGTTGGGGCGACGATGCCGCTCGTGGGCAATCTTGTGCTCACCGGGGAGATCCGCGCCGCGGGGAGCCTGCCGGGGGCGAAGGAGAACGCCGTATCGGTCTTCCCGTTTTCGCTCGGGCTGAATTACACGTTTGGGCGATAACGAGCACATGAACGCCGAGCGTGAGGCGCTTGCTCGGCGGAAGCCGTCCGCATCCTTAGTTCGATTCTCATATACCTTCTGGCTCACGTACGCAACGCATGATTTGCCTTCGCTCCGTGCGGGTCGGACTTTGCGTCGGCACGGTTCTCTTTCTGCTTCAGGTCGGGGCGGCTTCTGCCCAGGAGTCTCCTCAGATCGTTGGCGATCCCATTTCCCACAAACAGGCCCTGGGCACGGAGCGGTACCAGGACTGTGGCCTCCGAAAGCGGGCCGTGAATGCGTTCGTGAGCCACAGGCCCAGTCGAAAGCGACGCAAAAAGGCCGCCGCGACGATCAACGTCGAGTACGGAGAGAATTTTACCCCTGAGGCCCGGGCGGCCTTCGAGCGGGCCGCTGAGATCTGGGAGACGCACATCTCGTCGCCCGTTCCCATTCAGATTCAGGCGTCGTTCGAACCCCTGGGGGCGGGGGTCCTCGCGGCGGCCGGTCCAAACAACTTCTACGGGATCGACGCTACGGGCGATGATCAGCCCGACGCCGTCGTCGGGGACGCCCTGGCGGGCGCTCTCCTCGGGGAGGCCCCTGCGCCGCAGCAGGCGGACATCATTGTTCGGGCCAATCGTGAGCGCGATGACTGGCACTTTGGGGAGGGCGATGCCCCCGACGGCACGATTGACTTTACATCGGTGGCCCTCCACGAAATTGGCCACGGCCTCAATTACCTGGATCTGTTCTCACTCAACGACCAGAATCAGGGCGAGTACTTCGCTGACACGCTGGAAGGGAACCGCGTGGTGGGGATCTACGATCGGCAGGTCGTGGAGGAGCAGGCGGACGGCTCACTGCTGACCCTGACGAATGAGGACGACTTTTCGAATCCCTCGGGCGCGCTGGGGGAGGCGCTGACGAGTGGTCGCCTCTTCTTTAAGGGCAGCGCATCGAAGGCAACCGCGGCCTTCGGAGACGGGCCGCCCCTGCCCAAAATTTACGCTCCATCCTCGTTCCGGCGGGGATCGAGCATCGCCCACCTGGACGAGAACGCGTACCCCTTTGAAACGCGGAATGCGCTCATGACCCCGGCCGTCAACCAGGCGGAGACGAACCGTCGGCCGGGCCCCATCATGTGCGGCCAGTTCCGGGACATGGGATGGCCGCTCGGGCCGGGCTGTCAGCAATACTTCCGGGACCTGTTTGCCGTGCAGGTTCAGGAGGTCGAGGAACGAGCCGGAAGTCTGGCGCTCTCGTGGGAAGAGCAGGCGGACGCGAATATCCAGGAGTACGTGGTCGACCGCAAGTACTTCGACGAATCGTTTCAGCCGGTCAAGCGCGTGGAGGCCTCCGAGGTGAGCGGGCGGACGATCACCGTTGAGGATCTGGGGATTGGGGCGTTTGCATTTCGCCTGCGGTGGGTCCGATCGGACGGGACCACCGAAACGTCCCCGGAGGTGGTGCGGGATACGGTCAACGTCCAGGACGTCACCCTGAGCGTTACGGCGCGCGACGAGCAGGAGCGAGGGGCGATCGATTTTTCCTGGAGGGTCCCGGCAGGCACTTCGTCGGACGTTCGCTATCGGGTCGAGCGGCGGACGGGACGGAGGGGAGAGTTTGAGACGGTCGCCACCCTTGCGCAGGAGGGACCGGTGGAGGAGACCCAGGAGCGTCGATACACGGCCGCACGGCAGACGCCGGGACAGTACGAATACCGGGTCGCGGCCGAGGACGGCCAGGGGAACGCCGTCGAAAGCCCTTCCCGGGAGGTGGAGATTAACTTTGAGGGGGACGTCTATGTGCTGGGGCCGAATCCGAATCCGGTCCGTGAGCGCGCGTCGTTCGCCCTCACGGCCCGCCAGTCCCAGTCTGTCACGGTCGAGGTGTACACTGCGCTCGGGCGGCAGGTGTACACCAAAGAGCGAGCGGCCCGGGCGGACACCCCCACGTCCCTGTCGATTGATGTAAGCCAGTGGGCCAGTGGCATGTACTTTGTGCGTTTACGGGGGGAGCGGGGACTGGAACAGACGCAGAAAATGATTGTCCTCCAGTAGCACTGCTCCGCGGTCACGCGTCGCTCTAAGTTTGCAGCGGGAGCCACGAACGACTCCCGAGCGCCGATTTTTTTGAACGAACGCATACAGTCTCGATGCATCGAGTGCCCATACTGATTGTCGCGCTCATCGGAGGCCTGCTTTGTCTCGGTGGAGGGGCGGAGGCCTTCGGCCAAGAGGACTCGGAGCCAGTCCGCGCGGTCGGAATGCTCAACGTGACCGAAACGTCCCCCGGCGTCCTGCAGGCAGCCCGGGCTGACGTGACCGGGCCGGGGCAGTCGAAGAACGACGGTCCGCTGTCATCGGTCGGAATGGAACTGGCCGTGTTGCACCACCAGTACCGAGCGGCCGGCTCGTCCGGCATCCAGGCCCTCCGGAACGCTTCGTCGAGGCCTCCGGCGAAGGCGGCCGGCGAGGATCGGCGACGGGGCGTCGGACGGACCCATTCGCCCATTTCCCCGGACGGCCGGTTCGTGACGGTCGAGGCCATTGCGTCGGACGACGTGTCCCGCCTGCTCGCGGACCTGCGGGGCCTGGGATTGGAGGACGGGGCGGCGGCCGGAAATGTGGTGTCGGGACGTCTGCCCATCGCGTCGATCAAAGAGGCCGCTTCTCTCTCGTCGCTCCGGGGAGCGATGCCGTCCTACGCCCGCACCTATGCGGGCAGCGTCGGGTCGGAGGCCGACACCGCCCACGCCACCGATCAGGTGCGAGAGCAAACCGGGCTGAATGGAAGTGGGCAGAAGATATGTGCCCTCTCGGACACCTATAACCAGAACGGAGGGGCCCGCACGTCGGCGTCCGAGGACGTCGAGTCCGGAGACCTGCCGGGCGAGGGGAATCCCGCGGGGAGGACCACCCCGGTCGATGTGCTCCAGGACGGCGGGGCGAACGGAAGTGATGAGGGCCGTGCCATGCTGCAGCTCATCCACGACATTGCTCCGGGAGCGGCCCTCGGCTACCACACGGCGTTCGGGGGGACGGCCGTGTTCGCCTCCGGAATCCGGGAACTTGCGGATCCGAGCAAGGGAAACTGCGACGTGATTGTCGACGATATCCGGTACAACACGGAGCCCTTTTACCAGGACGGGCCGATCTCGAACGCCGTGGACGACGTAGTGAACGACGGCGTTCCGTACTTCTCGTCCGCCGGAAACGAGGGCCAGAATTCCTACGAAGCCCCGTTCCGGAATTCGGGAGAGTCGGGCGTCATCAACGAGAGCTCCGTTGCCCACGACTTCGACCCCTCGGATTCGGGCACCGATATCCGCCAGGAGATCACCATTCAGCCGGACGGCACCTTTGAAATCTTCTCGTTTCAGTGGACCGATCCGTCGGCTCAGGTAGAGGGGTCGACCGGGCCGGACACGGACATCGACATCGCGCTAGTCGACGGCAACGACAACGTTGAGGTCGAATCGAGCAGCGACAACATCGCAAACGGGGTGCCGGTCGAATCGGTGGAGTACACGAACGACACCGGAAGTGCGGTGACCCTCAATCTGGTCATTGAGAAGGCCGCCGGTCCCGACCCCGATGAAATCAAGTCCGTGTACACCGGTGCTGACTTCAGCGTGGAGGAGTACGATACGCTCGGGCCCACCATCTACGGTCATCCAATGGCCAAAGGCGCGATGGCCGTGGCCGCGGCGCCGTTTTACAACACAGAGCGCTATAACCCGAATGCTGATCCGGCGGCCCTGGAGGCGTTCTCGTCAAAAGGCGGCATCCGGATTCGTTTCAATCAGAATGGGAGTCCATTCATCAATGGCCCGAAGGAACGCAAGAAGCCCGAGGTGACGGGCGCAGATCGGATTGATAACACCTTCTTCGGAAGGGACATTTCCGACGACTTTTTCGACGGCGTTGATGCAGACGCCCATCCGAACTTCGCGGGCACGTCGGCGGCGGCCCCCAACGTGGCCGCCATTGCGGCCTTGATCCTGCAGGCACGTCCGGGCCTGTCGCCGACGGACGTGTATACGCGACTGGAGGACAACTCGGAGGATGTCACGACCCGCCAGACCCGAGAAGATCGGGAAGATCCCTTTGAGCCCATCTCGGCCGGCCGAGATCCCTGGAGCGGACACGGCTTCGTTCAGGCCCTCCAGGCGGTGCCGCAGCCGGTCATTGCCGATCTGCAGACGACCCCCTCGACGCCGTCGAGCGGCGGGGTGGAGCTTACGTGGTCGGTCAACGACGACTCCGACATCGAGTCGTACAAGGTTCAACGGCGGTACTTCAACGATGCCTTCGAGACGGTGGCGACCCCGGACGGCCCGCCGGTCACGCTCGATAGCCTGGGCCTCGGGGTGTTTACCTTCCGGGTGAAATGGAAGCGAGCGGACGGAACGCGGGGCACGTCTACGTCGGTCGCGGACACCCTCGGCCTCGGACGTCCCGACCGCGAAATCGTCGCTAAAGACGAAAAGGGACGCCGGACCGTGTCGTTTTCGTGGACCGTTCCCCCTGGGACGGGGAGCGACTTTACCTACCGGCTCGAACGCCAGTCGGGTGACAGTGGCCCATTTGTGAGGATGGGAACGACGGACGGGACGAGCATCCAGGCCGAGCGACAGGTCCCCGGCAGGTACAACTACCGGGTGGTCTCCGTAGACGGTCAGGGCAACGCCATCACCAGTTCGCCGATCAGTCTGGAGATCGACTTTCAGGACGAGGCGTTTGCGATTGGCCCGTATCCCAATCCCACGCGGGGCGAGGCGTCGATTGACCTAACGGTCCAGTCCGAGCAGCAGGTGTCGATTGAAGTCTACAACACCCTCGGAAAACGGGTGTATCGGGACGAGCGGCAGCTTCAGGCGCGCACGCCGGTGACCCTGTCGGTAGACGGGGAGCAATGGAGCAGCGGCCTGTACTTCCTGCGCATCCAGGGCGAAGCGTTCACGGAGACTCGCAAGATGATCCTTGCACGGTGAGAAACGGCAGGTCTAATACCGTTTCGATTTCATAGTGTCGGCGCGAGAATCAGCTGGGGTCAGCAGCTCGGGAGCGATCAGGTTTCCGTAAACCCATAATGTTCGGTGGCATTTCAAGCCTGTGAGTTGGAATCTCAGAGCTGAGCCCCCGCGGTCTGCAGTCCGCCGTCCGCGGTCGTCGTCCGTCAAGGCAGCATCTCCTTGGTCAACTCACAGCATTGAAGTGGGACCGAACCGTGAAGGGTGAGATGCACTTTTCTCACGTGTCACGCATCACGACTCACTCCGCGTCGTCAGTCGTGGCCCCGTCCATCTCGCCGTTCGTGGGGGCATCGTCGCTAACCTCCGCGTCGCCGTCGTCCGCCTCCGGGTCGTCGGTGTCGGCCACCCGGGTCACATCGGCAATGGCGTCGCCCTCCTTCAGGTTGATCACCTGCACGCCCTGGGTGTTGCGGCCCATCGTGCTGATCTCCTCGACCCGCGTGCGGATCATGATCCC
>JBDGQM010000001.1:0-7835 GCA_042219065.1 Salinibacter sp. | reverse complement strand
TAGGCCTCCGTCGCGTCGTAGAGCAGCTCCGGAAGCGTCTTGCCCCGCACGCAGGGGCCCGCGTCCGACGGAGCGGTGTGCACGTGATCGGGCATGGGCCGCAGACTCTGTCGGTGAAAAAAGAGCGGACGGTCGCCGAGGGCACTCGGGGGCCATCAGGGGGCAGACGGGACAGAGGCTCGCCGGAAGCCCCGGATGGCCTGACGGATGGACGTGTCGATGAACGTGTCCGGATCAATGCGGACGTCGACCCGATCGGCGAGGAGAAGGGAAATGGTGCCGTGGAGAGAGGCCCAGACCGTACTGGCAGACACCTTCGCGTCGTCCACCTCAAAAGTGCCCTGTTCGGCGCCCTCGTCGAGGGCCCGGGCGAAATAGTCGAGGTTTTCTCGGGCCTCCCGGTATTTTTCCGGGGGATACCGTTCCATGCGCTCCGGGCGCAACTGGAACATGATCTCGTAGTACTCGGGGTTGTCGAGCCCAAACTCAACGAAGCATCGGCAGAGTGCCCGCAGCCGACGCACTGGGGCATCGGGGTGCTGAATTGCCGTCTCGTGAAGCTGGTCTCGCAGCCACATCATGCCTTCGTGGATGAGGGCGTGGAGGAGCGCATCCTTGCTGTCGAAATACAGGTAGATGCTGGTCGCGCTGTAGCCAATGGCGTCGGCAATTTTGCGCATCGACAAGTTTTGGTACCCCTCCTGCACGAGTTGGTGGCGCGCCGTATCCAGAATCCGGCGGCGAAGGTCGCCGTTCTCGGGTCCGTCCGATGTCGAACTCATGATAGATCACCGCTTACCGAAAACACCAGGTCGATCGGGAGCACTCGCCCGGAATGGCTGTCACACCCCTTGCATACGCGTCAACGACACTGACGCGTCCCACCGTCCCGACGCCTCCGGTCAGGAACCGCCGCGCAATCTCGCAACCGGGAGTCAGGCCCAGTGGAATTATCGTGTCCGAATGATTGGACCTTCATTGAGGGCAGTCGGACACCAAGATATTACTCGACGGGCAGTTATCCAACCCCAGTCGTTTTCCGGGACAAAGGGGCACGCCAAACTCCCCAGGAAGGCCCACGCGCATAGAAAACCCGATACCCTGCATCGAAGAATGCAGCGTATCGGGTCAGGGGAAAGCGTTCAAGAGTCAGACGGGCGTTCAGGTCCCGCAGCGGCCTACTGAAAGTCGAACAGAAGCGAGAAGCGCAGGGTGTTGGCCAGCGGACTTCGGTCGTCCGACGTGTAGAGGTACGAGATGTCGACCCCGACGATGTTGTACCGCAGGCCCGCACCGAACGTCAAGAACTGGCGGTCTCCGTTGTCCGGATGCTCGTAGTAGTATCCGGAGCGGAGGGCAAACAGATCGTTGTACCAGTACTCGAGGCCGGTCCCGACCGTGAACTGCTGGAGCAAGGAGAGCGTGGTGGCTTCGCCATTGGGCTTCACCTGACCCCGGGCCGACCCCCAAGAGTCAAAGAGGGCCTGGAAGCCTGTATTCCCAACTCGGGCCGTGTCTCCGTCCTGGACCTCTACGTCCGAGCTCACCAGCGACTTGTTGAAGTCCGTCGCAATCGTGAGCGTGTTGTACTTGTCGAAGTCGAGCGTCAGCGCCGGCCCGATCCGGAAGCTCGCCGGGATTGGGTCGGAGCCAAGTTCCTGCTCGTTGAAGTCAAGGGTGCCGCCCAGGTTCGCAATGTTGAGCCCCGCAGAGAACGTGGCCTCCGTGCCCGCGAGCGCAAAGGGCGCCGAGCGGTACAGGGCCGACAGATCCGTTGCGAGGGTTGAGGCCTTCCCGTCGCCGGTCGCGTCGCGCTGCCCCGACGTCAGCTTCGAATAGATGAAACGAAGCGAGGTGCCAACCCCCAGCCGGTCCGTCACCTTGGCGCCGTACGACGCCGCACCCGCAAGCTGATAGGAGTTGGTCACCCCCAGCCGATTCCCCTGGTTGTCTCGAATCTCAGTCTCTCCGAGGTTCAGAAACGTGACGTTCCCCCCGAACGTCCCCACGCCATCGACGTGGTAGCTGCCCACGAGGTACTCGTAGAAAAGGTTTGCGTTGAACTCCGGCAGCCAGTTGGCGTGCGTGAGCCCAACCTGCGTATCTTTCTGGAACGCGAGCCCGGACGGATTCCAGAACATCGAATTCGCATCGTCCGCGAGTGCAACCCCGGTATTCCCCATGCCGGCCGAGCGGCTGTCGGGCTCAATCCGTAAGAAGAGTGCGGACGACTGGGCGACCTGACCGTGGGCCGGGACTGCCAGCATCAACGCAAGAACAAACAGGCCGAGCAGGGAAGCGCACGACCGACGAAGGTGCAAGGAAGGCGCGTCTAGCATGACGAAGGGTGGGTTGATCGCGTACGAAAACGAGTGTCGGCGCAGGGTCTAGTGGAATGTCCGCGACGGGTCCGCGTCGATCGCGTCCGCGGGGCGAACGTCGTCTGATGAATGTACATCCAACGCCGAATGCCACCTTCTGGGGCGGCAGTACGTCATCCGTAACGCTTTAGGCTCAATAGGGCCGCAGGATATGATTATTCGGAGGAACCTCGGTTCGGAACTCCCCGGTGGTGGGGACCCCAAAATTGTAGGACTAATAGGTATGAATGTAAACCTCCCACACGCGTTCCCGGCCAACTCCCCCCCAGAGCGATGGCATGTGCAAAGTTTCCGTTGAGGTGTCGAGGGCGCTTTGCCTCCGATCGACGAAGCGCACCGGCCCATACAGCGGGCGAGTCCGGCCTCTTGGCCCCCGAATAGAGCCCCTATCCGATCGTCGGGGGCAGGTGCACTCGCCGTAGCACACGCCCCCAGCGCAACCGCCCCGTCCAGCAGATCGGGGACGAGGCGTTGCGGTCGCCTCACTGCGTCTTCTCTTCTTTCAGGCGCTCCTTCAGACGCGTCAGTCGCTGGAGCGATTCAGACATCTGCTGCGCCGCTTCCTGGATGTCCTGGGCCGACGACAGGAACTGCTCGTCGAGCTCCTCCTCCTGGCTCAATTCCACGAGGAACTGGGCGTTCCCCGCAATGATTGAGAGCGGATTGTTGAGGTCATGGTAGACCGAGGAAATCACTTCGTGAAGCTCCTCCTCCGTTTCGGGCTCGTCGAAGTCGGTCGTCATTGAACTGAACGGGGTCGGTGCAAAGAAAAAGACGTAGGCCTGCAGTCGCCTCCCGGCAAATGGTCCGGGCGTCTACAGGTCGATGAGCGATCGCGGGCGGACAACATCAATGCCGCGGTCGGATCGTTCTAAGTCGGCGACCGCAACTTCCGGGTCGTGTTCAAAGAACAAGTTCCATTCCGAACGCTCTGCCCGTTCAAGAAAGTCCGCTTTCTCCTCGATCGTCTGCAGCGGACGGATGTCGTAGGCCATCGTCCAGGTCGGACGGAGGTGATGCGAAGTCGGCAACAGGTCGGCCACGTAGACGAGCGTGGTCGTGTCGTCGTGGACGCGCACGATCTGCTGCGCGTGGGTGTGGCCGTAGACCCGCTCGACCTCGATGTGAGGCAGGAGCGGTCCGTCTCCGTCCACGAGATGCAACTGATCGGCCGCCTCTATCGGAGCAAACGTCTCGGGAATGAACGACCCCTGCTCCTTCGGATTCGAATCTGTGGCCCAGTCCCAGTGCTCCTCCTGTACGTGGTACGTGGCGGTGGGAAAGGTCACCTCGGCGTCCGCATCGGTCTGATGAGTGCTTCCCCCGCAGTGATCGAAGTGGAGATGCGTGAGGATGACGTCGGTCACGTCGGAGGGCTCCAGGTCACGCGCCCGGAGTGCGCCCCGAAGCGTGGCCGTCTCGTGGTCGACCGCGTAGATGTCCTCGTATTTGGTGCCCTCGAACGTGTCGCCGACTCCGGTATCCACGAGAATCACGCGGTCCGGTCCCACCAGCAGCAGGCACCGCATGCTCAGGGGAATCCGATTTTGGGCGTCGGGCGCGATGCGCTCCGACCAGAGCGGCTTCGGGACGATTCCGAACATGGCCCCTCCGTCCAGGCCGAACCGACCCGTCTCAAGGGCATGGAGGGTGTATGGACCGATCTGAGGCATGGGGGTGAGAGATGGACTGGAAGGCCGATGTGACAAACTTAACGTTGCGAACAGCCCATCCAATGTCCATACCCTCACACCATGGCCATCGCATCTTGGCTTGAGTCTTGATGTTGCCTCTCTCCGAGGCAGTGCGTCAGTACTCCACGCCCCCTCTCGTCCGTGCTTGTCAGGCTGTTTCGTTGATCAGAGGCGGACGAGCCTCCTTGCCGGAAAGGAAGCGTTCAACATACGATTGCCCTGACCCTCACACCTCTTCCGGAGGAAAGTCCTTGAAGTGCCCGTTCGACCGGATGCGCCGCTGGACGCCTTCCTGCTGCTCGATCCGCGGAATAACCGACTCGAAGTGGTGGATGAGGTAGCGGATGCGCTCGTTCTCGGTCGTGTGTTCGAGCAGCTCCTGCTTCTGCGATCCGTCGAGCGCCCCGTTCTGCGCAAGCACGAAGGAGAGGCGATCGACGTTCTCGTAGAGATCGGGTCGAACCGTGCGGCCCGCCAGTTCCAGCAGCTTCATGTGCTGTGTAATGACGCGCTCTTTCAGTTCGAGGTCGACGCTTGTGTCCTCGTCCTCGAGGAGCGTAACGTCGGCGGTGTAGTAGCTAAACCGCTCGTGGACATCCTGGATGCGAAACCGCTCCTCTCCCCGCACGATAATGTCCATCCGCCCATCCTCGTAGCGCTTCGCAATCTGCTCAATCCGAGCCGTCGTGCCCACGTCGGCCCACTCCTCGTCCTCGACCCGGACGATGCCGAACGGGACGTCGTGCTCCAGGCAGTACGCGGTGAGGTCTTTGTACCGCTCCTCAAAGATATGGAGGGAGAGCTGCTCGCCCGGATATAAAACGAGACTCAGCGGAAACAGCGGGAGCGCATCAATCGAGTTCATGGAGCAGCAAGGAGTGGATGTCGCGAAGAACTGTTTGGCGGGACGGGGCGGAAGACGACGAACAGGCTTTACGAATCCGGTGCTCGCGTTGACTGCGGAGGCCCCGTTTTCTCAACTGATGATTTAATGAGCAGTCTGACCCCGGGTTCAGGATATGAGGCAGACGAACCAGATTCGTTTCATCCACCGGCCCCGGGAGGGCGATCGCACGTTACCGAACCGTGCAGAAATTCCTGAAGATAACGCCTCTAGGTATGAGCGTTTGGGAGTATGTGGGAATGAAAAAAAACGCCCATACGCCCACACTCTCATACTCAACCCCGTTCCGCCAGAGCATTCTCGGTCGAGGTGGGCGCATCCCGTTCAAGAAGTTCCTCACGCATCGGTAAAATCCCCCTAGGGGATGGCGGCTCGTCCGCCTCTGATCAATGAAAAAGCCCAGGGGGGACTGGGAGAGAGGGCGAATGGGAGCACGAGCGCATTGCCTTGGATCGAGACAACATCAGACCCAGGGCCAAGCTGCGATTGCCGTGCCGGTCACGAGGCGTCCGTCCCGCGGTCTGACGCCGGAGTTGGGGGGGCCATCTCATCAGTGGGGTCCAGGTCGTGGAGCTGCCCAAGCTCGAGCCGGTAGGCCCGGCCGGCAATGTCGGCGAGGGACGGATCGTGGGTGGCAAGCACAAAGGCCTGGTCGATGTCGCGACTGAGCCGCTCAATTTCTCGGTGCATCGGTTCGGCGGTCCGGGCGTCGAGGTTGCCCGTCGGCTCGTCCATCAAGACCAGGGCCGGCTCGTTCATGAGGGCCCGGGCGATGGCGACCCGCTGCTTTTCGCCGCCCGAGAGCGTCCCGGGCCGATGATCGGCCCGGTCGGCCAGCCCCAGCAGATCGAGCAACTCGCGGGCCCGCGGCGTCACGTCGTCCATCGACCGGTGCTGAATGAGGGCCGGCATCGCGACGTTTTCGAGGGCCGTGAACTCGGGAAGCAGGTGATGAAACTGAAAGACGAACCCGATGGACCGGTTGCGGAAGGCCGCCAGCTCATCGTCGCTTTTCGCGAAAAGGTCCTCGCCCTCGAACCGGACGGAGCCGTCGGTGGGACGGTCGAGCGCGCCGAGCAGGTGGAGAAGCGTCGACTTTCCCGTTCCACTCTCCCCAACGACCGCCATGATGTCGCCCCTCTGCACCGTCATGCTCAGGTCCTCGAGCACCGTCAGGGGCTCGTCCCCACCGGTATCGTACTGTTTGACGAGATTGTCGACCGTAAGGAGCGGAGCATCCACGTTGGCGGGAAGGACTGGAGGGGGAAGATGAGAATTGGAACTGCGTCCGGCGGCGGGACATCGGCGAACGCCCGACCCGTATTGCGTATTTCGTAGTGCGTATTTCGTGACGCGGTCTCCGTTTTCGAGGTGGATACGCAGTACGCACCACGCAATACCCACTGCGCAACCTAATCGCCCCGCTCCAGGCCGTACTTGTTGAGCTTGTTGTAGAGGTGCGACCGCTGGATGCCGATGGTCTCGGCCGTCTGGCTCACGTTCCAGTCGTGCTCGTGGAGCTTGTGCTGGATGAAACGCTTTTCGAACTGGTCGCGGGCGTCGCTAAAGTCGTCGTACGCCTCGACGAGCTCCTGCGTGGCCCCATCCGCGCCCGCTCCCGGCTGCACGAACTGATCAATGTCGGCGGCCTCGATGGTCTCGTCCGCCACCAGAATGAGCAGCCGCTCGATCACGTTGTGGAGCTCCCGCACATTGCCGCGCCAGTCGTAGCGCTTCAGTCGCTGAACGGCCTCCTCGGTAAAGTCCTTGGGCGGCAGGCCATTGCGCTGGGCCACACGATCGGCAACGTGACGGGTGAGCAGTGGGATGTCGTCCCGACGCTCCCGAAGCGGGGGCACATCGATGAGGATGACCCCGATTCGGTGATACAGGTCTTCACGGAAATTGCCTTCCTCAATCTCCTCCATGAGGTCCTTGTTCGTCGCGGCCACCACCCGCACGTCCACCGAGATGCTGTGCTCGCCGCCCACCCGCTCGATCTCGTCCTCCTCCAGCACCCGCAGCACCTTGGCCTGCGCCGAGAGGCTCATGTCCCCAATCTCGTCGAGAAAGAGGGTTCCCTCGTGGGCCTGCTCGAATTTGCCGATGCGCTGCTGGGTCGCGCCCGTAAAAGATCCCTCCTCGTGGCCAAACAGCTCGCTTTCGATCAGTTCGCTCGGAATGGCGGCACAGTTGACCTCGACCATGGGCTCCTCGGCCCGTGCCGACTTGTAGTGGATCCACTTGGCCACCAGCTCCTTGCCGGTGCCATTTTCGCCCGAGATGAGCACCCGTGCTTCGGTCGGGGCCACCCGCTCGATGGTGTCCTTGACCTCCTGGATGGCGTCGCTCTCCCCGATAATGGGCGGCAGGTCGCCGGTGTTCTGCTCGGTGATGGCCTGTCGCATCCGCCGGTTTTCCACCTCGAGCTGGCCGTGGTCCAGGGCGTTGCGCACCGTCACCAGGAGCCGGTTGAGGTCCGGCGGCTTCTCAATGAAGTCGTAGGCCCCCAGTTTGGTCGACTCCACGGCGGTCTCGATGGTGCCGTGGCCGCTAATCATGAGGACCGGCACCTCGTAGCCCTCCTCCGCGATCGTTTCGAGGACCTCCATGCCGTCGATCTTCGGCATCTTGACGTCGAGGATGACGAGGTCGTACACGTGTTCGCGGAGGGCAGACAGGGCCTCCTCCCCGTCGACGGCCTCCTCGACGTCGAAATCCTCGTACTCAAGAATTTCGCGGAGCGTCCGACGAATACTTGCTTCGTCGTCGACAACCAAGATCGAAGGCATCCTGCAAAGCTAGTGGAGTGTCAACTCTCATTCTTTAGTCAAAGCGATCTCAAAACCCAATCCA